>NZ_JBGNUT010000020.1:0-189108 GCF_041951385.1 Actinomadura sp. NTSP31 | reverse complement strand
CCGGCGCCCGTCTCCTCAGGACGCGTGCGACGCCTCGTACAGGCGGCGCCACTCGTGCTTGGAGCGCGTGGTGGTGTCGACGTCCGGTGACAGGGCGCGCAGCGCGCCGACCGTCGCCCGCTCCTTCGGGACGTCCTTGAAGGCGTCCCAGCCGAAGAAGCGGCAGGTGTTCTGGTACGTGATCATGTTGATCTCGTGGTCGGGCACGCCCGCCCCGTTCATCTCGCCGAGCACGAACTCGGGGGCGTCGGGCCAGATGGTGTCCGAGTGCGGGTAGTCGCACTCCCAGGCGATGTTCTCGATGCCGATGTCGTGCCGGACCTTCAGCGCGGTGGGATCGGTGACGTAGCAGGCGAGCGAGTGCTCCCGGAAGATGTCGCTGGGCAGCTTCCCGCCGAAGTCGTGCCCCAGCCAGCGCTGGTTGGTGTAGTGCCGGTCGCAGCGGTCCAGGTAGAACGGGATCCAGCCGATCCCCGCCTCCGACCACGCGATCTTCAGGTCGGGGTAGGCGGTCATGGCCCCGCCCCACAGCAGGTCCTGCGCCGCGAACGTGGACACCTGCGTCGCGAGGATGATCATGTTGTCGATCGGGGCGTCCGGGGCGCCGTTGATGGCGGCGAAGCCCTGCCCGATGTGCAGGCACATGACGACGCCGGTCTCGGACGCGGCGCGGAAGAACGGGCCCCAGTACTCCAGGTCGTGGTAGCTGGGCAGGCCCTGCAGGTGGGGAAGCTCGGGCATGGTGACGGCCCGGACGCCCTTGGCCGCGACCCGCCGCACCTCCTCGGCGAGCTCCTCCGGGTTCCACACCGGGCCGAGCGCGATGGGGACGAACCGGCCGGGATAGGCCGCCGCCCACTCGTCGACGTGCCAGTCGTTGTAGGCCTTCAGCATGATCAGCGCGAGGTCCTTGTCGTCGGCCTCCTGGAAGAACCGCGCGCTGAAGCCGGCGAACGAGGGGAAGCACATCGAGGCGAGGATCCCGTTGCGGTTCATGTCCCGCACGCGCTCGTGGATGTCGTAGCTGCCGGGCCGCATCTCGGCGAAGGTGGAGGGGTTCATCCCCCACTCCTCCCTGGGCCAGCCCACGACGGCGTTGAGGCTGGTGGAGACGCTGGGGACGCCCTGGAACCACCAGTTCTCGTAGCCGTTCTCGTCCACGATCGACTTCGGCGCCCGGTCCCGGTACTTGGCGGGCACGTGGGCGTCGAACATGTCGGGCGGCTCGATGACGTGGTCGTCGATGCTGACCAGGATCATGTCGTCGACGTTCATCCCGATTCCCTTCCGTCGAATCCTGTGCGGGTGTGTCGTGGCGGCCGGTGCGGCCGGGCCGGGCGCGCCGTCACCAGGTGGAGATCTCGGGGATCACCTTGGCGGCGAACGCCTCCAGCGGGGCGATCGCGCCGACGCCCGGCACGACGGTGAAGACCGTGGTGAAGCCGAGCTCGTGCAGCCGCCGGAGCTCCTCCAGCAGCCGGCCGGGGTCCGCGGGGGCCTCCGCCGGGTTCGGCAGGACGGCGGTCCGCTCGATCTCGTCCGGGTCGCGTCCGATCTCCGCGCAGTGCTCGAGCAGCCGGTCCGCCTTCTGCCCGGCGTCCGCGCCGCCGTGGACGTTGAAGGCGTCGGCGTACCGCGCGGCCAGCCGCAGCGTCGTCCGTTCGCCTCCCCCGCCGATCAGGATCCCCGGCCGGGGCCGGCGGAGGGGCCGCGGCGAGTTGAGCGTGCTCGCGAGCCGGTGGTGCTCACCGGCGTACGCCTCCTCGCCGGTCCCCCACATCCGGTCGCAGATCTGGACGGTCTCCTCCAGGTGCGCGAAGCGTTCGGCGAGGGTGCCGAACGGCAGCCCGAGGCCGGTCGCCTCCTGCTCGTTCCAGCCCGCGCCGATGCCGAGCCAGGCGCGGCCCCCGGTCAGCACGTCCAGCGTCGTCACGATCTTCGCGAGCAGGCCGGGCGGCCGGTAGGTCGCGGCGGTGACGAGCGTCTGCAGTTCGATCGACCGGGTCCGCCCGGCCAGGTACCCGAGGGTCGTGTAGGCCTCCAGCATCGGCTCGTCCTGCTCGCCGAGCATGCTGATCTGCCACAGGTGGTCGGTCAGGCTGAGGCGGGCGAACCCGGCCTCCTCGGCCGTCCGGGCGACGCGGGCGAGCGCCGGAGCCATCCGGGCGGGCGGGCCGAGGCTCGCGTAGTCGTTGATGTGCAGTGCGAGTCTCATCCGCCGCTCCGAACCACCGCTGCGCCGCCAGCCGACCTCGATGCTAACCGTTCATACATTTAAGCACATCGAATCATTTGGCGGAGTGCGATGGTCTCAGCGGCCCACCGCGGCGAAGGCGTCGTGATCGGCGGCGGCGGTTCCGAGCCGGTGCTGGAGGACGCCGGTCATGGCCGGGGCGACCTTCAGCGTGATGCTCCAGAGATAGAAGCCGTGGATGATGCCCCGGCGGACGCCCTGCCGCGCCTCGTCCCACGAAGGAGCCTCAACGCCACCTGCACGGAGCCTGTCCAGGTAGTGCCGCAGCAGATCCTCCTCCGATCCACGCCGGTCCTCGACGCCGAGCGTGGACGCGATGTGGTACCCGACGTCGATGTACCAGGGCCCTCGCTGGACCAGCTGCCAGTCCAGGAAGGCGGGCCGTCCCTCTCCGTCGAGGTAGAGGTTGCCGACATGGGGGTCTCCGTGGATGACCGCCCACGGTGCCACGCCGGGCGTCTCCTCCGCGAGCGCCTGGTAGGCGGCGAAGAGCCGCTCGGGATCGCGGACCTCGCTCGGCACCCCGGCACCGATCTCGCTCTCGAAGTTGCCGCGGATCTCCTTGACGCCCCGCGCCCTCATGTAGGAGTCGAGCCGCGAGGTCAGCCATCCGGCCGTGCTGAGGGCCGGCTCGGCCCAGGTCGCGGCGTGCAGCTTGGCGAGCTCCGTGAGGCTCTCGGCCGTCAGGTCCGGCGTGTAGTCGCTGGTCGCGTCGAGGAACGCGCCCCCTGCCGCGACGACGTCCTCGGTGATGACCACACCGTGCCGGGTCTCCGGGGAGATGTCCGCGTACAGGCTGCGCAGCGTGCGCACGCCGCTCCTGGCCGCCAGGTGGCGGTAGAAGGACACCTCGTACACCCCGGACGCGCGGGCCGGCCAGCCCGCGTCCGTGAAGTAGCCCTTGCCGCACAGGTCGGCGGGCAGGCCCGGCGGGAGCCCGTTCTCGCCTTCGATGTGGAACCGCGCGTTCGTCGACAGGCGGCTGACCACGGGGCCGGGGGTGACGCGGGAGATGCGGACCCCGGGGAAGCGGGCACCGAGCGCTCGGGTGAGCCACTCCGGTGACAGGAGTTCGTCCAGGGTGTCGGGGACCGGCGGCGACTGCTCGTGCGTTGACGTCATGGTGCCTCTTTCGGGGGTGGGAATGTCGTCGTCCCGGCGCGGCCGGCCGCGCGGTCAGCCGCCGCGGGCCTCGACCATCGCCTTGCGGCTGACCTTGGTCGCCTCGCTGCGCGGGACGGCCTCGACGATCTCGACCGTCTTCGGCACCTTGTAGGCGGCCAGCCGCCCCTTGGCGTAGGCGATGATCTCGGCGGCCGTGGGCGGCGCGGCGTGGTCCGCGGGTTCGAGCACGGCGTGCACCCGGCGGCCCCATTCGGGGTCGCGCAGCCCGATGACCACCACGTCGGCGATCTTCGGATGGTCGATGAGCGCCGCCTCCACCTCGGCCGGGAACACGTTCGCGCCGCCGGTGATGATCAGGTCCACCGCCCGGTCCTTCAGGTACAGGTAGCCCTCGTCATCGAGGTACCCCATGTCGCCGGCGCTCTGGAATCCGTCGGCGGTGGCGGCGGCCCGGGGGGCGTCGCCGAGATAGGTGTAGTCGCCTCCGACGGACGACCGCAGGTACACCGTGCCGATCTCCCCCGGAGGCAGTTCCCCGCCGTTCTCGTCGAGGATGCGGATGGCGGTGTCGCGGAAGGGGCGTCCGACGCTGCCCTCGTGCGTCATCCACTCGTCGCCGCGCAGGGCGGTGAGGCCGAACCCCTCCGTCATGCCGTACGCCATGAAGACGCGTTCCGCGCCGACCAGATCCGCCCAGCGGTGCACCAGTGACGGCGGCATCGGCGCGGCGCCCTGCAGGAACCACCGGATACTCGACAGATCCCGCCGCTCGATGTCCGGGACGTCGGCGATGCGCTTCAGCATCGTCGGCGTCGCGGTGAACGTCGACACGCGGTACCGCTCGATGACGTCCACCACGCGCGCCGCGTCGAACTTCTCCAGGATGACGAGCCGGTCGCCTCCCAGCAGGTTCATCAGCGTGGAGAAGCCGTTGGTGTGGTAGAGCGGCGCCAGCACCATGATGGTCTCGGGCCGCGGCACCGGCGCCCAGACCTGCGCGAACGGTACCGTCGCCTCCTCCCTGTAGACCCCCGGTTCGCCGGGGAGGATCACCTTCGGCGTCCCCGTCGAGCCGCTGCTGCAGATGCCGTAGCGCTGCGGCGCGACCGCGTCCGGAAGATCGGGCACCGGGTCGGCGGCCGTGGCCCGGATCCACGGGATGTCGGAGACGTCCAGGTGCACCTTCGCGTTGACGACCTCCCGCAGCCGGGACAGTTCCCAGTCCGGCAGGTCCCACCGCACCGGGACGGGCACCGCTCCGAGCTTCCACGCGGCGAACGCGCCGATGACGAACTCGGGAGTGTTGCGCAGGCTCAGCGCGAGCCGGTCGCCCAGCGCCAGCCCCCGCGCCGCGAGGGCGGCGGCCAGCCGGCTCGAGCGGTCGTGCAGCTCGCGCCAGGTGAACGCCGGCTCCTCCCCGTCGAGGAGGACGAAGCGGAGGGCGAGGTCGTCCGGATGTTCGTCGGCCAGTTCGGCGAGGCGCCTGCCGTAGCTCTTCTCAGGGCTGTTCATGAACCGCCTTCCAGGGTCTTCCCGGATCACCGGCCGTCCGGGCGCGGGCAGGCCGGCGCCGCCCGCGGTGGGCCGGAAGAGCGTCGATGTCGATATCGACGTCGAGGTTAGTATGCAGCGGCGATCCGCTTCGCACCAGAGGGAAGTCGCCCCGCGGGCGGCGCCCGGGGTGGCGGCGGGCGCCCTGATTGACGATAATTTGATGGTTACCCTAATATCAAATAGTCGTTGTCGACCGCCCCGGACGCGTGCGGCGAGCCGACGGACGGCTCACCGCCGGTGATCGGGTCGTCCGAAAGGTGGAAGATGATGGACGCCGACGTCGCCCTGCTGCTCGTCCGCGCGGTGCTGGGGATCACGATGATCGCCCACGGGGCCAACCACTGGCTGGGCGGTGGCCGCATCGAGGGCACCGGCCGCTGGTTCGGCGGCCTCGGCCTGCGCCACGGGCGCCTGCAGGCCTGGATGAGCGTGCTCACCGAGATCGGCGCCGGGGCCCTGATCGCGGCCGGGCTGCTCACACCGCTGGCGTGCGCGGCCGTCATCTCGGTGATGCTGGTCGCCGGCCTCCTCGCCCATCGCCCCAACGGGTTCTTCGTGTTCAAGGACGGCTACGAGTACGTCCTCGTGCTCGCCGTGGTCTCGCTCGCGCTGGCCATGCTCGGTCCGGGCGGGCTGTCGGTCGACGACGCGGCCGGCATCGGCGTGACGGGCTGGGCCGGCGGCGGCATCGCCCTCGGGGTGGCCGTGGTCGCGACGACGGGCCTGCTGGCGACGTTCTGGCGGCCGAAGCTCAAGTGAGGGGAACGCGCATGGACCAGATTCTCTACCGGGCCGCCGACGGCGTCGCGGTCATCACGCTGAACCGTCCCGAGGCCGCCAACGCCCAGACCATGGAACTGCTGGACGACCTGGACGCGGCCTGGCGCCGGGCGGCCGACGACGAGGACGTCCGGGTCATCGTGCTGAACGCGAACGGCAGGCACTTCTCGGCCGGCCACGACCTGAAGAGCGGCGGGCCCGCGCCGGAGAAGATCACGCTGGAGCACATCTACGCCGTCGAGGCGCGGCGGTACCTGGAGTACACGCTGCGGTGGCGCAACGTCCCCAAGCCGTCGATCGCGGCCGTGCAGGGCAAGTGCATCGCGGGCGGGCTGATGCTGTGCTGGCCGTGCGATCTGATCGTCGCGGCGGAGAACGCCGAGTTCTCCGACCCGGTCGTGCACATGGGCATCGGCGGCGTGGAGTACCACGGCCACACCTGGGAGCTCGGCCCGCGCAAGGCCAAGGAGATCCTGTTCACCGGCCGTCCGGTCACCGCGGACGAGGCGGAGAAGGTCGGCATGGTGAACAAAGTCGTGCCGCTGGACGAGCTGGAGACCTCGGCGATGGAACTCGCCGGGCAGATCGCGCAGATGCACCCGTTCGCACTGCGGCAGGCCAAACGCGCCGTCAACCAGACCCTCGACGTGCAAGGCTTCTACGCCGCGATCCAGACCGTGTTCGACATCCACCAGACCGGCCACGGCAACGCCCTCAGCGTCGACGGCTACCCCGTCCTGATGAAGCTCGATGGCATGAAGGAGCGCCTCAAGCGCCAGTGAGCCCCGCGCCGGTTCGCCGCGAGTCCAGCGGCGAACCGGCGTCCGCGTGAGGGGTCAGGTGCCCTGCGGGAAGCCGAGGTCGAGCCCGCCCTGGCCGCGGTCCGGCCAGCGGGTGGTGACCACCTTGCCCCGCGTGAAGAAGTGCACGCCCTCGGTACCGTGCGCGTGCGTGTCGCCGAACAGCGAGCTCTTCCAGCCGCCGAAGCTGTAGTACGCCATGGGGACCGGGATCGGCACGTTGACGCCGACCATCCCGATCTCCACCTCGTTCTGGAACCGCCTCGCGGCACCGCCGTCGCTGGTGAAGATCGCCGCGCCGTTGCCGTAGGGATTCGCGTTGACCAGCGCGACGGCCTCGTCGTAGGAGTCCGCCCGGACCACCGAGAGCACCGGCCCGAAGATCTCGTCGGTGTAGATCGACATGTCGGTGCGCACATGGTCGAACAGCGTCGGGCCGACGAAGAAGCCGCCCTCGGTGCCCTCCGCCGAATCGGCGTCGAAGTCCGCGCGGCGCCCGTCCACGACCAGCTCCGCCCCCGCGGACTCCCCCGCCTCGATGTAGCGGGAGACCCGTTCCCGGGCGTCCCGGGTGACCAGCGGCCCCATGTCGCAGCCGCGCCGGCCGTCGCCGGTGCGCAGGCCGCGGGCCCGGCCGGCGATCTTCTCGACCAGGGCGTCCGCGCATCCGCCGACCGCGACGAGCGCGGAGATCGCCATGCAGCGCTCCCCCGCCGAGCCGAAGCCCGCGTTGACGGCCTGGTCCGCGGCCAGGTCGAGGTCGGCGTCCGGCAGCACCACCATGTGGTTCTTCGCGCCGCCGAGCGCCTGCACGCGCTTGCCGTTCGCCGCGGCCGTCTCGTAGATGTACCTCGCGATCGGCGTGGAGCCGACGAAGCTGACCGCCTTGACGTCCGGGTGCGTGAGCAGGCCGTCCACGGCGGCCTTGTCTCCGTGCAGGACGTTGAACACCCCGTCCGGAAGGCCGGCCTCCCGCCACAGCGCGGCCATCCACAGCGCCGCGGAGGGCACCTTCTCCGACGGCTTGAGCACGACCGTGTTCCCCGCCGCGATCGCGATCGGGAAGAACCACATCGGCACCATGGCCGGGAAGTTGAACGGACTGATGATCGCCACCGGCCCCAGCGGCTGGCGCACCGAGTGCACGTCCACGGAGGTGGAGGCGTTCTCCGTGGCGAAGCCCTTGAGCAGGTGCGGCATGCCGCAGGCGAACTCCACGACGTCCCGCCCTCGCGCGACCTCTCCGGCCGCGTCGGACAGGACCTTGCCGTGCTCGGCGGTGATCAGTTCGGCCAGTTCGCCGGTCCGCGCGTTGAGCAGTTCGCGAAAGCGGAACAGGATCTCGGTGCGCCTGGCCAGCGAGGTGTCCCGCCAGCCGGGGAACGCGGCCGTCGCCGCGGCCACCGCCGCCGCGACGTCCGCCTCCGACGCCAGCGGGACGCGGCCCGTGACCGCACCGGTCGCCGGATCGGTGACATCGCCGAACCGTCCGCCGGTGCCCGGACGAGCGGCGCCCCCGATCCAGTGGACGGCCTCGGACGGTCCGTCACCGGCGCGAGGCCGTGCGGCACCGTCCAATGTGTACGTCATGAATTCCTTGCCTCTCGCCTGGGTGATGACGGCCGCTTCACGCGACGGGGCGGCCCGCTTCGGAGAGCTTGGTGATCGCGTGCACCGGGCAGTCGAGGATGGCCCGCTTCACGCCGTCCTCCTCGTGGGCGGGCACCTCGCCGGAACCCGCCAGGGAGGCGTAGCCCCACTCGTCGATCGAGAACGACTCCGGGGCGTGGACGCCGCACACGCCGAAGCCGTCGCACAGCGTCCTGTCGAGCTTGATTCTCACCATGCCGCTCCTCTCACGAACCGTGCCCCGCCGGCTCCAGCGCGGCGAATGGCGGGTCGGCGTGCACGCCACCGTCGGCACAGGGGCCGCACCGGCCGTCGAGGTGGACGGCGACCGTCTCGGGGAACTCCCGCAGGAGCGCCGCCGCGACGTTCGCGGCACCGTCGAGGGTTCCGCACGCGCCCCGGCCGCGAAGACCGGTCGACCAGCCGCGCAACCGATCGAGGTCCGCGGCGGAGGCCTTGTGATCCCGAAGCGTCTCCAGTACGGCGCTCATTGCGGCGGTCCCGTTGAAGCACGACCCGCACTGGCCGGCGTTCTCCCGGGCGAAGTACGCCATGACCGCCGCCGAGGTGGCGACGGGACAGTCGTTCTGAGCCAGCACCGCCACGGCACCGCACCCGAGTCCGCTTCCGAGATCGGCGAACGCGTCGTACTCGAGCGGCATGTCCAGGGCGCCCTTGCCGACGACCCCCGCGAAGTAGCCGCTCATCAGGAAGCCCCGCACCGAGCCGACGTCCTCACCGGCCCAGGTCAGGACGTCTCGCAGCGTCGCTCCGAAAGGGATCTCGTGGAGACCGATTCCGCCGGGGGACGTCAGGGTCATCAGGAAGGTTCCGGGGCTCCTCTCCGTGCCCAGTGCGCGGTAACCGGCGGCGCCCAGCCTCTGCACCCATGGCAGGTTGGCCAGCGTCTCGACGTTGCCGACCAGCGTCGGCCTGCCGTCCACGCCCTCCTCGAACGGGCGCGGGGGCTTGTCCGTGGGGACGGCCGGCCCTCCGTTGATGGCCTGGACGACGGCCGTCTCCTCGCCCGCGACGTAGGCGGGGTCGACCTGGGTCACGGAGACGTCGATGGCGAACGCCGGGTCGCGGCGCGCCTCGTCCAGCGCCCGTTCGATGCTCTGCCGGCTCCGCGCGTCGGACACGTAGACGTGCGCGTCCTCCGTCCCGGTGCCCAGGGCGGCGAGCCGCAGACCGTCGAGGACGAGATGCGGCCGGTGCCGCATCAGCCACCGGTCCTTGACCGAGGCGGGCTCGCCTTCCTCGCCGTTGGCCACCACGACGGGTACCGCGCCGTGCTCACGCACCGTCCGGAGCTTGCGTCCCGTGGGAAAGGCCGCGCCGCCCCGGCCCCGCAGCCCCGACGCCTCGACCTCGCGGACGAACGCCTCGACGTCGTCGAGCGGCCGGTAGCCGCCGCCGGATCTGTACGCGCCGATGTCCTCGGTTTCCGCGCCGGAGGAGAGCAGTCGAGGGTCGCTGCCCGGGTAGGCGGTTCCGATCCGCGCGCCGGCTGACCTGTTCATCCGCATCCCCCGCTCAGCCCGTGACGACGATCTCGTCGCCCCGGATGTGCACCGGGTACGTGCGGATGCTCCACTCGGGCTTCACGGCCGTCGTGCCCGTCGCCAGTTCGAATCCCCACTGGTGCCAGGGGCAGTAGATGAACTCGCCGTCCCGGACCTCCGCCGCTCCCCCGGGGTTGTCGTCGTCGACGACGACCTGCCCGTGCGTGCGGCCCTGGCACAGCGGGCCGCCCTCGTGCGGGCAGTAGTTGGCGATGGCGTAGTACCTGCCGCCGACGTTGTAGACCCCGACGCCGTGCCGCCCGATCGGCACGATCCTGCGCTCGCCCGGCGGGATCTCTCCCACGGTCGCGACGACGTGCTCGCGGCCTCGCGCGAGGCGGGTGGGACGTTCGGCGGCCGGCTCGGCCGTCATCAGAAGACCCGCTTCCGCCCCGCGAGCGCGGGCACCTCGCTCGGCAGGTGGAACAGGTCGATCGCGTTCCGGAACATGATCTTCTCGCGCATCCGCTCGGGGACGTGCTTGACGATGTACGCCGGGTCGTCGAACGTCCAGTGCGGGTAGTCGGAGGAGAACAGGAGCAGCCTGTCGGCCTCCATCCACTCCATCGCGTTGGTCAGTTCGAGCTTGTCCTCGGGGTAGTCCAGCGGCTGGGTGGTGAACCAGACGTGGTCCTTGACGTACTCCGACGGCTTGCGCTTGAGCCCGTTCTCGGGGCCCTGCGCCTTGTACATGGCGTCCATCCGCCACATGAGCGGCAGGATCCAGCTGAAGGCGTGCTCGATCAGGACGATCTTCAGGTCCGGGAACCGGTCGAACACGCCGTCGAAGACCAGGCTCATGATCTGGTTCGCCGCCAGCATCGAGTAGCTGACCATCAGGTCGTGGTTGTAGGTCATGAACCCGACCGGCGACATCGGCAGCTCGTTGAACCGGCCGCGGCCGAGGTGGCAGGCGACCGGGATGCCGTGCCGCGACGCCGCCCGCCAGACCGGGTCGTACCGCGGGTGGCCCCACGCGGGGCGCATCTCGGCGTTGATGAGCACCTGGCAGAAGCGGGGGTGCCCGGCCCAGTGCTCGATCTCCCGGGCCGCCGCCTCCGGCGCCTCGATCGCCGCGACGATCGAGCCGTAGAAGCGCTGGTGCCAGTTGTTCACCGGGTCCAGCCAGCAGGCGTCCTGCCAGCGGTTGGTCGCGACGGCGAGCGCGTGCAGCTCCTCCTCGGTCTGGCCGTCGGAGCCGTTCGTCGGGCCGAGGATCGCGATGTCCGAGCCGGCGTCCATGATCAGCTGCCGGAACGTCAGGTGCGGGTCGGAGCCGGCGAAGTTCCCGTCCGCGGGGAAGGAGTCGGTGCGCATGGCGTAGGCGTGGGCGTAGTCCGGCGCGTCGTAGTAGATCATCTCGCCGGCCCGCTCGGAGCGCTGCGCGAACAGGCGGCGGAACGGCTCCGGGACGAACGGCGCGAGCTCGCCTCGCCTGGGCACCGGGTGGACGTCGCAGTCGACCACCCTGACCTGGGCCTTCTCGGTGGCTGCGGTACGGCTCTCGGGCTGAAGTTCGATCGTCATGACATGCTCCTTTCGCTGCGGGCGGCCGGTGGAGGTCAGGCGGGAACGAGCCGGTCGATGCCGAAGAGTCCGGCCGCGGTGCCCCCGAGGACCTTCGCGCGCTGCTCCGCGCTCCACCCCGGGGGCAGGTCCTCCGGCGACACGGTCTGCCAGTCCGGATAGCTCGAACCGAACATGACCATGTCCTCCTTGCCGGTCATGCGCAGCCACTCCGAGGCGTACTCGGCCTCCCCCGGGCCGTCGAGCATGCCGTGCACGAAGTAGATGTGGTCACGCAGGTAGTCGCTGGGCATTTTCGGAGCCCACGGGGTCTGCTCCAGGTGCGGCCGTCCGAAGGTGTCCATGCGCCACATGAAGGGCGTGACCATGTCCCCCGCGCCGTCGGCCCAGATCACCTTCAGCTCCGGGAACTCCTGGAACACCCCTTCGGCGATCATGTTGAGCAGGTGCCAGATGTAGGTCATGGGCTGGTAGGCCGCATGGTGGGAGTACGTCCTGGTGGGGCCGGACGGCGTCGGCGGGTGGGTGATCCCGACGCCCATCTCCAGATGGACGGCCACCGGCATCCCGGCGTCGCACGCGGCCCGCCACAGGGGCTTGAAATAGGGCCTGCCGTAGGGCGCCTGCGTCTGCACCGGCAGCCCGATCTGGACCATCCGCGGGTGGTCGCGCCATCTCTCGATCTCGCGGACCGCGCCCTCGACGTCGTTGGGGTTGACGCGGACGGTGCCCCGGAACCGGTCGGCGTACGGGCCCGATTCGAGCCATCTTTCCGCGAGCATCTGGTTCGTGGCGGCATAGAGCGCCGTGCCGAGGTGCCAGTCGGGCAGGGTCCCGGCGACCGACATCGGGTGCAGGACCGCGTAGTCGAAGCCGCGCTCGTCCAGGACCTGGCGTCCGACCAGTGCGGGGTCCGAGCCGGGGTGCGCGCCGTCGGCGCCGTCCGTGCCCTCGGCGTACTTGGGGCCGGGCCGCGAGTACCAGGCGACGTCCGGGTCCGGGAACCCCCTGCTCCTGAACGGCTCGCGCAGGTGGCGGCGCAGGTCGGCGCCGTCCTTGAAGAAGACGTGCACGCTGGCGTCGATCCTCGGAGGGGTCGGCGAGGTCATCGGTGGGTCATCCCGTTCTCCTCGAATGGATCAAATAATTGCTCCGGTCGCGCGCCTTTCCGCCACCTCGAGCGAACCTAACATTTGCTCTCACGCTAACCGCGTGCCCGCCCCGGGGCAAGGGTCCCGGGCCCCACCTCGCGCCCGTCGACGAAGTCGAGGAGGACCGGCGCCGCCTGCTGCCAGGGATCGAACACGCTGCCCTTGCCGGCGAACGACGCCTCGACCGCGCGCTCCCAGGCGTCCTCGGGCCACGGCGGGTCGACCAGGACCGATCCCCTGATCAGCGCGTGCACCTCGAACGACGTGCGCTTGGGGTGGTCGAAGTCCTTCTCCCCGCCGCGGATGATCAGCGTGGGCACCGCGATGTCCGCGAACTGCCAGTCGGGCACTCCGGGGATCACCTCGTTCGCCTTCGGCACGTAGGCGTCCAGCCAGCGGTTCATCACCCGCTCGAACTCCTCGGCCCCGATCGCGAGCAGCCGGTCGCGGTTGCGCGGGTTCGCCTCCACGAGCTCCGCCCACGCGGGCAGTTGCAGCACGCCCTCGATGCCCGACATGCGCACCGCCCGCAGCTCGTTCAGGACGTAGACGCCGGCCAGGCTCATCGTGCTGAACGTCCCGCCCACGATCGACCAGACCGCGAGCCTGGTGACCAGCTCGGGGAACAGCAGCGTGAACAGGATCGTGTCGCGGGCCCCGCCGGAGCCGCCCGCGGCGACCACCGGGCCGACGCCCAGCTCCTTGACCAGCAGGCCGAGCGTCTCGGCGCGCATGTGGGACTCCGACGTCCCGAACAGCTGGACGTCGGAGGCGCCGCAGTTCGGACGGTCCCACAGCAGGACCCGCTTGCCTCCCGCCGCCAGGGCCCCGGCCAGCTCGGGCACACCACCGTGGTCCTTGCCGAAACGGCCGCCCGGAGTAAGGACCACCACCTCGCCGTCGTCCGGACCCACGAACTCGTAGACCACCCGGCCGCCGTTGATCTCGATCTCCGCCACTGGTGACTCCTTCCATACCGGTGTCCCGGCGGGGCACGCCGGCAGGCTACCGGATTGAATATTTGCTCCGCTAGGGCGTCTCCCGGGACGGCGCTCGGCTTCGCCCCCGGCACGGTCGGCGGGCATACTTTTCCCATGAGCTCACAGCGGGCGACCGCTCGGGGCGCCTCGGCCCCCATGCCGTCGAGCCGTACCGACGAGGTACGGCTGGCGGCCGCCGCGCTCTTCGAGCGCCGCGGCTACGCGGCGACGACGATGACCCACATCGCCGACGCGAGCGGCGTCCTGCCCGGCAGCCTGTACCACCACTTCGGATCCAAAGAGGAGATCGCCGTAGAGATCCTCAAGCGGTTCGACCAGGAACTCGGCTCGGTGAGCGCGCAGCTGGCCGCCTCGGCGGCGAACCTGGCGCCCGAGGACCGGTTCCGCCATCTGATGCGGGAGGTGGCGTCCCTGAGCTTCCGGCACGGAGGCGCCGTCCACCTCAGGTACTTCGAACCTCCCACGGTCGCGACCGAGCGGCTTCGCGAGGCCCAGCGGGTCCACGCTCCAGGTCTGGAGCGCATGTGGAAGACCACCGTCGACGGCATCACCGGGAGCGGCACCGGATCGGAGAACGCACGGCTGCTGCGTTTCGCCCTCAAGAACCTCGCCCTGGACGCCGCGGCCTACTTCCAAGGCCACCCCGATCCCGCCGCGGTCGCCGACGACGTGAGCGAACTGCTCCTGCACGGCATCGTCGTCGACTGCCCGAGCGACGACGAGCTCGATCGCTCCGAGGCGCTCAAGGCGGTCGAGGACGCGTTGTCCACGTGGCCGTCCCGCCCGGAGAAGCTGCTCGACGGCGATGTGCGCACCCAGATCATCGCCGCGGCCCGCACCGAGTTCGCGCGCCACGGCTACGCCGCCACGACCATCCGCGACATCGCGGAGCGTGCGGGCGTCCGGATGGCGACCCTCTACCGGAGGGTCGAGTCCAAGGAGGCCATCCTGGCCGAAGTGGTGGACGCGTTCTCCACGAGCCTGGACAAGGCGTTCCGCGCGGCGCTGACGACGGGAGAGCCCGGAGCGGCCTCCCTCGACGCGCTGGCGAAGATGTTCGTGAACGCCCGGCGGCGCTTCCGGGAGGAGTCCGACATCCTGCAGATCGAACACGCTCCGGACTCCGACCTCGCCCCGCTCAGCCGCTACGCCCGGCAGACACAGGACCGCCTGCGGCTGCTCGAGAGCGTCCTGCGGCGGGGCATGGCCCAAGGAACGCTGCGCTCCTTCGCCGCACCGCAGGCCATCGCGGACCCGATCCGCTCCGTGCTCTGGCTCGCCTACCAGGACTCCGGGCGGACGAGCGAGGCCCGCACGCACGCGTTCCTGCGCCGCACCATGCTCCGCGGCTACATGACGCCGGACTCCTGACGCCGTCCACGGCCGGGCCGGCGCGGGCCGGGCGTCCGGGCTGCGTCAATCCGGTGCCGCCACGATCCGGACCTCGCAGTTCAGCGCGGCTTCCAGCGCGGTGTGGAGGCGACTCTCGGGTACCCGGCGGCCGGCGTCCCGGGGGATCTCGACCGTGACGACCTCCTCGTCGTCCTCGACCGTTCTCACGACCTCGCCCGACAGGCCGAAGCGGCGCAGGACCCCGAGGGCGTCGTCGTCGGTCCCCCGGCTGACGTAGGTGATGACGCCGAGCTCGGGCTCGACGCCGAACGCCGCACGGCACTCGTCCAGGTACGGGCCCGTCCGCAACTCGCCGCCGCCGTCCTCGACGATGAGCTCGATCTCCCGCCGCCGCTCGGGAAGGCGCCCGGCGGGACTGGCGATCACCTCCAGCCCGGCGTACTCCAGCGCCCTGAGCCCGGCCTCGTAGGCGCCGGCGGCCAGCCGCCCATCGGGATCGATCATGACACGCACCACTGCTGTCGCCACGCGTCCACGGTATCCGCGTCGGCACTGTTGGAGCAAATAATTGCTCCGCTAGGGTGTGCGCCATGCTCACCGAGGCACGCACCCGGGGCCTGGCGCTGCTCGGCCCGGCGTTCGTGGCGGCCGTCGCCTACGTCGACCCGGGGAACGTCGCCACGAACGTCACGGCCGGCGCGAACCACGGATACACGCTCGTCTGGGTCGTCCTGCTGGCCAACGCCATGGCGATCCTGGTGCAGTACCTCTCGGCGAAGCTCGGCATCGTGACCGGACGCTCCCTCGCCGGACATCTGGGGCACCGCCTCCCGCGGCGGGTGCGGCTCGCCTACTGGCTGCAGGCCGAGGCGATCGCGATGGCGACCGACCTGGCCGAGGTCGTCGGCGGGGCGATCGCGCTCGCCCTGCTCTTCGACGTCCCGCTCGTCCTCGGCGCGATCCTCACGGTCGCCGTGTCGCTGGCGATCCTGAAGGTCGGCGACGCGCGCGGGCAGCGGGCCCTGGAGCGGCTGGTCATGTGCTTCCTGGCCCTCATCGCCGTCGGCTTCCTCGCGGGCCTCGTGGTCGATCCCCCGGCCGCGGGCGGGCTCGCCGGCGGGCTGGTCCCGACCTTCGCCGGCGCCGACAGCGTGCTCCTGGCCTCCGGGATCATCGGTGCGACGGTGATGCCGCACGTCATCTACCTGCACTCGAGCCTGACCACGGCACGCCTCGACGACCGGGGCCGGGGGCTCCCGGTCACCACGCTCCTGAGGGCGACCCGGGTGGACGTCGTATCGGCGCTCCTGGTGGCCGGCCTGCTCAACCTCTCCCTCCTGGTGGTCGCGGCGACGAGCCTGCACGGACTGCCCGGCACCGGCACGCTGGCCGGCGTGCACGACGTGGTGGCCTCGGAACTCGGTACCGGAGTCGCCCTCGTCTTCGCGGTCGCGCTGCTCTCCTCGGGGTTCGCGTCCACCTCGGTCGGCAGCGCCGCGGGCGCCGAGGTGATGAGGAGCCTGCTGAGGTTCGGTGTGCCCACCCTCGTCCGGCGGGTCGTCACCGTCATCCCGGCGCTCCTCGTCCTCGGGACCGGCACGGATCCCACGGCGACCCTCGTGGCCTCCCAGGTGGTGCTGTCCCTCGGCATCCCGTTCGCGCTGATCCCGCTCGTCGTCCTCACCGCACGCCGCGACGTCATGGGCGAGCACGCGAACCGGCGCCCGACCACCATCGCCGCCTCCGCCGTCACGGCGGTCGTCATCGGCCTCAACGGCGTCCTCATCTACCTCGTCGCCACCGGCCGCTGAGGGGCCGGCCCGCCGTCGGCACCGTCCCGCCGAGCCGCTCACTTCGATGAACCCTAGTGACATCCGATCTACACTTCGATAGATTTAGAACTAATTCGGCCGAGAGATGAGAGGTGGAACCCATGCCCACGCGTGAACTGCCGTATCCGGTGTTCGATGCGGACAACCACCTGTACGAGCCCGAGGAGGCGCTGACCAGGTACCTGCCCAAGGAGTACCAGGGCGCCATCCAGTACGTGCAGATCCGGGGGCGGACGAAGATCGCGGTCCGGGGCCAGATCAGCGAGTACATCCCGAACCCGACGTTCGAGGTCGTGGCCCGCCCGGGTGCGCAGGAGGACTACTTCCGCCACGGCAACCCGGAGGGCAAGTCGTACCGGGAGATCGTCGGCAAGCCGATACGGTCCATTCCGGCGTTCCGGGAGCCCGGCCCGCGCCTGGAACTGATGGACGAGCAGGGCGTCCAGCGCACCCTGATGTTCCCGACGCTGGCGAGCCTGCTCGAGGAGCGGATGCGCGACGACCCCGAACTGACCCACGTGGTCGTCCACGCGCTGAACCAGTGGATGGACGAGGTCTGGTCGTTCAACTACAAGGACCGCATCTTCCCCACCCCGGTGATCACCCTCCCGATCGTGGAGAAGGCCGTCGAGGAACTGGAGTGGTGCCTGGAGCGCGGTGCGCGCGCCATCCTGATCCGTCCGGCTCCGGTGCACGGATTCCACGGCCCCCGGTCGTTCGCCCTGGAGGAGTTCGACCCGTTCTGGAAGCTGGCGCAGGACAGCGGCGTGCTGGTGGCCTTCCACTCGTCCGACAGCGGCTACGAGCGCTACGCCGGTGAGTGGGAGGGGAAGCAGCGCGAGTTCCTGCCGTTCAAACCGCAGCCCTTCCGCCAGATCGGGCAGTGGCGGGCGATCGAGGACACCGTCGCGTCGATGATCTGCCACGGCTGCCTGTCCCGCTTCCCGGACCTCAAGATCGCCACCATCGAGACCGGCTCGGCCTGGGTCCGGCCGCTGCTGGAGAAGCTGGCCGACGCCTACAAGAAGATGCCGCAGGGCTTCCAGCACGACCCGGTCGAGCAGATGCAGCGCCTCATCCACGTCAGCCCCTTCATCGAGGACGACATGTCCGCCCTGGCCGACCTGCTCGGCATCGACCGGGTGCTGTTCGGCTCCGACTACCCCCACCCCGAAGGCAAGGCCGACCCCATCACCTACGTCGACGACCTGGCGGCCCTCAGCGACTCGGCCAAGGCCAAGATCATGGGCGGCAACCTCTCCCGGCTGATCCCCGCCTGACACGGACCCTGCCCCGGGCCTGCCGCCCGCTCACCGCGCGGCAGGCCCGAGCGCGCGCCGCCACGACGGCCCGGACGTCGTCGCGTCCCCATCGTCTCTGACCACGCCGGCCTCCCATCAGCAGCTTCGCGACTCACCGTGGCATTGGCGCGGTCACGGCTGGACGGCCGTGACGGTCACTTCGACGGCGCGGCCGTCGGGGTCTTGCAGTACGTGCCGTCCTGGCTCGAGCGTCGGGGCCGTCCGCGTGGTGAAGCCCAAGCGCAATCTGCCGGTCGGCTCCCCTGCGCCTGCCGGGTACAGCTCGAACACAACGCCCTCATCGAGGACGGCGGCGTAGTGAGCCGGGCCGGAGCCATGCCGTTCCGGGTGCAGGTGCAAGCCGAGCCCGGCGTAGAACGCGCGGCACTCCTCGAGCCGGGTGGTGTAGATGACGGTCAAAGCACTGCGCATGAGGTCCTTCCGGATGCGGGGCCGTGTCGAGGTACTACACCACGTCTCCGGTGGGGCGGATGAGGATGGAGATCTGTGCCACACGGCCGGGTTCGTCGAGTCGCCCGCCGAGCCCGTCCCCGGATCCCGCGGTGCGCCCGGACGCCAGGCGCAGCGCGGGCGTCTACCTGTCGAGCACGAGCGCGGGACGTGCGCGTTACCTGCACACGGGCCGGGCCGACGTTCGCGCGTTCACCGGTTAGCCGCCAGCACTGCCGCCAGGCCTTCTTGTAGGTCTTTGACGAAATACTCGGGAACCTCCAGCGACGGGAAATGTCCCCCGGTCTCGGGCGACCTCCATCGGACGATCTGTCGGTACCGCTCCTGGGCCCAGGGCCGCGGATACTTCTCGATGTCGCGGGGATACATGGTGATCGCCGACGGGACGTCGACCCGGAGTTCGGGGTCGAGCGAGTTATGGCTCTCGTAGTAAATGCGGGCCGACGATGCACCGGTCCGCGTCAGCCAATAGAGGGTGACGTCGTCAAGAATCCTGTCTCTGGAAATCGTCTCGAACGGGCTGTCTTCGGTGTCCGACCACTCGGCGAACTTGTCGAGGATCCAGGCGAGGAGCCCGACCGGTGAGTCGACGAGCGAGTAGCCGATGGTCTGCGGCCGGGCCGCCTGCTGCTTCGCGTACGCCGCGCGGTGATGCCAGAAATCGTGGGTTTCCTCGGTCCATCTGCGCTCGGCGGCCGTCAGCCCGTCCGTTGTCAATCCGGGCGGTGCCTGTGCGGTCGTTGTGTGGATGCCCAGCACGTGCTCCGGGAACCTGCCGCCGAGGATTGTGGTGATCACTCCTCCCCAGTCGCCGCCGTGGGCTACGAACTTGCTGTATCCGAGCCTTCCCATCAGCTTCACCCAGGCGGCCGCGATCTTCTCGGTTCCCCACCCGGTGGTGGCCGGCCTGTCGCTGTAACCGAAGCCGGGCAGCGATGGAACCACGACGTGGAACGCCGGCGTGTCCGCGTCTTTCGGATCCGCCAGCTCGTCCACCACATCGATGAACTCGGCAATGCTGCCGGGCCAGCCGTGCGTCAAGATCAGAGGAGTGGCGTCTGCACGCGTGGAACGGCGGTGCAGGAAGTGGATTCCCAGCCCGTCAATGGTCGTGCGGAACTGGCCGATCCGGTCGAGGCGCTCTTCGAACGACCGCCAGTCGTACCCGGTACGCCAGTAGTCCACGACCTCGACCAGGTCGGCGAGAGGAACGCCCTGTTCCCACCGGCGAGGGTCGGGTGCGGCGCGGTGGACCGTCTCGGCCTCCGGTAGCCGCGCCGCGGCCAGTCGCGCGCGCAGATCGTCGAGGTCGGCGTCGGTTGCGCGGGCTTCGAACGCTTGCACGTCGCCTGTTGGACGGGGCATGAGACCTCCCGGTCATCGCGGAACCAGCTAAGACGGTTCTAACATGTCGTCCTGCCGGCCTGCAACCGGCTAAGGTGGTTCCATGCGCGCCGGCTTCCCTGACTTTCGCCTCGGTACCGTGCTGGCGACCAGCTTCACGGCGACTCTGACGGAGCGTCGCGGCGACGCCGTGGAGCGCATTCCCACGCCGCAGCGACTCGTCGACTGGCTGGGGGTGAACGGCCTGGCCGTGGACTCCTGCACCACCGCCCAGCTCGATCTCGCCCGGGAACTGAGGGAGTCGATCCACGCCGCTGCGACAGCGGCCGCGATCCAGGACGCTCTCCCGGCATCCGCTGTCCAAGTCATCAATGACTGCAGCGCTCAAGGGCGGGCCGCGGCCATCCTGACGCCCGAGGGTAAGCGGCAATGGCGGCTCAGCTCGGCTTCCCGCGTGGAAGACGCCCTCAGCGTGATCGCCGCCGACGCGATCAGCATCATCGCCGGCGAACGGGACGGAAAATTGGCCCTGTGCGCGTCACCGACGTGCCGGGCCGCCTTCTTCGACACCAGCCAGAGCCGCACCCGCAAATGGTGTGACATGAACACGTGCGGGAATCGCCAGAAGAAGGCGCGCTTCAATGCCAAACAGCACAAGAATCCCGGATCGGCGGAGTGAGCGTACCTCGGGCGCCCTCCCGGTGAGGTGGGGGGACGCCCGGGCGGTTCGTCAGTGGGCGAGGTCGACGGCCTCGGCGTTGCGGCGGCGGAGGCGGGTGCGGACGGCGTGGCCGAGAGTCACGAGGCCGAAGCCCGCGGCATAGATGGCGACGTTGGCCAGCACGTACGACCACGGGACCGCGCCGGGGTCCTTCGGGAAGGCGGAGTGGTCGCCGCCCGACCACTCCCTCACCAGTTCCGTGTTCTGGAATGAGAACACGAAGGAATGGACCGCGATGTAGGCGACGTAGGCGGTCCCGCGGCTCCGGACGAAGAATCCGAGCGGGAATGCGACGACCAGGGTGACGATGAGTTCCATCTCCGGTTCCTTTCGGTGTGATGGTGTCCACGATCGCGTCCGGAAGGGCGGATGCCATCCGGGCCCGCGCCGGACCTCGTTGCGCGTCGGACCTACGTGCTCGCACTGATGACGGGCCGTTTCCGGTAAGGGATGATGACCCCGTGGCGGCGATTTCGCGGGTGCGTGCGGGCGTCGCACTGCCCGGCCTGGTCTTCGCCGGAGCCTGCGTGGCGCGAGCCGGTGCGACCTTCGGGGCGCGGGGCGTGTCGCCTGCGGACTGGGCGGTGACGGTGGCGCTGCTGGGCGTCCCCGTCGCGACGGGGTACCTGCTCCGGCTGCGGGCGCCGGGCACGCCGGTGGGCACGGCCCTGAGCTGGGTCGGCGCGGCACCGGCCGCGGTTTTCGCGGTAGAGGACTGGGGCGAGACGGTCACGGCGCCGCACCCGTGGCCGGGCGCCGAGATCCTCTACATGCTCAAGCTGGGCGCATGGGTGTGGAACCTCGCCGGTTTCGCCGCGCTGTGCCTGGTCTTCCCGGACGGTCTGCTCCCGGGCCGCGGCTGGCGGATCGCCGCCGCCGGAGCCGTCGTGGCAGGGGTAGGGCTCAACCTGACGATGTCGTTCGTCCAGCCGGCGGACGAGGTGGATCCGCACCTCCAGGAGCGGTTCGTCCTCGTCGTCCCGCGGCCCGCGGCGTTCACCCTGGCGGGGGTGGCGTTCGCGGGGGTCCTGGCGGCGCTGGTGGTCTGCGTGTCCGCGGTGGTCGTCCGCTACCGGCGCGGCGGAGCGGTCGTGCGGGAGCAGCTGCGGTGGCTGATGCTGGGCGCCGGGGCCGTCCCGGTCCTGCTCGCGGCCGGCTGGGCCGCCGAGATGCTCGGCGCTCCGCTCGGTGTGGCGTACCTGGGCTTCCTCGTGGCCATGGTCGCGGCGGTGCCGGGCGCGATCGCGGTGGCGGTGCTGCGGCACGACCTGTTCGACGTGGACCGGCTGCTGGGCGCCACGCTCGCGTGGCTGCTCACCTCGCTGCTGTCGGCGGCGACCTTCGCCGTCCTGGTGTACGGGACGGCGGTGCTCGCCGGGGCGGGCACCCGGGCCGGACTGACCGGGGCGGCGTTCGCGACCGCCATCTGCCTGCCGCCGACGCACCGGGTGCTGCACGGCCTGGCGGGACGGCTCGTCGACCGGGAGCGGACGGTCGTGCACGCCCGCGTCGGGGAGTTCGTCCGCCGGGTCCGCGACGGCGAGGCGGAGCCGGAGGAGGCGGAGGAGCTGATGCGCTCGGTGCTCGGCGACCCGGGGCTGCGGCTGCTCGTCCGGCTGCCGTCCGGGGCGTCCGGCGCCTATGTCGACCTGGCGGGCGACCCCGCCGAGGTGCCGGCCGGGGCGGCGCGCGTGCCGCTGACGGCCGGGGGCGCCGAGGCCGGCGTCATCGTGCTCGGGGCGGCGTCGGCGCGCGGGCTGCGGCGGGCGCGCGAGGTCGCGTCGCAGGCCCGGCTGCCGATCGAGGTGAGCCGGCTGCGGCTGGAGCTGCGGACGGCGCTGGAGGAGACCCGCTCCAGCCGGGCGCGGCTGGCGCTGGCCGCGGCGGCCGAGCGGGAGCGGCTGGCCCGCGACCTGCACGACGGGGCGCAGCAGCAGATCATCGCGGTCGGGATGCGGCTGCGGTCCGCGCAGCGGGCGCTGGACCCGGCGCAGCCCGTCCACCGGGACCTGGAGGCGGCCGTGGACGCCCTCGCCGGCACCGTGGCCGACCTGCGCCGGCTGGCGCACGGGGTGCGGCCGGGCCGGCTGGAGGACGGGCTGCCCGCCGCGCTGCGGGCGCTGGTCGCCGGCTGCCCGGTGCCGGTGCGGATCGAGGTGGCGGACGTGGCGGCGTCCGAGGCGGTCGCCACGACGGCGTACTTCGTCGTCGCCGAGGCGGTCGCGAACACGCTGAAGCACGCCCGCGCGTCCGCGATCCGCGTCGTGGTGGGGCCGCACGGCGGCGGGTTGCGCGTCGAGGTGTCCGACGACGGGGCCGGGGGCGCCCGGCCCGCGTTCGGGCTGACCTCCGTGCGGGACCGGGTCGCCTCGATCGGCGGCGAGTTGACGGTGCACAGCCCGGCGGGCGCGGGCACCACGATCCGGGCGACGTTCCGATGCGCATCGTGATCGCCGAGGACTCCGCGCTGTTCCGCGAGGGGCTGGCGCGCCTGCTCGCCGAGGCCGGCCACGAGATCGTGGCGGCGGTCGGGGACGCCGACGCCCTCGTCGACGCGGTGGCGCGGCACCGCCCCGACTTCGCGGTCATCGACGTGCGGATGCCGCCGACGATGACCTCGGACGGCGCGCGGGCCGCGCGGCGGCTCCGGGAGGAGCACCCGCGGCTGCCGATGCTGCTGCTGTCCCAGCACATCGAGACCCGCCAGTGCGTGCCGCTGGTCGCCGCGGGCGGGTTCGGCTACCTGCTGAAGGACCGGGTGCTGCGGGTGGACGACTTCCTCGACGCCGTCCGGCGGGTCGCCGCGGGCGGCTCGGCGCTGGACCCGGAGATCGTCGCGGCGCTGCTCGACTCGGCCGGGCGGGGCGACCCGCTCGGCGCGCTCAGCGGCCGGGAGCAGGAGGTCCTCGCGCTGGCCGCGGAGGGCCTGACGAACGCGGCGATCGCCCGACGGCTCGTCCTGTCCGGACGCACCGTCGAGACCCACATGCGGAGCGTCTTCCAGAAGCTCGGCGTCCCGGACACCGGCGACGGTCACCGCCGCGTCCTCGCCGTCCTCGCCTACATGAGCCGCACGACCCCGACCTGAGCGCAGGCGGCAGGCGGCAGGCCGACCCGGGTGGTTCATCAACGCACGCGTGCTCTCCAGGCTACGGGCCGGTGCATATCGTCGGCGTATCGAAAACCACATACGTGACGGCAACACCGCCTTGGCTTGACTGGCAGCATGATTCGGCCCCCCACCCAGGTCCGTGGATGCAGCAGTGACCGGTAGTGAGCGAGGACAGGCGATGGCGCAGGTGGACACGGCGGAGATCGAAGAGGACGGCGCAGTCCGCCCGGATGCCGTCGCCGAAGGCTGGCGCGCGGGCATCCGCCGGGCGGTCCGCAACGGCTCGCGGCCGGAGCCCTGGAGGCGCGGCCTGGTGCTTGCGGCGCTGGCGCTGCTGCTGGGTCTGTTCATGCTTCTGCACGCGGCGATCCCGAACCGGATCGGGAACCTCGGCAGCCTGGTGGAGTCCCTCCTGCCGTGGTTCGGTGTGTTCATCCCCGTCCTGATGATCGCGGCGCTGTGGCGTCGCTCCGCCTCCGCGGTGGCCGCGCTGCTGCTGCCGGTCGTGGTGTGGCTGAGCCTCTTCGGGGGCGTGCTCAGCCACAAGTCCCACTCGGGCGGCGACCTGACCGTGGTCAGCCACAACGTCGGCGCCGACAACCCCGATCCGGTCGGCACCGCCCGCAAGCTGGCCGCCTCGGGGGCGGACGTGCTGGCACTGGAGGAGATGACCGAGCAGGCCAGGGGCACGTACGGGAAGGAACTGGCGAAGGCGTACCCGTATCACACGGTGGGGGGCACGGTCGGGCTGTGGAGCAGGCTGCCGCTGTCGGACACCGAGCCGGTCGAGATCGAGACCGACTACGGGCCGCTGGCGGCGACCAGGCCGGCCGACGTCAGGCTGGCCTCCTCCCGGGCGCTGCGCACCACGGTGGCCACGAAGCAGGGGCCGCTGGCGGTGTACGTGGCCCACCTCGGGTCCGTACGGGTGAATCCCCGGGCCGGCTTCTGGACGGACACGCGGGACAGGAACGCGCAGGCGCTCGGCAAGGCCATCGCCGCCGAGCGGAACAAGCGGGTGGTGCTGCTCGGCGACATGAACGGCACCACGGACGACCGCGCGTTCGCCGACATCACCTCGCGGCTGAGCTCGGCCCAGGAGACGGCGGGGGACGGCTTCGGCTTCACCTGGCCGGCGAAGTTCCCGCTGGTGCGGATCGACCAGATCCTGGTCCGCGGCGTGAAGCCGAGGAGCTCATGGGTGCTGCCGACCACCGGCAGCGACCATCGGCCGGTGGCGGCGCGAATCAGCTGGTGAACACCGCCGCGCACCGGAACCGGAGCCCGCGCCTGCCTCCCGCGCCGACCGGCGGCCGACCGCCCACTCGTCAACGGCCCGCCAATTCCTACTAGTCTAGTGGGAATATTGCGATCGTGGGCGTCGGGAGGAGCCGGGCATGGCTTTCAGCCACCTTTCCCATCTGGAGTGCGGTTGGTGCGGGATCGAGCGGGACGCCGACGTCCTGCAGAACCTGTGCCCCGAATGCGGGAAGCCCCTGCTCGCCCGCTACGACCTGCCCGCGGTCCGCGCGGCGGTGCGCCCGGAGGACGTCGCCGGGCGCGGGCCCGACCTGTGGCGCTACCACGAGCTGCTGCCCGTCAGGGCCCCCGAGGCGGTGGTGAGCCTCGGCGAGGGCATGACGCCGCTGCTGCCGGTGCCCCGGTACGGCGGGCGCATCGGCCTGCCCGGGCTGCTGATGAAGGACGAGGGACTGCTCCCGTCCGGCTCGTTCAAGGCCCGCGGCGCGGCCGTCGGCGTCTCGCGGGCGGCCGAGCTCGGCGTCGAGCGGTTCGCGATGCCCACCAACGGCAACGCCGGTGCCGCCTGGGCCCTCTACGGCGCCCGGGCCGGCCTGACCGCCACGGTCGTGATGCCGGTCGACGCCCCGGAGATCACGCGGCGCGAGTGCGCGGCGTCCGGCGCCGACCTGCACCTGGTCGACGGCCTGATCAGTGACGCCGGGCGGATCGTCGGCGAGCTGGTCGCGGCGTCCGGGGGCCGGGTCTTCGACGCCTCGACGCTCAAGGAGCCCTACCGCATCGAGGGCAAGAAGACCATGGGCCTCGAGATCGTCGAGCAGCTGGGCTGGACCCTGCCCGACGTGATCCTCTACCCGACGGGCGGCGGCGTGGGGCTGATCGGGATCCACAAGGCCCTGACCGAGCTGCGCGAGCTGGGCTGGATCTCCGGCCCGTTCCCGCGCCTCGTGGCCGTCCAGGCGGAGGGCTGCGCCCCGGTCGTCGAGGCGTTCGAGCGGGGCGAGCGCGTGACCCGCCCCTGGGAGAAGACGAGCACGGTGGCGTTCGGCATCAACGTCCCCAAGCCCTTGGGCGACTTCCTGATCCTGGACGCGCTGCAGGAGACGTCCGGCACGGCGGTCGCCGTGACCGACGCCGAACTGCTGGCCGAACTCGGCGAGGTCACCGCGCTGGAGGGCGCGTTCGTCTGCCCCGAGGGCGCCGCCGCCTTCGCCGCCGCCCGCAAGCTGCGCGCGGCGGGCTGGTTGGAAGAGGACGAGCGCGTCGTCGTGCTCAACACCGGTGCCGGCCTGAAGTACCCCGAGACCGTGTCCGTCGAGGCGCCGGTCCTTCCGGTCGACGGACACCTCGCGTGAGCGCCGGGCCGGAGGCCGCGCCGTCCGAGTGCCGCGAGTCCGTAGGCGCGTCACCGCGGCGGTGGGCAGGGCGGCTCGCGGCGGCCGCCCTGCCCGTGGTGTTCGTGCCGATCTGGAGCAGCGGCTACCTGGCCGGGACGCTCGGGGCGCGCAGCGGGGCGTCGCTCGCGCTCGTCGCCTGGCGGTTCCTCGCCGCGTTCACCGTCCTGGGGACGGTCGCCCTCGTCACCCGTGCGCCGTGGCCGAAGGAGCGGCGCACGTACGCGCACCTGCTCGTGACGGGTGTGCTGCTCCAGACGGTGCAGCTCGGCGGGGTGTTCTTCGGGCTGGGGCACGGGGTGCCGGCGGGGCTGTCGTCGCTGATCCTGAGCGCCTGCCCGCTGATCGTCGCGGCGGTCGCGGTCCCGATGTTCGCCGAGCGGCTGACCGGCCGGCAGTGGGCCGGTCTCGCCCTGGGGCTGGCGGGCGTCGTCGTCTGCGTGAGCGGGAACGTGTCGGGCGGAGCCCGGACCGCCGGGTACGCCTACACGGGCCTGGCCCTGGCCGGCCTCGCCGCGGGGACGCTCTACCAGAAGCGGTTCGGAGGCTCGGTGGACCTGCGGACGGGGACCACCGTCCAGCTCCTCGGCGCGACCCTCACCACGTTCCCGCTGGCGATGGCGCACGGCGGGCTGCGCATCCCGCTGACCGGGCAGGCGCTCGGCTCGCTGGCGTGGCTGGCGGTCGTCAACTCGATCGGCGCGCTCATCCTGCTGTTCGTCCTGCTGCGGCGCGGAACGGGCGGCGCCGCGACCAGCCTGCTGTACCTGGTGCCTCCGGTGACCGCCGTGCTCGCGGTGCCGATCCTCGGGCAGGCCCTCACCGCGAGCGTGATCGTCGGCATGGCGGTCTCGGGAGCCGGCGTCCTGCTCGTGCTGGCCCGGGCTCCGCGGTGACGGGCGTCCGGGTCAGGAGCCGTTCTCCTTCTTCACGGTGTCGAAGACGGCGTCCCGCCAGTCGCCGGGGACCTTCTTGACGGCGCCGACCTCCTTCATGAAGGCGCCGATCTTCAGCAGCGCATGGGGCGTGGTGGTGAACTCGATGCCCTTGTAGGTCAGGTACTCCTTGTACTTCGCCGGGGACACCTTGCCCTTCTCGGCCTTCGACAGGATCTGCGCGGCCTCGTCCGGAGAGGCGACGATGAGCTGGTTGGCCTTGGCGATGTTGCGGTGGACGGCGTCGATGACGTCCTGGTTCTTCTCGGCGTACTGCTCCGTCGCCACCATGACGTTGAAGCCGTGCTGCCCGAACAGGTCGTAGCTGTCCACGAGCTTGCGGGCGCCCTGCTCGACGGCCTGGAACTGGAACGGCGGCGAGGTGTAGGCGGCGGCGATCTGCCCGCCGATCAGGGCCTGCAGGGCGTCCGGATGCGCCATCGAGACGATGTTGTGGTCCAGCGCGTGCGCGTCGCCGAGCTGCTGCTGGGCGGCCTTCTGCAGCATCACCGACTGGATCGAGCCGGGCGCGATCGCGGCGATCTTGTCGGCGGACCGGAAGTCCCGGAGGCCGCGCAGCCGCGGGTCCTTGGCCACCAGCCAGAGCGGCATGTCGTTGAGCGAGGACACGATCTTCCAGGGGACGCCGGCGCCCCAACCGATGAGGAACGGGCCGAGGCCGCTGCTGCCGAGGTGCAGCTTGCCGGAGACCAGGCCGTCCCGGGTGGCGTTGCCGCCGCTGACCGTCCGCCAGCTGACGGTGCGGCCGGGCAGGTCCTTCTCCAGCCAGCCCTTGGCCTGCGTGATGATCAGTGCGGCATAGCTGATCCCCGAGCCCTGGGAGATGACGATCTCCTTGCCGGAGCCGCCCGAGCCGCCGCAGGCCGACGCCATCGCCAGCGCTCCCGCGCCGACCGCGCCGAAGCGCAGGACGTCGCGTCGGCCGTAGCGACGCTCTCCCCCGAGGGGGGCCGAGGACCAGGTCATGCGGATGCGCCTTCCTTCATTCCCCAGCGGACCACCGTCCGCCGTTCGATCACGTTGAACACCAGGTCGAGGGCGATGCCGATGAGGGCGATCACGACCAGCCCGGCGAAGACGTCCGGGATCAGCGCGTAGTAGCGCGCGTTGTTGATGAAGAACCCGAGGCCGCCCTTGGAGCCGGCCGCGCCGAACACCAGCTCGGCGGCGATGATGGTGCGCCAGCCGAAGGCCCAGCCGGTCTTGAGGCCGGCGAGGGCGTGCGGCAGCGCGGCCGGCATCATCACGTCCCAGGTGAGGCGCCAGCCCTTCAGCCCCAGGTTGCGGCCCACCATGACGAGCGTGACCGGCGTGGTGCGCAGCCCCATGCTGACGCTGACGGTCATCGGCCAGAGCACCGCGTTCGCCGTCACGAAGATCAGCGCGGTGTCGGTCAGCCCGAACCAGAGCATGGCCAGCGGCAGGATCGCCACCGACGGCAGCGGATTGACCATGGACGAGACCAGGGACAGGACGTCGTCCCCGAGCGTGGTGGTCACCGCCAGCGCGGTCAGCACGACCGTGAGCGCGATCCCGATCGCCATGCCGGTGCCGAGCATGCGCAGGGTCGTCCAGGTCGAGGTGACGAGGTCGCCGCTGGACACGCCGTCGGCGAGCGCCTTCGCCACGTCCCACGGACCGGAGAAGACGAACGCGCTGACGCCGGACACCGAGGTGTAGAGCTGCCAGATCCCGATCAGCGCGGCGAACACGATGGTGCGCCGCAGCCAGGTCGGCAGGCGCGCCCACGGGCCCGCCGTCCGCCCGCCGTCGTCGGCCTCTTCGCCGGAGAAGGCGAGGGTGTCGGGGCTATTCGTAGACGCCGTCAAGGATCTCCCCCTCCTCGGCCAGCAGGGACCGCAGCCGGTGCCGGGCGTCGGCGAACCCCGGCGCGTCCGGGCCGTCGAGCGCGGACACGTCGACGATCTCCGCGACGTGCGAGGGCCGCCCGGCGAGGACCACGACGCGGTCGCCGAGCAGCACCGCCTCGTCGATGCTGTGGGTGACGAACAGCAGGGTCGACCTCGTGCGCGCGACGATCCGCGCCAGCTCGCCCTGGAGCCGGCCCCGGGTCTGCGCGTCGAGGGCGCCGAAGGGCTCGTCCATCAGCAGCATGAGCGGGTCGACGGCGAGCGCGCGGGCGATCGCCACCCGCTGCTTCATGCCTCCCGACAGCTGGTGCGGATGGCTGTCCAGCATGTCCCCGAGCCCCATGAGCTCCAGGTGTTCGGCGGCGCGCCGCCGGGCGGTGGCACGGTCCACTCCGGTCACCCGCAGCGCGTGGACGACGTTGCCCAGCACCGTGCGCCACGGGAAGAGCTGGTCGAACTCCTGGAAGACGACGGCGCGGTCGGGGCCGGGTCCGGGGTTGGCCCGGCCGTCCACGAGGACGCGCCCCGACGAGGGGCGCAGGTAGCCCGCGACGGCCTTGAGGACGGTCGACTTGCCCGACCCCGACGGGCCCAGCAGCATGATCTTCTCGCCCCGGCGCACGTCGAACGTCGCGTCCGCCACGGCGGGCACGAACCGCCCCCGCCGCCGGTAGCCGATCGCGACATGGTCGACCAGCAGCGCCCGGTCGTCACCGCCGCCGCTCATCCGCCACCGCCCGCCGCGCTCCGGACGGCGCGTTCCAGCACGTCCGCGGCGATGCCGAGGGACGCCTCGTCGATGTCGAACCCGGGGCTGTGGTGCGGCGCCGGGCTGGAGGCGCCGACGACGGCGTACGTCGCCGTCCCGCCCCGCGCCTGCACGTCCCGCATCAGCAGGGTGGCGTCGTCGCTCGCGCCGAACCGGTGGTCCTCGTGCACGGCGGTCACCGGGGGCAGCGAGCGCGCCGCTTCGGCGACGGCCCGCACGGCCGGCGGATCGCAGACGGCGGTCGTGGCGGCGCCGATCCGCTCGATGTCCACCTCCACCTCGCCGGCGGCCCCCGCGGCGGCCAGCACGTTGCGGGCGCGCCGCTCCAGCTCGTCACAGACGTCGCCGTCCGAGGCCCGCAGTTCGAGGGCCATCTCGGCGCGTCCCGCGACGATGTTGGGCGCGGTGCCCGCATGCAGGACCCCGACGTTCACCCGCGTGTCGGCGGCCGCGAAGCGGGGCAGCGCGTGCAGCGCCACCGTCGCCTGCGCCGCCGCGAGCAGGGCGTTGCGTCCCTCCTCCGGCGCGGCGGCGGCGTGCGATTGGCGCCCGGTGAAGACCGCTCGCACCTTCGCGTTGGCGAAGAAGCCGTGCGTGCCGGCGGCGACCTCGCCGACCGGCAGGCCCAGACCCAGGTGCAGCGCGTACAGCCGGTCGACGCCTGCGAGGGCTCCCGCGTCGAGCATCGCGCGAGCGCCTCTCCCGCCCTCCTCGGCGGGCTGGAACAGCAGCCGGACCCGCCCGGCGAGCCTGCCGGACGCCAGGCGGCGCGCCAGTTCGAGACCGACCGCGATATGACCGTCATGGCCGCAGGCGTGCATCGCGCCGGGTTCGAGCGAGGCGAACCCGTCGCGCGCGGGGGCGTGCTCCGGCGCCGACGACTCCGTGAGCGGCAGCGCGTCGATGTCCACGCGCACCGCGACCGTGGGGCCGGGTGCCTCGCCCTCGATGTCGGCGACCACCGCCGTGTGCCCGTCCCGGACGTGGGCGAGGTCGTCCTCTCCCGCGCCCCAGGCCCGGGCGCGATCGAGGGCCGCGTCCAGTTCGTCCCTGCCGGGCAGGGCCGGGACGCGGGAGAGGTCGATCGCGTCACGTCCGGTTCGCACGCGCAGGCCGAGCCGCCGCAGCTCCACCGCGATCGCGGTGGACGTCCACAGCTCGGTGAACGCCGTCTCCGGCCGCGCATGGAACAGGCGGCGCCGATCGACGAGATCCGCGCTCACGGGCGCCCGGCCGGCCGGGGCCGCACTCGGGCGCGCGGATCGTGCGGAGCTTCTCGGGCTGGCAACATGATCATGCAATTTAGCCAAGTATCCCGACATGTCAAGTAGGAAAGATGGGACGCGCCGTGTCGCGTGAGGTCGACACGCCCGTCGCACCGCAGCGTGGCCCGTCACCAGCAGTCTCGGATTCCGGAAGGATGCGAGGGGACTGACGGTGCTGTTCGGAGGGCGGGCGTGATGGACGAGTTCGATGTCGTGGTGCTGGGCGCAGGGCCGACCGGGGAGAACCTGGCGGACCGGGCGCACGCCGGCGGGCTCAGCGTGGCCATCGTGGAGAGCGAGCTGGTCGGCGGCGAATGCTCGTACTGGGCGTGCATGCCCAGCAAGGCGCTGCTGCGTCCGGCCGCCGCGCTGGCGGAGGCGCGGCGGCTGCCCGGTGCCCGCGAGGCGGCCGGCGGACGGCTCGACGCGGCGGCGGTGCTCGCCCGCCGCGACGAGTTCACCTCGCACTGGAAGGACGACGGCCAGGTCGACTGGCTGAAGGCGGCCGGGCTCGTGCTGGTACGCGGCCACGGGCGGCTGGACGGGGCCAAGCGCGTCGTGGTGCAGACCCCCGACGGCGAGCGGAGGGTGCTGACGGCCCGTCACGCCGTCGCGGTGTGCACGGGCACCCGCGCGGCACTGCCGGAGCTGCCGGGTCTGGCCGAGGTCCGCCCGTGGACCAGCCGTGAGGCGACCGCGTCGGCGCAGGTTCCGACGCGGCTCGCCGTCGTCGGCGGCGGCGTGGTGGCCTGCGAGATGGCCACGGCCTGGCGGGCGCTGGGCAGCGAGGTGGTGCAGCTGGTGCGCGGATCGCGGTTGCTGCCGCGGATGGAGCCGTTCGCGGGAGAGGCGGTGGCGGAGGGGCTGCGCGCGGCCGGCGTCGACCTGCGCTTCGGCGCGTCCGTCACCGGCGTCCGCCGCGACGGGCCGGTGACGCTCACCTTGGACGGCGGCGACACGGTCACCGCGGACGAGGTCCTGTTCGCCACCGGACGGGTGCCCGCCACGGCCGACCTCGGGCTGGAGACGGTCGGGCTGGCCGCGGGCCGTCCGATCGAGGTCGACTCCACCGGCCTGGCGGCCGGGGTGCCCGGCGGGTGGCTCTACGCGGCCGGGGACGTCAACGGACGGGCGCTGCTGACCCACCAGGGCAAGTACCAGGGGCGGATCTTCGGCGAGGTGATCGCCGACCGTGCCGCCGGACGGCCGCTCGACACCGCCGACTGGGGACGCAGCGTGGCGACCGCGGACGAGCGGGCGGTCCCGCAGGTCGTCTTCACCGACCCCGAGGCGGCGGCCGTCGGCCTCACCCTGGAGCAGGCCGCCCGCGAGGGGCACCGGGTCCGGGCGGTCGACTACGACCTCGGCGGCGTCGCCGGAGCCGCCCTGCACGCCGACGGCTACCAGGGCCACGCCCGCGCGGTGGTCGACCTGGACCGCGAGACGCTCCTCGGCGTCACCTTCGTCGGGGCCGGCGTGGCCGAACTGCTCCACTCGGCCACGATCGCCGTCACCGCCGAGGTCCCCGTCTCCCGCCTGTGGCACGCCGTCCCCTCCTACCCCACCATCAGCGAGGTCTGGCTCCGCCTCCTGGAGACCTACCGCGGCTGAGGGCGCTCTCGGCACTCGTGGCGCGTGCTCGGGCCGAGCCTCGGCATCACCCGGGCAGGCGCCTCGGGGCGGCGATATTGCTCCGGTATAGGGCGGGGCGAAAAGATTGCGCCTGTTCGCTTTGGTCCCGCTTCAAGGACGAGGTTGCCGGTGCGCATCAGGATCGATCGGCGTTCGGCGTGGTGACGGCGGAGCCGGCGGTACGGCTCTCGTCGCTGCGCAAGGCCTTCGGCGGCGCGGACCGCACGGTGACGGCGCTGGACGGGGTGTCGCTGGAGTTCGAGGCGGGCACGTTCACCGCGATCATGGGGCCGTCCGGGTCCGGGAAGTCGACGCTGCTGCAGTGCGCGGCGGGCCTCGACCGGGTGGACGGCGGGCAGGTCGTGATCGGCGGGACCACGCTCAACGGGATGCGCGAGAAGGCGCTCACCGAGTTCCGGCGCCGCCGCGTCGGGTTCGTCTTCCAGTCGTTCAACCTCATGCCCTCGCTGACGGCCCGGCAGAACGTCGAGCTGCCGCTGCTGCTCGGCGGCGCCCGGCCCGACCCGGCCGGTGCGCTCGAGGTGCTCGGACGCGTCGGGCTGGCCGAGCGCGCGGAGCACCGGCCGAGCGAGCTGTCGGGCGGCCAGCAGCAGCGCGTCGCGATCGCCCGGGCCCTGGTCACCCGTCCCGAGGTGCTGTTCGCCGACGAGCCGACCGGCGCGCTGGACTCGCGGACGTCGCGCGAGCTGCTGGAGATGCTGGCCGGGCTGGCCGGCGGGCAGGGGCAGGGGCAGGGGCAGGGGCAGACGATCATCATGGTCACGCACGACCCGGTGGCGGCGGCGTACGCCGGGCGGGTGGTCTTCCTGGCCGACGGCCGGGTGGTGGACGGGATGGACGCGCCGACGTCCGCGTCGGTGGCCGCGCGGATGGCGCGCCTGGAGGCGGCGTCTTGCTGAGGCTCGCGCTCGCGACGCTGCGCACCCGATGGGTGAGCTTCCTCGGGGCGTTCGTGGCGCTCGTCCTCGGCTCGGGCGTCATCGCGACGATGGCCCTGACGATGGCGGCCACGCTCGGCACGCCCTTCCCCGGGCCGCAGCGGTTCGCCGACGCGCCCGTGGTAGTGCTGCCCCACGACGGTGTTCGCTTCGCCGGCGACGACCCCGGTGAGGACCATGTCCTCGACCGGCCCCCGGGCGTGCCGCCGGATCTGGTCGCGAGGATCGCCGCGACGGGCCGGGCGGTCGCCGACCGCACGTTCCCGGTGGGCCTGCCGGGCGGGCCGTCCGACCAGGTCGGGCACCCGTGGTCGGCCGCCGCGCTCACCCCGTACCGGCTCGTGGCGGGGCGGGCCCCGCGGGGGGCCGGTGAGGTGGTGGTCGGCGGCGGCGCGGAGGCGAGCGTGGGCCGCACCGTGCCGGTCACCACGCTGGACGGCGTGCGCCGCGCCACGATCGTCGGCGTCACGGGCAAGGTCTGGTTCGAGCACGCGGTGTTCTTCGGCGACGCCGAGGCCGCGCGGATCTCGCCGCGGGTCGACGCCGTCGCCGCGTACGGGCCGGCGGGCAAGGTGCGGGACGCGGTCGGCAAGGCCGCCCAGGTGCTGACCGGCGACGGGCGCGGTCGGGCCGATCCCGACACCAGCGGCGGCCGGGACGGGCTGCTGAACGCCCAGGGCATGGCGGGCACCGCCACCGCGGTCGTGGTGTCGGTCGCGATCTTCCTGGTCGTGGTCACCTTCGCCTTCGTCGTCGACCAGCGGCGCCGCGAACTGGCGCTGCTGCGCACCGTGGGGGCCACCCCGGACCAGGTCCGCAAGCTCGTGCTGGCCGAGGCGGCGCTCGTCGGCGTCGCCGCATCGGTCACCGGATGCGTGCTCGGGACCCTGGCGGTCCCCGCGCTGGCGGACTGGATGGCCGGCCAGGGCGTGGCGCCCGAGTGGTTCACGATCGGCGTGAACCCGGTGGCGCTGGTCATCGCCTTCCTGCTCGGCCTGGTCGCCGCGGTCGCCGGGGCGGCGGCGGTGTCGCTGCGCGCCGGGCGGGTCCGGCCCACCGAGGCGCTGCGCGAGGCCGCGGTGGACCGCGGCGGGATGACCGTGGTGCGCTGGCTGCTGGGCCTGGCGCTGCTGGCCGGCGGGGTCGTCACCAGCTGGGTCATCACCACGCGGTATCCGATCTACGCCGGGAACCTGCGCAAGTACGCGGCGGTGCCGCTGCTGCTCGTCGGCGGGTTCGCGCTGTTCGCCCCCGTGGTCATGGGCCCGATCACGCGGCTGGCGACCCGGCCGATGGCCCGGCTGGGCGCGGGCGCGATGGTCGTCCGGGAGAACCTGCTCGGCGCGCGGCGGCGCACGGCGGCCACGGTCACGCCGGTCGTGGTCGCGATCGGGCTGTCGGCGTCGGTGCTGAGCGCGCAGGCCTCCGCCGACGACGCCAGGGTGGCCGAGGCGCGGCAGCAGACCCGCGCGCAGTACGTCGTCGTGCCCACCGGGATCGGGGAGCTCAACCAGCGGACCGCCGACGCGGTCCGGGCCGTGCCCGGCATCGACGTCGCGACGATGACGCCGACCCGGGCCTACCTGTCGACGCCGCAGGGCCGGTTCGTCGACACGCTGTCGCTCGACGCGGTGGAACCCGCGGCGCTGGCGTCGATGGAGCGGCTGCGGCTGGACGGCGGCTCGGTGACCGGGCTCGGCGACGACTTCCTGGTCCTCAACAGGCGGCTGGCCGGCAGCGACGACCTGGAGGTCGGGTCCCGGATGCGGGTGACCCTCCCCGACGGCGGCACGGCCGCCGTGCGGATCGCGGCCGTGACCAAGGACGGCATTGGGGGCGACACCGGCTTCCTGTCGGCGGCGCACGCCGCGGGCGGCCTCCCGTCCAGGATCGAGGTGCGGGTGCGGCCGGGCACCGACCCCGCCGCCGCGGTCCAGGGGCTGCGGGACGCGACGCGCGGGCAGCCCGCCGCGGTCGTCCCGGTCAGTGCCCTGAAGGGCGCGGTCGACGCGCAGCAGCGGCAGCACCGGTCGGCGGCGTACTCCATCCTGGCCATCGCGCTGGTCTACTCGTGCGTCGCGATCGCCAACGTGCTCATGATGGCGGCGGCCGGGCGGCGGCGCGAGATCGCGGCGCTGCACATGGCCGGGGCCACCCGGGTCCAGACGCTGCGGTTCATCGCCGCCGAGTCGCTCATGGTGGTGCTGATCGGCCTGGTCCTGTCGGCCGCCGCGGCCGCCGCGGTGCTGGCCGGGCAGTGGGCCGCGCTCGACACGCTGGTCGGCGGCACGGACCTGCACGTCCCGTGGCAGGCCATCATCGAGATCACCGGCCTGTGCGCGGCCATCGCGGTGGCGGCGGCGGTGCTGCCGGCCTGGCAGGCGCTGCGCGGCCGGGTGGTCGAGCTGGCCGGGCTGCGCGACTGACCCCGGCGGGGTCGCCGGCCGCGGGCCGCGCGGTCACAGCCGGTCGCGGGCCCGCCGCACGGCCGGGCTGGCGATCGCCAGCAGCGCCACGGCGGTCATCGCGCCGCCGAGCTCCAGCAGCGTCGGCGCGGCGCCCTGCGCGCCGAGCAACAGCCCGGCACCGAGCATGCCGAGCGCCGTGGTGCCCGAGCCGACCAGGCCCATGACGCCGCCGACCCGGCCCTGCATGGCGTCGGGCGTGGTCCGCACCTGGTAGACGCCGCCCGCGACGTTCAGCACCCCCGCGACGAACGAGATGCCGGCGAAGACCGGCCCGAGCCAGAGCGGCCCGGGCGCGAACGCGGCGGCGGGGATCAGCGCCGCCCACGCCGCGTTCCCGCCGATGACGATCGCGCGGACGCTCAGCCTGCGCAGCCACCAGGTGCCGCTGAGCGCGCCCAGCACGCCGCCCAGCCCGCGCCCGGCCACGATCACCGAGACCATGGCGGGCGAGCCGCCCTGCTCGTGGACCGCGACGAGCAGCGCCAGGCCCAGCCCCTGCAGCAGCAGGTTGCCCGCCGCCACGATGCCGAGCACGGCGCGCAGCAGGCGCTGCCGCCACACCCAGGCGACGGCCTCGCCGACCGCGCCCGCGACCGTGGACGGCCGCCCCGCCGGCTCCGACCTCAGGTCCCGGCGGATGAGCAGCAGCCCGGCCACCGACCCGAGATGGGCCAGGGTGGTGAAGCCGAACGGCGCCCAGTGCGCGAGCGCGAACAGCAGTCCGCCGCCCGGCTGGCCGAGCAGCCCCGCCGTCTGCCCGCGCGCCTCGTTCTGCGACAGCGCGGCCGCGAGCTGCCGCGGCGGCACCAGCGCGCGCACCCCGGCCCGTTCGGCGAGCCGGTAGACGATCCCGAGCGCGCTCTCGGTGAACGCGGCGGCCAGCAGGAAGGGCAGCCACAGCCGTCCGGCGGCGACGGTCGCCGCGACGCCCGCCGTGGCGAGGACCGCGCCGGCGTTGCAGAGGATCATCAGCCGCCGCCGGTCCCAGCGGTCGACCAGGGCCCCGGCGGGCAGCTGCACGACCAGGTAGGGCAGCTGGGCGACGAAGCCGAGCAGGCCCGCCGTGCGCGCCGACCCGGTGCTCCACAGCACCAGCAGCGGATAGGCGATGGTGTTGACCCGCGTTCCGAGGACGGACAGGCCCGCCCCGCCCCACAGGAGCAGGAAGTCGCGGTTGCGGCGCAGCGGCGGGTGCGGTTCGCCGGCCAGGGTCGCGGCCCCGGCGTCTCCGGCCCCGGCCGCCGGGCGCGGCGGCTCACCCACCGAACGCGGCCAGGATGATCCGCTGGGCCACCGGCGGCACCCGCAGGCGGCCCCGGACGGTGGGCGCGACCATGTAGACCAGCCGGCGCACCGGTTCCAGGGTGCCGGGGTCGACGGTCGCCGCGATCCCGCCGAGATGCCCGTGGACGATGCCCGCCATCCCCCACACGGTGGCGCCGCTGGGAATGACGACACTGTCCAGCCCGGCCCCGCAGAACGCCTCGCCACCGCCGAGATAGGGGACGCGCGGGACCCGGAACATCTGCCGGAGCTCCTTGCCGGGGATCACCTCGCCGGCCAGCAGCGCGGTCAGGAAGCGGTCCAGATCGTCGACCGTGGAGAGCATCTCGCCGGCCGCGCCGTGGATGGACGGGCTGTGCTCGGTGACGTCGATCCCCTCGTCGGTCCCGCGCAGGCACGGCTCCGGCAGCGCCGGGTCGGCGCCGGGCAGGATGGTGCGGCGCAGCCCCAGCGGGCGCAGGATCCGCGACCGGATCTCGGCGGCGTAGGGGTTGCCGGTGACCTGCTCGATGAGCATCCCGGCGAGGACGTAGCCGGCCCGGGTGATCTGCTGGGCGGTGCCGGGCGCGAACGCCGGCGGGAGCCGGACCGCCCTGGCGACGAGCTGCTGCGGGGTGAAGGTGTCGAACCGGTGCCGCAGGAACCAGCCGGTGTCGTTGTACCGGACGTCGCTCTCGTCGGCCAGCCCGGCGGTGTGGTCCAGCAGCTGCCGCACGGTCGCCGGCGCGCGCAGCAGGCCCGGCAGGTGGGTCGCGACCGGCTCGTCCGGATCGATCAGGCCCTCCGCGGCCAGGCTCAGCACGGTCGCCGCGACGAACGTCTTGGTCACCCCGCCGATCCGGAACACCAGGTCCGGCCCGACGGGCCGTCCCGTGGCGGGGTCGGCCAGGCCGGAGCCGCGCTCGGTGGTCCCGTCCGGGCCGGTGACCCGGGCGAGGACCGCGGCCGCCTCGCCGTCGGGGCGGTCGCCGACGGCCGCCGCCAGGTCCGTGGCGCTCATCGCCCGGCCGCCTCCACCGGCTCGTCCCGCGCGTCCGCCCACAGGGCGGCCATCTCGCCGCCGCCCAGCCCTCCGCCGGCCCGCCGGATCGCGTCCGCGAGGAACGCGTGCACCCGCTTGCCCGACTCGCCGTTGGTCAGGACGACGAAGCCCGCGCCGCCGCGGAGCCCGGTGAAGGTCATCAGCCGGTAGCCGACGGTCCGGCCGCCGTGGCCGTACTCCAGGTCCGGGCCGGTGTCGTCGAGGACGGTCCCGAGGCCGTAGAAGCTGCCGGGGTGCCGCACGGTCAGCATCTCCTCGGCGAGCCGGCGCGGGAGCAGGGCCGGGGTCCCGCCGAGGTGGCAGCGCCGGATCTCCAGTGCCAGCTTCGCCAGGTCCAGGGCCGTCGACCACAGGCCGCCCGCAGCCACCTCGTTGCGGATCCGCCAGCGCCCCGGGATCGGCACGCCGTGCTCGTCGTGGCCCACCGCGACCGGGACGGCCGAGTTCGCGGGGTGGGACTGGTCGAAGGTGCTGTCGTTCATGCCGAGCGGGTCCAGGACGAGCCGCCGCATGAGCGCGCCGAACGGCTCGCCCGTGACGTCGCGGAGCAGCTGCTCGACCACCGAGTAGTTGATGTTGGTCTTCCGGAAGACCTCGCCGGCCGGGTGCTCGGCGCGCACCGGCTCGTTGGGCGCGGGCGGGCGGCCGTTGAGGACGTCCAGCACGGTCGGCATCGCGGTGCCGGGCAGGTAGTTCTTCGGCGGCACGTGGCTGAGGCCCGCCCGGTGGCTGAGCAGCTCGCGCAACGGGATGCCGCCGGTCCCCGGCACCTGCCACGAGGTGAGGTAGGCGTTGACGTCCTCGTCCAGGTCCAGGACGCCGTCGGCGACCAGCCGCAGGACGCCCAGCGCGGTGACGTGCTTGCTGATCGAGGCCACCTGGAACGGAGTGCGGGGGGTGACCGGGTCGGTCCGGTCGGCGGCCACGACCCCGTAGCCGCGGACCGACGCGACGTCCCCGCCGCGCAGCAGTGCCACGCTCACTCCGGGGACGCCGCACCGGGCCATCTCCGCGACCGGCGACGGCAGCGCCGCGGCGTCCCGCGCCGCCGCCTCCTCGGGCGCGTCCCCCGGCTCGCGCACCGCCGCCGGTCTCGTCGCGACCGCCTCCGCCGTCGCCGCGGCCGTGCCCGCCGGCTCACCCGTCGTCATGTTCGCGCCTCCCGTCAGTGCGTCGACGGCCCCGGCGAGCTCGGCGAGGCTGTCGTACTCGTACAGCATCCGGAGGGTCAGCGGCACGCCGGCGCGGTGCGCCGCCCCGATGACCCGGATGATCGTCAGCGAGTCGCCGCCGAGTTCGAAGAAGCCGCGGTCCCGGTCGATCGGGCCGGTGCGCAGCAGCCGGGACCAGATCCCGGCGAGCAGCCGCTCGGTCGGCGTCCGCGGCGCCCCTCCGCCGGCCGCGCCCGCGTCGTGGACGGCGTCCGCCCCGGCGGGCGGCGCGGGAAGGGCCCGCCGGTCGAGCTTGCCGTTCGCCGTCAGCGGCAGCCGCTCCAGCGGGACGAACGCCGCGGGCACCATCGAGGCGGGCAGCCGCGCCGCGAGCCCGGCCGCCAGCTCGCGGGCGGCGGGCCGCCCGGCCCCGCCGGGCACCACGTACGCCACCAGCCGCCGGCCGCCGCGCCCGTCGTCGCGGGCCGCCACGGCCGCGTCGGCGACCCCCGGCAGGCCGCGCAGTGCCGCGGCCACCTCCTCCGGTTCGATGCGCACGCCGTTGACCTTGACCTGGTCGTCGGCGCGCCCGACGTACTCCAGCGCGCCGTCCGCGCGCAGCCGGACCAGGTCCCCGGTCCGGTACAGCCGCTCGCCGGCGGCGCCGAACGGGTCCGGGACGAAGCGGTCGGCGGTGAGCGCGGGACGGCCGCGGTAACCGCGCGCCAGCCCGACCCCGCCCACGTGCAGTTCGCCCACGACACCGGCCGGCACCCGCCGCATCGCGCCGTCCAGGACGTGCGCGCGCATGCCGGGCAGCGGGCGGCCGATCGGCACGGGCCCGTCCTCCTGGGCCGGGTCGAACCGCTGGGCCGTGGCGTCGATGCTGCATTCGGTGGGACCGTAGGTGTTCCACAGCTCCACCTCGCGCAGATCGAGCATCCGGGCGCACAGCCCGGCGTCGAGGGGCTCGCCCGCCGAGAACAGCAGCCGCAGCGCCGTGCAGCGCCGCCAGCCGGGCGCCTCCACCAGCAGACGCAGGATCGACGGCACGACCTGGAGAACGGTCACCTCGTGCGCGGCGACCGCCCGGACCATGGCGGCCGGGTCGGCCTCGGCTCCGGGCGGCGCGAGGACGACCGCGCCGCCGCTCACGAGCGGAGCGAAGATCTCCCAGCCCGCGGCGTCGAAGCCGGCCGAGGTCTTCTGCAGAACACGGTCCGCCGGGCCCAGCCGGTGCGCGCCGGCGGTCCAGCGGACGCGGTTGGCGATGCCCGCGTGCTCGATCACCACGCCCTTCGGACGCCCGGTGGACCCTGAGGTGTAGACGACGTACGCGGCGTCCCCCGGGTGAGGAACGGAGTCGGGGCCGGCGGCGGGCGGGTCGTCGACGGCCGCGACGTCCACCGCCGTGACCGGAAGATCGGCGTCCTGGTCGGTGAGCAGCAGCTCGGCTCCCGCGTCGGCCAGCATGAACCGCGTCCGCTCCGGCGGGTGCGACGGGTCCAGCGGGAGATACGCCGCGCCCGCCTTCCAGATCCCCAGCAGGGCGGCGACCAGATTGGGCCCGCGCTCCAGCAGCACCCCGACCACCGACTCGCGGCCCACCCCGGACCGGCGCAACCGCGCCGCGATCCGCCGCGCCCTGGTGTCCAGCTCCGCGTACGACCACGACGCCTCGCCCGCCACCACGGCCACCGCGTCCGGAGTCGCCGCCACCCGTTCGGCGAACAGCTCCGGGAGCGTCCGGTCCTGCGGCGCACCGGGCCCGGACGCGCACCGGTCGAGGAGGGCGAGCTCGGCCGCGGGCAGCGGGACGGCGCGGGCGTCGCCGTCGGGCCCGGCCGCCATCGCCTCCAGCACCGACCGGTACATCGCCGCGAGCCGGTCGGCGTTGGCGCGGGTCAGCACCCGGCTGTGGCTGCTCAGGCCGAGCCGGCCGGCGAGCGTGGTCACGGCGAGGCCGAACTCGGTGTTGCCGTCGCCCCGGGCCTGCCCGACGTCGATGAGGCCGGTGTCGACCTGGTGGAAGTCGAGGTAGTTGAACGAGACGTCCAGCAGCCGCCCGCCGCCCGCGATCCGCTGGACGGCGGGCAGCGGGAAGCGCCGGTGCGGCCAGAGCGCGACCTCCTGGGCGAACACCTCCTGGACCAGCTCCCGCCAGGTCCGCGCGCCCGGAGTGAACGTGAACGGGACCGTGTTGAGGTACATGCCGTAGAGCCGGTCGGCGCCGAGAGCCTCGGGCCGGGCGTCGCACACCAGCCCGGTGTAGAACCCGCGTTCCCCGGTCAGCGCGGCGAGGACCGTCAGATGCGCCGCCAGCAGCACGCTCTTCAGCGACACCCGGGCCTGCCGGGCCAGGTCGCGGAGCGGGCCCTCGAGGTCGTGGACCGCGACCCCGAACCGGTAGCGGCGGTCCGGGCCGCTGGGGTCCCCCCAGGCCGCGGGCAGCGCGAACCGCGGCCGGCCTTGGACGACTGCGGTCCAGAATCCGCGGTCCTCGTCGGAGGCGAGGGAACGCTGCTCCGCGGCGATGAAGTCGGCGTACCGGACCGCCGAGACGGCGGCGGGCGCCGGTTCCCTGCCGTCCCGGACGGCCCGGTAGCAGTCCAGCAGCTCCATCAGCAGGTTGTAGTGGCTCCAGCCCTCGGTGATCGCATGGCACCGGGTGACGGTCAGCCACCAGGCCGCCGCGTCCCCGCCCTCCCGTTGCGCGCAGAGCCGCAGCAGCGGCGCCCGTCCGAGGTCGAAGGGCGCGGCGCGTTCGCGGGCCTGGAAGTCGCGGAGGTCGCGGTCCCGTCCCGCCGGGTCGAGGCCGGACAGGTCCCGTCCGCTGACGGGGATCTCCGCCTCGGCGTGGACGAGCTGCATCGGCACCGAGAACGCGGTGAGGTCGAACGAGGTCCGCAGCATCTCGTGCCGTTCGCAGACCGTCCGCGCCGCCTCCCGCAGCGCCGCGAGGTCCACCGGCCGGTCGTCGCGGATCCGGAACGACGACACGCTGTGGTAGCGGTTCAGGTCCTGGTCGGCGAGCATCTCCACGACCATGCCGGTCTGGGTCTGCGACATGGGGTAGGCGTCCACCAGGCCGGGCGGCAGCGCGGCCCGGTCCGCCTCCGGGACCAGCGCGAACGGCTCGACCGGTGGCTCGGGCCGGGCCGGCGGGCGGCCCGACATCAGCTCGCACAGCGCCGCCACCGTGCGGCGGTCGAACACGTCGCGCACCGACACGTCCCAGCCCGCCGCCCGCAGCGCGCCCACGAGCGCGACCGCGCGGATCGAGTCGCCGCCCAGGTCGAAGAAGGAGTCCTCGACCCCGACCCGGTCGACGCCGAGGGCCGCGCACCAGGTCTCCGCGACGCGTTCCTCGTCCGGTGTGCGCGGCGCGACGTGAGGCCGTTCCGGCGGCCGGACGCGCGGCAGGGCGCGCCGGTCGAGCTTGCCGTTGGCCGTCAGCGGCAGCCGGTCCAGTGCGACGAACGCCGCCGGGACCATGTACCCGGGCAGCCGGGCCTCGCAATGCCCGCGCAGATCCACCGTTTCACCGGCGACGACATAGGCGACCAGCGCCCCGTCCTCCGCGACGACCGCCGCGTCCCGCACCTTCGGATGCGACAGCAGCACCGCCCGCACCTCGCCCGGCTCGACCCGGTACCCGCGGATCTTCACCTGGTCGTCCGTGCGGCCCGCGAACTCCACCGTCCCCTCGGCGTTCACCCGCGCCAGGTCGCCGGTGCGGTAGAGCCGGTCCCCCGGTCCGCCGAACGGGTCGGGCACGAATCGCTCCGCCGTCAGCGCGGGCCGCCCGAGATAACCGCGGGCGACGCCGCGGCCGCCGACGTACAGCTCGCCGACCACACCCTCCGGGACCGGGAACATGTCCCCGTCGAGGACGTGCATGGCGACGTTCGGCAGCGCCCGGCCGATCGGGACGACCTCCTCGCGGGGCGGACGGTCGACGGGATGCACGCAGGTGCCGACGGTGGCCTCGGTGGGGCCGTACTCGTTGACGAGCCGTCCCGGTCCGAGCAGCTCCAGCCAGCGGCGCGCGGCCGCCCCGGGGAACGCCTCGCCCGCCACGAGCACCGTGCGGGCGAGTCCGGCCGCCTGGTCCGGCGCCAGCTGGTGGGTGAGCGCCTCGAGGTGGCTCGGGGTCAGCTTGACGAAGTCGAACGGCCCGGCGTCCGCCAGCCGCGCACCGAGGTCCGCCAGGTCCAGGTCGGGCGGCAGGAGGCAGACCCGCCGCCCCGTGACGAGCGGGGCCCACAGGTTCGGCACGACCAGGTCGAACGCGACGGAGGAGAACAGCGGCGCTCCCCCGCCTTCGCCGTCCGCGCCGTCCGCGCCGCCGATCAGCGCTTCCGCCGCCCAGCCCACATGGTTGGCCAGCCCGCCGTGGGTGACCTGCACGCCCTTGGGCGCGCCGGTCGACCCGGACGTGTAGATCACGTACGCCAGGTCGGCGGGATCGGGACGGGGTGTCCCGGCCACCGGCGGGCCGTCGACCGGCGCCGGGTCGGCGTCCGTCAGCAGGATCTCGGCGCCCGCGTCGGACAGCACCAGATCCAGCCGCTCCCGCGGAAGCGCGGGGTCCAGCGGCAGGTAGGCCGCCCCCGCCCGCCACACGCCGAGCAGCGCCGCGACCAGCTCCGGCCCCCGCTCCATGAGCACTCCCACGACCGAGCCGCGCCCGGCACCCCGGCCGCGCAGGTGCCCGGCGATCCGCCCGGCCCTGGCGTCCAGCTCGGCGTACGACCACGACGTCCCGCCCGCAACCACCGCCACGGCGTCCGGGACGGCCGCGGCCCGCTCGGCGAACAGCTCGGGCAGCATCGCCCCGCCCGTCGCCCGCCCGGTCCGGTTCCGGGCCGCCGCCCGCTCCCGCTCGCCCGGTGGCGGGAACGCCGGCCGGGCGTCGCCGTCCGGGTCGTCCGCCATCGACTCCAGGACGTCCCGGTACATCGACGCGAGCCGGCCGGCGGCGGCGCGGCCGAGGACGCGGGTGTTCGACTTGAGCCCGATGTGGCCGGCCAGGGTGGTCACGGCGAGGTCGAACTCGGTGGTGCCCGGCGCGATGCTGCTGCCGAGGTCGAAGACGTCGTCGTCCAGCTGGTGGAAGTCGACGTGGTTGAACAGCACGTTGACGAGCCGCCCACCGCCGCCCGCGTCGCGCTGGACGGCCGGCATCGGGTAGTGCCGGTGCGGCCAGAGCGCGGCCTCCCCCTCGAAGACCTCCCGGACGAGCTCGCGCCACGTCCGCGCGCCGCGCCGGAAGGCGAACGGGACGGTGTTGAGGTGCATGCCGTAGACCCGGTCCGCGCCCGCCGCCTCCGGCCGCACGTGCACGACGAGGCCGCTGGTGAACTCCGTTTCCGGAGTGAGCAGGCTCAGCACCTTCAGGTGCGCGGCGGCCAGCACGCTCTTCAGGGAGGCGCGCGCCGCGGCGGCCAGCCTCCGCAGGCCCTCCTCCAGGTCGTGGAACGGGACGGAGACGCGGTAGTCCTCGCGCGGCGCGTCCGGGTCCGCCCACGCCTCGGGGAGCGTGAAGGCGGGGCGGCCGCCGGCCGCCTCCCTCCAGTAGGCGCGGTCCTCCTCCGACTTCAGCGACCGCAGCTCGGCGGCGATCGAGTCGGCGTACCGGACGGAGGGACGGGCGTACGCTCCGGGCCCGCGGCCCGAACGGACGCCCCGGTAGCACTCCAGCAGCTCCATCAGCAGCGAGTGGTAGCTCCAGCCCTCGATGATCGCGTGGAACTCGGTGATCGACAGCCACCAGCCGTCGTCGGTCGCGTGCGCGTGCAGCCGCAGCATCGGCGGCCGCTCCAGGTCGAAGGAGCGGGCGCGCTCGCGCTCGTGGAAGGCGCCGAACGCGCGGCGCAGCGCGGGCCCGTCCAGGCCGTGCAGGTCGTCCTCCTCCACCGGGATCCGCGCGGTGGCGTGGACGAGCTGCATCGGCACCGAGAACGCGGTGAGGTCGAACGAGGTCCGGAGCACCTCGTGGCGGTCGGCGACGATCCGCGCGGCCTCCCGCAGCGCCCCCGGATCGAGCGGGCCGTCGTCGCGCACCCGGCAGGAGGCGACGTTGTGGTAGCTGCCCCGGCGATCGTGCGCCAGCATGTCGACGACCATTCCGATCTGGGTCTGCGACATCGGGTAGGCGTCCACCAGGCCGGGCGGCAGCGCGGCCCGGTCCGCCTCCGGGATCAGCGCGAACGGCTCCACCGGCCGGTCCGGCTCGACGGGGGGACGTCCCGTCACGAGCTCGCCCAGGGCCGCCACGGTGCGCAGCTCGAACACGTCCTTGACCGAGACGTCCCAGCCCGCGGCGCGCAGCGCGCCCGCCAGCGCGACGGCGCGAATCGAGTCGCCGCCCAGGTCGAAGAAGGAGTCCTCGACCCCGACCGTCTCGATTCCCAGCACCTCGCGGTAGCCGGCGGCGATCCGCTCCTCGGTCACGGTCCGGGGCGGCACGGGCTCGCCTTGCGCGGCCAGCGCCCGGCGGTCCGGGGCGGGCAAGGCGCGCCGGTCGAGCTTGCCGTTGGCCGTCAGCGGCAGCCGGTCCAGCGCGACGAACGCCGCCGGGACCATGTACCCGGGCAACCGGGCCGCGCAATGCTCGCGCAGACCGGCCGTCCCATCGCCGACGACATAGGCCGCCAGCGTCCCGTCCTCGGCGACGACCGCCGCGTCCCGCACCTCCGGATGCGACAGCAGCACCGCCCGCACCTCACCCGGCTCGACCCGGTACCCGCGGATCTTCACCTGGTCATCGGCGCGGCCGAGGAACAGCAGGCCGCCGTCCGGCGTCCGGCGGGCGAGGTCGCCGCTGCGGTACAGCCGCGCGCCCGGCGGCCCGTACGGGTCGGGCACGAACCGCTCCGCCGTCAGCGCCGGCCGCCCGAGGTAGCCGCGGGCGAGGCCGGGGCCACCGACGTGGATCTCCCCCGCGACCCCGTCCGGGACGAGGTTGCCGTGCTCGTCGAGCAGGTGGATCCGCAGGTCGTCCAGCGGCCGGCCGATCCGGTCGCCGGTCGCGGGATCCAGGTCGGCCGGGACGACCCGGTGGAACGCGGCGTGCACGGTCGTCTCGGTGATGCCGTACATGTTCGCCAGCACCGGCCGGTCGAGCCCGGCCCGGTCCGCCCAGGGCGCCAGCGCCGGAGCGTCCAGCCGCTCCCCCGCGAAGATCACCACGCGCAGCGCCGCCGCCCGCACCCGCGGGTCCCCGGCCGCCGCCGCGGCCACCAGCCCGCCGAACGCCGACGGGGTCTGGTTGAGCACCGTGACCCGGTGCTCCACCAGCACGTCCAGCAGGTCGCCGGGCGAACGGGTCGCCTCGCGCGGGACCATGACCAGCCGGCCGCCGTACAGCAGCGCCCCCCACATCTCCCAGACCGAGACGTCGAAGGCGAACGAGTGGAACAGCGGCCACACGTCGGTCTCGTCGAAGCCGTAATGCCGGCGTCCCACGGCCATCAGCCGCGCGACGCAGTCGTGCGTGACGCAGACGCCCTTGGGCCGCCCCGTGGACCCCGACGTGTAGATCACGTACATCAGCCCGTCCGGATCGGCGCGCACCTCCGGCGGCACCGCCGGGTGCGCCTCGATCGCGGCCCGCTCCCGCTCGCCGTCCAGCACCGCCATCGCCCGGTTCCCGAGCGCGCCGGCGTGCGCTCTGTCGGTCACCACGAGAGCCGCATCGGCATCGCGCAGCATGAACGCGAGCCGTTCGCCGGGGTGCGACGGGTCGAGCGGCAGGTAGGCCGCTCCCGCCTTCAGCACCCCCAGCAGCGCGGGGACCAGGTCGGTCCCCGGTTCCAGGCAGACGCCGACGATGTCCTCGGGACCGACGCCGCGCGCCCGCAGCCGGTGCGCGATCCGGTTGGCCCGGACGTCCAGCTCCCCGTACGTCAGCTCGGCGCGCCCCGCCACCACCGCGACCGCATCCGGTGCCGCCGCCGCCCGCTCGGCGAAGATCTCGTGGACGCGGCGCCGCTCCCGCGGCTCCTCCGTGCGCCCCTCCCCGACGATCCGTGCCACCTCGGCTTCGCCGAGCATCGGCAGCCGCGACAGCGGGCGGTCCGGCTCCGCCACGGCCGCGCCCAGCAGCCGGACGTAGTGGTCCATCATCCGCTCGGCGGTGGACGGGTCGAAGAGCGCGGTGGCGTAGTCGAGGCGGCCGGTGAGCACCCCGCCGGCGCCCTCCTCCACCATGAGCGACAGGTCGCACCGCGCCCGGGTGGCATCCGGCTCCACCGGCTCCATCCGGACGCCCGGCAGGTCGAAGTCGCTGATCGGCTCGTCCCGCATGAGGAACATGACCTGGAAGAGCGGCGTCCGGGACAGGTCGCGCTCGGGTGCCAGCTCGTCCACCAGCCGCGGGAACGGCACCTCCTGGTGATCGAAGGCGGCCAGCACGGTCCCGCGGCCGGCGGCGAGCAGCGCGCCGAACGCCGGATCGCCGTCCCAGCGGGCCCGCAGCACCAGGCTGTTGACCACGTAACCGATCAGCCGCTGCAGTTCGGGGCGGCCGCGTCCCGAGACGACCGTGCCCACCGCGATGTCGCGGGCGCCGGTGTAGCGGGCGAGCAGCGCCTGGAAAGCGGTCAGCAGCACGGTGAACGGCGTGGTGTCGTAGCGGCGGGCCAGCTCGCGGACGCCTCGGGCGACCTCGTCCGGCACGGCGAAGGAGTGGCGGGCCCCGGCGTGGCCGCGCGTCGCCGGGCGCGGCCGGTCGGCCGGCAGGTCCAGGACGCCCAGCCCGTCGAGGTTCTCCCGCCAGTACGCCAGATGGCGCTCCAGGGCTTCGCCCGCCATGCGGTCCCGTTCCCACGCCGCGTAGTCCGCGTACTGGACGGGGAGGGCGTCCAGTAGGCCCGGCGCGTCCACCGGCTCCGCCGTGACGAGGCCGGTGTAGAGGGCCTTCACCTCTTCGGCGAAGAGCCGGGTGGACCACGCGTCGCAGGCGATGTGATGGACGACCACGACCAGGATGCGGTCGTCGGGCGCCAGTTCCAGCAGCCGGGCGCGGATCGGCCATTCCCGCTCCAGGTCCATCCCGGTCCGCGACTCGGCCGCGATCCGGGCCTTCGCGGCGGCGAGGCGCTCCCCGTCCGGCAGGGCCGACAGGTCCTCGACGGCCGGGTCCGCCCGGCGCGGCGGGTCCACCACCTGGACGGGCTCGCCGTCGAGGGACTCGTAGCGGGTCCGCAAAATCTCGTGACGCGCGAGGAGCCGTTCCCACGTCCGCAGGAACGCCTCCGTGTCGAGCGGGCCCCGCAGGCGCAACGCCAGGGGGATCAGGTACTCGTCGCTGCCGGGCTCCAGCCGGTTGAGGAACCACATCTGCAGTTGCCCGGCCGAGAGCCGCAGCGGCGCGGAACGGTCGGCGGGCCGGATCGACCCCCGCCGCCCGCCGCTCCGGCGGCGGCCCTGAAGCCGCCGCCGGAGCAGTTCCGCGCGCAGATCACCGCGCTCGACGGACCCGCCTTCGCTGGTGCCCATGACCGCACTCCCCTCGGCCCGGTAAGGACCCGAGTGTGCGCCGCGGAGCTATATTCGCCCTATCATCGCGCGGTCCTCACCGCGGCCTCGGGCCCGCCTCCGCCGGTCCGCGCCGGGGACGCGTCCGGCGGCGCGGGGACGGCCGCGGCGGCGTGCGCCCCCGCGTCGTCGCCGGGGAGCCGGCGCAGCCAGCCCGGCATGGACCAGGTGGCCCGGCCGAGCACGGTCATGATCGCCGGAAGCAGCACGCCGCGCACGATGGTGGCGTCGAGCAGGATCGCGACCGACATCCCCACGCCGAACATCTTGTACTCGATGGCCGACAGCGTGGTGAAGATCGTGAACACCGCGACCATCACCACCGCCGCGCTGGTCACCACCCCGGCGCTGGCGGCGATGCCGCCCACGATCGCGTCGCGGTGCGCGGCGCCGCCGAGGCGCCGCTCGCGGATCCGGCTGAGGATGAAGATGTGGTAGTCCATGCTCAGCCCGAACAGCATGACGAACATGAACAGCGGCAGCCAGCTCAGCACCGCCCCGTAGGAGGTGAAGTCGAGCACCGAGGTGAGATGGCCGTCCTGGAAGACCCAGGTCACCACCCCGTAGGCGGCGCCGACCGACAGCAGGTTCAGCGCGATCGACACCAGCGGGATCGCCACCGACCGGAACGCCGCGAGCAGCAGCACGAACGCCAGCGCGAGCACGAACGCGAACACGATCGGCGTGCGGCCGTGCAGCCGGACGGCGAAGTCGTGCGGACCGGCGGTCGTGCCGGTGACCGCGTAGTGGATCCCGTCCACCCTGCCGAGCGTCGCCGGCAGCGCCTTCTCCCGAAGCACCTCCAGCGCCCGCGTGGACGCGGCGTCCGACCCCGAGCCCGCCAGCGGCACGTTCACCACCAGCACCTTCCCCACCCGGTCGACCTGGATCGGCTCGCCCAGCGCGCCGCCGCTCGCCGCGACCTCCCGGTGCAGCCCGTCGACGGCCGCCGCCACCGCCGGGTCGTGCGCCCGGTCCCCCCAGACGACGACCTCGGCCGGGGACGGCCCGCCCGGGAACTCCTCCTGGATGCGCGCCGCCGCGTCCACCGTCGCGTTGCTGCGCGGCAGGTCGTTGGTGAGCGCCGGATCCTGCAACCGCATGCCGAACGCGGGGATCGCCAGCAGGCCCAGCAGCACCGCCGCGACGCCGCCCAGCAGCACCGGCCGCCGGACGACCGCGCGCGCGATCGCGGCCCAGGCCCGGGACTCGCCGGCCGCCGTGCGGCGCTTGCCGAGCCACGGGATCCGGCCCCGGTCCACCCAGCGGCCCAGCGCGGCCAGCAGCGCCGGCAGCACCGTCACCGAGCCGACCACGGTGAGGCCGACCACCAGGAGCGTGCCGACCGCCATGCCGCGGAAGACGTCGATGCCGGTGACGAACAGCCCGGACAGGCAGAGCATCACCGTGACGCCCGACATCACGACCGCGCGGCCCGAGGTGCGCGCGGTGATCCGCAGCGCCTCCCCCACCGTCCGCCCCGCGGCCCGCTCCTCGCGCTCGCGGCGCAGGTAGAACAGGGAGTAGTCGACGCCGACCGCCATGCCGATCAGCAGCACCATCGAGGCCACGGTGCTGTTGACCGGCATGAACTGCTTGATGACCTGGACCAGGCTGACGGTGGCGACGACCGCCGAAAGCGACAGCAGGACGGGGATGCCGGCGGCGATCAGCGCGCCGAAGACCACCACGAGGATGAGCAGGGTGAGCGGCAGCGACAGCATCTCCGAGCGCTTGAAGTCCCGGCCGTAGACCTCGTCGGTCGCCTTGGCGATGCTGCGGTCGCCGGCCTGCGCGATCCGCAGGTCCGGGTACCTGTCGCGGACCGAGTCGACGGCCTTCTTCGACGCGTCGAACTTCGCGTCCTTCTCGTCGTCGGTGCCCGTCATCTCGAAGACGACGAGGCCCGCCCTCCCGTCGGCGGAGACCAGCCGCTTGCCCGAGCCCGGGTCCAGCGGCGACAGGATCCCCGACACCGGTGTGGCCTTCAGCGCCGCCACGAGGTCCAGGGTCGCCTGCCGCAGCTTCGGATCCGAGGCGAACGCCCCGCCCGGCGTCCGCTCCTGGACGAGCACGTTCTCGCGCGCCGCCCCGTCCACGTCCTGCTCGTTCAGGATCCGCTGCCCGCGCCCGGCCTCACCGGGCCCGGTGGTGTGCGCCTGGTCGCCGGTGACCAGCCCGCTGAGCACGAACGCGATCACGACGAGGCCGAACCAGGCGGCGATGACCGGCCACTTGTGCCGCGCCGACCATGCCACGATCCGTTCCACCACCGGCGGCCGCACCGGCTTCGCGCCGGAGGCGGGCTCGGGCTCGGACGGGGCGGGCTCGGGTTCGGAGGCGGCGGTCGGGTCGGCGGCGTCCTCCGCGGCGGTCTCGGCCGAGGTCTCGGCCGCGGGGTCGCGGGACGGCTCGGGGACGTCCCCGGACGGTGCGGGGGGATTGTCGGACATGGTCGTCTCTCCTCGGTCAGCTCTTCGACGTCCGCGCGGTACGGGGCCCGCGCGGCGGATCACGCCGCCATGACCCGCGCGGTCGCCTGGACCTGGCCGGCCCGGACGGTGACCGACCGGCACGCCAGGCCGACCTCGGCCACCCAGAAGCGGTCCAGCAGGACGGCCGGGCGGGCGGGCACGGACCGCTGCCGCCTGCGGAACACCACCTCGACGGCGTCCGTGCTCAGCGGGATCTGCCCCCAGGCCAGTGACCAGGGGCGCCCGAGCCTGCGGCCGCGGCGGGCCCCGCGCAGCAGGGCGGGGCCCATGACCGCGGCCACCGAGACGTCCTCGAAACCGGCCCCGGAGTAGACCTCCAGGGCGGGGCGCCGCCCGGTTCCCCGGGCGATGCGCAGCAGCCAGCCGCTCAGCGGGAGAGAGAGTTCATGTGGATCGGAGTCGCCGGCACCGTCGCTGACCGACTTGCCATTGAGCAGCATGAGCTGCTCTCCTTTCCATGGAGGCGCGTTCTCTGCGGCCCCGCCCGCGGGCGGGGGGTGATGCGTCTTCCATTGCTGGGTCGCCGAGTTGCCGCTCGGCGGCCCAGATCACGCGAGGGCCGTTACTCGACCTCCTTGAGGATGCGTTCCATCGATTCCACCCGGGCGCCGATGTCGGCGAGCTGGACGGCGATCTCGCGGAGCTGGAGCTCGGTGTTCTCCTGGAGGAGCAGGGCGGTCTCGGCCAGCTTCCGGTGGTCCTGGTCGCGGTCGGCCTCCGCCCTGGCCCGCTTCACGCCCGCGTACTGCCGGATGCCCACCGTGATGACGGTGGTGAGCAGGACGAACACGCCGATGACCGAGACGACGTCCTCGACGATCCACGAGTCACCCATCGCGGGGCTCCTTCCGCGCGTCCCCGGCGTCCGCGTCGCGCGGCGCCAGCGTCTCGGCCGCCGCCGCGCAGGCCGCCGGGGTGAGGTTCAGCGCGAAGGGCGCGACCTCGTAGTACTTCATCGCCTTCCCGTCCTCCGACAACTCGAGGGTGGCCGTCACCAGCCCGACCGCTTCCAGCTTGCGCAGGTGGACCTGCAGGAGGGCCCGGCTGATGCCCAGGTCCCGGGCCAACTGGCTCACATAGTTCCGTTGCTTCGACAGGACCGCGATCACCCGTATCCGGTGCGGATTGGCGAGCGTCGCCAGCACCTTCACCAGGTCGTCTCCCGTCAGATCCCCGATGCCCATGTCAACCTCTTGCACATGCCAACAAACATTAGCGGGTGGCATGCGGAGGGGCCAGGCCTCCCGGGACGAACCAGGGTCCCCCTGAGAGGAATCAGGGGGACCCTGAGACGCGCGGCGGCCCCGGGCCTCGGCTCAGGGGGACGCCTGTCCGCCGGTCACCGGCCGTGCAGCCGGCGCAGGTACTCGTAGTTGCCGGGCAGCGTCTCCACCAGCTCCCGCTGCATCTGCTTGACCTGGCCGAACAGCGGCAGAGCGCCCTTGATGGACTCGGGCTTGTGCGCCAGCAGCGGCAGCGGGTGGTCGGGCGTCAGGCCGAGCCCCGCGAAGATGCAGTAGTAGCTGCCGTTGGTCCAGAAGTTGCGGAACTCGGCCTCGAAGTTCCCGTAGTAGGTGCTCTCGTCGGTCACCGGCGGGTTGACCGGCAGGCCGGCCCTGTACATCTCGACCTTCCGCCGGATGTTCTCCGGCAGGTGGATGTCCTTGGTCGCCCGCCAGAACGGGGTGTCGACGCGCGGCGACAGGAAGAAGTGCGCCTGGATGAAGTCGCGGGTGTCGTCGAACATGACCGCGATCTCCTCGTTGAACGAGTCGATGAGGGCCTGGTCGAACCCGGTGTCCGGGAAGTGCTTGACCAGCTGGTAGATCGCCGCGGTGATGAAGTAGATCCCGGTGGACTCCAGCGGCTCCAGGAAGAACGAGGACAGCCCGATGCCCACGCAGTTCTTGACCCAGGTGCGCTCGTTGCGGCCGACCCGGAAGCTCACCTGGTTCAGGGGCGTGGTCTCCGGGTCCAGGTTCCACATCGCGCAGAACTCGGCGGTCGCGTCCTGGCGGGACTGGAACCTGCTGGAGAAGACGTAGCCGGTGCCGAAGCGGCCCAGCATCGGGATCTTCCAGGCCCAGCCGCTGCTCATCGCGATGGCCGAGGTGTAGGGCTCCACGCCGTGCGCCTCGTCGTCGTGCGGCACCTGGGTCGCCACCGCGCCGTCGCACGGCAGGTGGTCGGCCATGTCGAGGAACGGCTCGCCCATCGCCTTGTTCATCAGCAGGCTGCGGAAGCCCGAGCAGTCGATGAACAGCTGCCCCTCCAGCCGCTCGCCGCCCTTGGTGGTCAGCGCGGTGACGAAGCCGCGCTCGTCCTTCTCGACGTCCTCGAGCTGGTCCTCGACGTGGATCACGCCCTGCTTGCCGGTGGCGAACCTCCGCAGGAAGTCGGCCACCAGGTGGGCGTCGAAGTGCCAGGCGTACCGGGTCGCCGGACGGCCCTCCGCGTCGCGCGGGGCGCGCTTGGCGTCCATGATGGCCGGTTCCCGGAAGCAGGCGTAGTCGAACGGCTCGTCGGTCCGGCCGTGGTGGCGCTCGTTGTACCAGTAGTGCGACAGCGGGATCTGGTCGTGGTCGGGCAGCAGCCCGAACGGGTGGTAGAAGTGGTCGCTGCCGTGCTCGTCCTCGCGGGCGACCGGGCTGGACTCCCCCGGCGTGCGCCAGTTGACGAACTTCACCGCCATCTTGAACGCGGCGTTGCACTCGGGCATCCACTCCTCCTCCGGGAGCCCGAGGTAGTCGAAGAACGTCTTCTGCAGGTTCGGCACGGTGGCCTCCCCCACGCCGATCCGGGGGATGCCCGGGGCCTCCAGCACGGTGATCCGCGCGGTGCCCTGCAGGGCCTTGCCGAGGTAGGAGGCGGTCATCCAGCCGGCCGTGCCGCCGCCGAGGATGACCACGCTGTCGATCTTGGTGTCGCGCATGAGGTGTCCCCTAGTGAGAGTGCGTTCGCGGGTGCGGCCCCGCCGCCCCGGTGTCCCCGGCGGCCCCGGCCAGGTGCGCGGCCAGCGCCGCGACGCTGTCGTGGTCCCATACCAGCGTGGGATCGACCAGGAGCCCGAAGGCGTCCTCGATGTCGCCGCAGATGGAGAAGGCGTAGACCGAGTCCAGTCCGTAGGAGGTCAGCGGGGCGTCGTCGTCGATCTCCGCCGGCTCCCGCTCCAGGTAGTAGGCGACCCGGCCGGCGAGCCAGGTCCGCAGCCGGTCGGCCGACGGTGCCTGCGGCGCGCCGGCGTCCCCCGGCGCGACGGTGTCGATGGTCGGTTCGGTCATGGGCATTCCTCCGTCAGGGGTGGGTGCGGAACGGGTGCCGGCGCGGCCGGGCTAGCCGGGGATCCCGCGGCCGGTCAGGTCCAGGAGCCGCCGCTCGTCGTGGCGGCGGCGGGCCAGGCGGAACATGGCCTCCTCCAGGTCCCGCCGCTCGGGCTCGGTGAGGACGCCCGGGCCGCCGAGCCGGCGGTCGAGCCGGTCGAGGGCGGCCGGCAGCCAGCGCTCGTCGATGCCGCCGAGCCCGTCCCCGCCGTACCGCCACACGCCCAGGCAGGCGGCGGCCGCGAGGACGACGGCGTAGCGGCCCGCCAGCGCGTACGCCTCCGGGCGGGCGTCGATGGTGAGGTCGCGCGGGCGCAGCGCGGCGCAGTCGCGGCGGAGCCGGTCCAGCTCGTCGCGGAAGCGGGCGGCGAAGCGGCCCGGCAGGCCGCCCGCGCCGCTCTCGGCGATCTCCACCAGCGTGCCGCTCAGCCCGTCCGTGCGCGGCGCCCCCGGCAGCAGCGCCCCGAAGTCCAGCGGTTCCAGGTCGCCGCCCAGCCGGAACAGCGCGGCGGGCGCCGCCCCGCCCTCGAACCAGGCGCGCCGCGCCAGCCGGGGCAGCTGCGGCAGGATCGTCACCTGGCAGGCGGCCCGGGACACGTGCGCGAACCCGGCGGGGGCGAGGTCGCGGGCCAGCTTCTGGAAGACGCCGTACGGGCCCTCGCGCAGGTACGACTGGGCGCCGAGCACCGTCGCCAGCCCGTCCATGGCGTCCATCAGCAGCCGCGAGACCAGGTACTTCACGGCCGGCGCCGACACCCCGGTCTCGCCGGGCAGCACGTGCAGCGCCCGGGTCACCACCGTGCCGAACGCGTCGGCGGCCAGCAGGTCGGCCTGGGCCCGCCCGATCACGGCCCGGACGTAGGGCAGGTCGGCGACGGCGCCGCCGTAGAGCCGCCGGTCGAGCGCGCAGGCCAGCGCGGCGCGCAGCCCGGTGTCCACGATCCCGACGCACATGGCGGGCAGCGCGCTGCGGGTGAGCTGGAACGAGCTGAGCGCGGTCTCGATCCCGCGGCCCGGCTCGCCCAGCAGCGCGTCGCCGGGCACGAGGCAGCCGCGGAACTCGGCGCCGCCGAGCTGCACCCCGCGCATGCCGGAGCTCGGGAACCGCGGCAGGTGGCGCAGGGCGCCGTCCGGGACGGCCGACGCGGGCACCAGGAACTGCGAGTGGCTGCGGCTGCCGGGGTCCGGCCGGGTCCTGGCGAAGATCACCATGGCGTCCGCGCGGCGCAGGTTGGTGACCACCTCCTTGCGGCCGTCCAGCCGCCAGCCCGAGCCCGCGCGGACGGCGGCGAACTCGGCGCGGGAGAAGTCGTTGCCGTGCGCCAGCTCGTGGTAGACGGAGGCGATCTTGCGGTTGGCCAGCAGCAGGCCGGCGGCCTCGCGCCGCTGCCGCGCGTCGCCCGCGCTCCAGACGTTGACCGACGCGATGAACGAGCTGGCGCCGTAGCCGAGCCCGAGGCAGGGGTCGCGGCGCCAGACGGTCCGCATCACCTCGACGAGCCGGTCGAGCCGCCGGAACCTGCCGCCGAGCGCGGCGGGAACGAACTCGGCGTTCAGCCCGTAGCCGTCCAGGACGCCCTCGGACTCGGCGTGCATCTCCTCGCGCTCGTCGGCCTCCAGCAGCGCGCCGAAGCCGGTGGGGTTGCCGGGCTCCCAGGGGTCGCCGAGCAGCTTGTCGAGCAGGTCCGCGTCCGTTCCGGGACCGGCAGTCGAAGTGGTCACGTCCGTTCTCCGTCCTGGTCGCCGCGGAAGGGCGACAGCGGCCGTCCCTCCGCGACCGCCCGGGCGAGCAGCCCGGCGATCCGTTCGTCGTCCGCCGGGTCGGAGCCCGGCCCGCGGCCCAGCCCGTCCAGCAGGTGCCGGAGGGCGACCCGCAGCCACAGCGCGCCGTCCGCGGCCCCGCCCGCGGCGCCCGCGGTCCACAGGTGCAGGCAGGACGCGGCGGCGAAGCACAGCTCGTAGTCGGCGGCGACCTCGAAGGCCTCGATGTCGGGACGGGCGGACGGGCGGATCGCCGCCATGCGTCCGTGCACCGCGTCGACGGCGGCGAGCACGTCGCGCACCAGCGGCTCCGCGCCCTCCACCGCCGACCCCTCCACCGCCGCTCGGAGCCCTTGGACGATGCTGCAACCCGTCCGCGACACCAGTGACAGCCGCGCCCACTCCAGCTCCCCGGGCGGCGTGCCCGCGCGGGCCGTCGCGGCGAGGCCCGCGGCGTCGCGGGTCCCGGCCGCGTGGCCGCGGACCAGCCGGGGGAACTGGTTGATCAGCGCGTTGCGGGCCACGACCGTGCTGCCGTCGAAGATGCCGACCACCCGGTGGTCGCGCTGGAGCTTCTGGAACGCGCCGGCGGCGTACTCGCGGGTGAGGAAGGCCCGCGAGCCGAGCAGCTCGGCCAGCTCGCCGAGCATCCGGTCGGTCAGCGTGGGCGCCAGCGCCTTCACCGCGGCGGAGACCACGCTCATCTCCCCCGTCAGCCCGTGCACGGCCCGCGCCCCCACGATCCCGGCGACTTCGACGGCGGCCAGCGCGCCCGCCGCGCGGGCGAGGACGGCGCGGACGTTGGGGCGCTCGATCAGGGGCCGGTCCTGGATGACCCGTTCGCCCGCGAACCGGACCGCCAGCCGCAGGCCGTGCTCGGCCGCGCCCGCCGACAGCGACGCGCAGACGGTCCGGGTGAGCTGGAGCCCGAGCAGCGCCGTCTCGGCCCCGCCTCCCTCCCGCCCCACCAGCGCGGACGCGGGAACGCGGGCGCCCTCGAAGGCGATGCCGCTGATGTCGGCGCCGCGGATCCCGTGCGTGCGCGCCCTGGGCAGCGGCCGGTGCGAGCCGGCGGGAAGCGCGGCCTTGTCCACCAGGAAGAAGCTGTGGCCGCGCGGCCCGCCCGCTTCGTCCGTCCGGGCCAGGACGCACAGGTGGCTTCCGGCCGTGGCGTTGTTGATCGGCCACTTGACGCCGTCGAGCCGGTATCCGCCGCCGGCCGCCCGGGCCGTCACCTCGCCCGCCAGCAGGTCGGCTCCGTGACCGGGCTCGGTCAGCGCCCAGCTCACCCGGGCCCCGTCGCGGATCCGGGCGCCGAGCCGACGGGCCTGCGCGGGGTCGCCGGCGACCCAGACCGGCATCGCGCCGAGGTAGGTCTTGCCGTGCGCCACCGCGGCCGTCAGGTCGCGGGCGGCCACGGTCCGCAGCAGGTGGAAGAGCAGCTCGTGGTCGTCGAGGCGCCCGCCGGCCTCGGCCGGGACGTAGTAGGCGGGCAGGCCGAACGCGTCGAGCAGCGCGCAGGCGTCGGCGGGGAGCTCCTCGGCCCGGTCCAGCTCCCCCGACCGTTCGGCGGAGAACACGTCGGGCCGCGCGTCGAGGAGGGCCTCCAGCTCGCCGGCGGGGCCGGTCCCCGGCCGGGTCGCCGCGGTCGCTCCGGTCGCGCCCGTCATGACGCGTCACCGGCGCCGACGAGCGGGCGGCCCGGCATCCGCCGCACGGCCGGTTCCAGCTCGGCGTGCAGCACCGCGACGTCGCCGTCCAGGAAACGCGCCCGCATCTCGCCCCGCCGGATCTTGCCGCTGGTGGTCCGGCGCACCGCGCCGCGGCGGACGAGCACCACGTTCCCGGCGGGGATGCCGAGCGTGGTGGCCAGCCGCCGGGACACCGCCCGCGCGATCCCGGGCAGGTCGGCGGCGGCGGTCCGCGGGGCCACCTCGTGCAGCAGCACCACCCGCTCGTCCGGGGCCCGCACCGCGAACGCGGCGCCGACCAGCCCGGACAGGGCCGGGTGGGCGTCCCGGGCGAGCTGCTCCAGGTCCTGCGGGAACAGGTTGCGGCCGTGCACGATGAGGATCTCGCGGAGCCGGCCGGTGATGTAGAGCTCGCCGTCCCGCAGGAGGCCGAGGTCGCCGGTGCGCAGCCACCGGCCGCCCTCGCCGTCGATCCCGGCGGCGAACACCTCGGCGCTTTCCCGCGGGCGCCGCCAGTACCCGCGCCCGACGCTGGCGCCGCTCAGCCAGATCTCGCCGGCCTCGCCGTCGGGCAGCGCGCGCCGCGTCCGCGGGTCGACGATGCGCACGTCCAGCCCGGCGACCGTCCCGCAGCCGACGACCTCCCGCCCGTCCACGGTGCGCACGACCGGCTCCGCCGTCCGCAGCGACACGAACACCGTCGCCTCCGCGAGGCCGTAGCCGGGGCTCATCGTCTCGGGGCGGAACCCGGCCCGGGCGAAGCGCTCGGTGAACGCCCGCATGGCGGGCGCGTGGATCGGCTCCGAGCCGTTCCACATGTAGCGCAGCCGGGACAGGTCCAGCTCCGCCAGGTGCTCGTCGGTGACCAGGCGGGCGCAGCGTTCGAAGGCGAAGCTGGGCGCGGCGGTGGCGGTGACGCCGTGCCGGTCGACCATGCGCAGCCACTCGACCGGGCGCTTGAGGAAGCCCACCGGCGACATCAGCACGCACGTGCCGCCGATCGCCAGGGCGGTGCTCAGCAGCACGAACAGGCCCATGTCGTGGTGCAGCGGGATCCAGCCGCCGAGCCGGTCGGCGGCCCCGAGCCCGCCCGCGGCCCGCAGCGCCTCGACGTTGGCGAGGATGTTGCCGTGCGTCAGCATGACGCCCTTGGGGTCGCCCGTGGACCCGGAGGTGTACTGCAGGACGGCCAGGTCGTCGCGTTCCGGCCCGGTTCCGAGGTCGGCGTCCTCGCCCTCGGCCAGGCCCGCGACGGTGACGCCGGCGAGCCCGTCCAGCCCGGTCTGGCCGATCCACTCCCGCGTGGCGCCGATGTCCCGCTCGTCGGCCAGGACCAGCGACGCGCCGCAGTCGCGGGCGATGCCCGCGACGCGCTCCCCCGCCTCCCGCCGGCCGTCCAGGGCCGGGACGGGCACCGCGACCATCCCCGCCATGAGGCAGCCGAGATAGCACTCGACGAACTCGGGACCGGTGGGAAGGGCCAGCATCACCCGCGAACCCGGGGCCGTCCGGTCGCGCAGCCGCCGCGCGACCGACAGCGCCCGCCGCCGCAGGTCGCGGTAGGTCAGCACGGTGTCCGGGCCCTGGCCCGGCTCGCGGGCGAACACGAAGGCGGGCTTGCCGGGCGTCGCCGCGGCGTGCTCGCCGAACGCCGCCGCGAGGGTGCGGCAGTCGGGCAGTGGCGTGGTCATCGTCGGCTCTCCCTGGTGTCGGTGCCGGCCGGCGTCACCCGGTGGGTCGCGCTCTCGGGCCCGAGCGCCGCCCGCGCCTGCGCCCGCCGCCGCGCCTCGGCGTTGCGCCGCGCGACCACGAGGACCTGGCCGAGCATGAGATCGAGGCGGTCGCGGGTCTCCGGCCGCGCGGGCTCCCCGTCCGGCCGCAGCGCGGCGGTCGCGCTGGTGAGCGTCACGCCGAGCGGCGTCGGCCAGCCGCGCAGCGCGTGCGCGACCGTGCGGAGCGTCGCGAGCGTCGAGGCGGCCCCCTGGTCGCCGAGGGCCAGCGCGACGCAGCCGACGGACCTGTCCTGAAGGAACGGCTGGCGCTCCTGCGACAGGTCGTTGACGTAGTCGAGCGCGTTCTTCAGCAGCCCCGACACCGTGCCGTGGTACGCCGGGGAGATCAGCACGATCCCGTCGGCCCACGCCAGCTCGTACAGGTAGCGGGTCAGCTGGGCGTGCCGCCCGCTGAGCCCCGGCCGGTAGTGCGGGAACTCCAGGTCCTCGCCGGTGAAGACCGTCGTGGTGGCCCCGCGGCACCGGCGCGCGCACCACGCCGCGATCCGGTCCGCCTTGGACCCCGCGTGCAGGGTCCCGCTGAGGAACACCAGATGGGGCGCCGTCGCCGCCATCGCCGTCTCCCTTCCTCTCATGTCCTCACCCGACCCGCTCTCCGGTCCCGGGTCCGAGCAGGTCGATCTCGCGGAGCCGCTCCTCCGCGGTGTGCTCGACGCGCCCCATGGCCAGCCGCAGGATCGGCGGCGCCATGAGCGACGTCGCGACCGCGACGAGGATCACGATCGTGAACGTCTCGGCGCTCAGCACGCCGAGGCTGAGCCCGGCCATGGCGACGACCACCTCGATGACGCCGCGGGCGTTCATGCCGGCGCCGAGCGCGAGCGCCTCCCAGCGGCCGAGCCGCCCGAGCCGCGCCCCGAGGTAGGCGCCGCCGAACTTGCCGAGCACCGCGACCAGCAGCACCGCCGTCCCGGTGGCCAGCACCTGCGGCCGCGCCAGCGCGGTGAGGTCGACCCGCAGCCCGACGGTGGCGAAGAACACCGGGGCGAGCACGCCGAGCACCACCGTCCGCAGCGGCGCCAGGGCGGCGGGCCCGGCCGCGCCGCAGGTGCCGATGACGATGCCCGTGACGAACGACCCGAAGATCGCCTCCAGGCCCATCGCCTGGGTCGCCGCCGCCCCGCCGAGCATCAGCACGGTGGCCGCCGCGACGGTCCCGCCGGGCCCGGCGGAGGCGGCCCGGCCCATGACCCACCGCACGAGCGGCCGGCCGGGCAGCGCGGCGAAGGCCACGACCGCGACGAGGTAGAGCAGGGAGAGCCCGAGCCGGGCGCCGTCCAGGTGCGACACCGCCAGCGCGGAGACGATCGACAGCATCAGCCAGCCGACGATGTCGTCCACGATCCCGGCGGCCAGGATGAGCTGCCCGATGTTGCGGTGCAGCAGGTTCATGTCGGTCAGCGTCTTGGCGATGACCGGGATGGCGCTCACGCACATGGCCACGCCCAGGAACAGGGCGAAGACGGTCCGGTCGGCGGTCGCGGGCATGAGCGAGCCCGGGACGAGGTATCCGGTGCCGATGCCGAGCGCGAGCGGGACGGCCAGACCGGTGACGCTGATCCGCACGGCGGTGCGCCCGCGCCGCCGCACCATGCCGAGGTCCAGGTGGCCGCCGGTGATGCCGACCAGGAGCAGCACGCCGATCTGGCCGAACGCGTCCAGCATGTGCATCTGCTCGGGCCGCCGCGGCAGCAGCCAGCCGGACAGGTCCGGGGCGAGGTGGCCGAGCAGCGACGGGCCGAGCAGCAGACCGACCAGCAGTTCCCCGACGAGCGCGGGCATGCCGATCCGGACCGCGCCGCGGCCGAGGAGCAGCGCGAGCCCGAGCAGGAGGAAGACCTGGAGCAGGAAGACCAGGAGCTGGTGCGGGGGCACCGGAGGGACGGGACTGGCGGCGAGAGGCATGGAGGTCTCCACAGAGCGGCCGATCGGGAGGGACGCCGGGCACCTACTGTCCGTAACCACCCCACTCGACCAGGAGGCGCCGCCGCTCCTGCGGCGTGAGCACGTCGACCTCCCGGACCGGGCGGTCCGGTTCGGCGGCGAAGGCCTCCAGCAGGCGGGTCAGCCGCGCCATCAGGCGCTCGATCTCGGGCCGTCCGAACGCGTCGGAGCGGTAGCCCAGCCACAGGCGGAGCCGGGGACCGGGGATCGCGATCAGGCGCAGCGGATAGTGGGTGCCCTCGTCGACCTCCAGGCCGGCGAGCCGCACCTCGCGCAGCGGCGTGTCCAGGGCCGCGACGTCGAGCGGGTAGTTGACGCACACCATCGTGCTGTCGAACCGCGCGCCCTCGCCCGCCCGCCGCTGGATCTCGGCGAGCCCGAGATGGTGGTGCGGGATGAGGCGGACCTGCTCGTCCTGCAGGCGGGTCAGGAAGCCGCGCACGGTCTCCCCGTCGCGCGGCGCGACGCGGACCGGTACCAGGTTGGTGAACAGCCCGACCATCCGCTCGATCCCGGGCAGCTCGGGCGGACGGCCGGACACCGAGCCGCCGAACACCACGTCGTCGCGGCCGGTCGCGTGCGAGAGCAGCAGCCCCCAGGCACCCTGGACGACGGTGTTGAGGGTGAGTCCGCTGCGGCGCGCCCAACCGGCCAGCCGCTCGGTGGAGTCCTCGGCCAGGCCGTCCTGGAGCTGCTCCTGGGGCGCGGACGGCAGGTCCTCGACGGCGGGGGCGACGAGCGTGGGCCCGGCGACGCCCTCCAGCGCCCGCGACCACGCGTCCCGCGCGGCGCGCCGGTCCTGTGCGGCGAGCCATTCCAGGTACCGCCCGTAACGGGTCACGCGGGGCAGGCCGGTGTCGTCGCCGTCCTGCTCGTACAGCGTGAACAGCTCCTCCAGCAAAACCGGGGTAGACCAGCCGTCCCACAGGATGTGGTGGATGGTGAGCACGAGCCGGTACCGCTCGGGCGCCAGTTTGAGCAGCAGGAACCGCAGCAGCGGGGGGCGCGCCATGTCGAAGCGGCGGACCCGCTCCTGCCCGGCCAGCCGGAGCGCCTCGTCCGCCGCGGCGGCCTCGCCCAGCGCGGTGAGGTCGACGTCGGTCCAGGGCGGCGCCATCTCGCCGCACAGCACCTGGACGGGGCGCGGCAGCCCGTCGTGGCGGAAGGCCGCGCGCAGGTTCGCGTGCCGGGCCAGGACGGCCCCGGCGGCCCGCCGCAGGGCCGCCGCGTCGAGCGGGCCGTCGAGATCGAACCGCAGCTGGGCGGTGTAGACGTCCACCTCGCGCTCGGTGATGAGGGCGTGGGACAGCAGCCCCTCCTGCATCGGCGCCAGCGGCAGGACGTCCACCAGCCCGGGGTGCGCGGCTTCGAGCTCCTCGATCCGGGCCTGGTCCAGGCCGGTCGCGGGCAGGTCGGACGGCGTCCGCCCGCCGCCGCCGTGCACGGCCAGGCCGCGCAGCGCCGCCTCCCACAGGCCGGCGAGCCCGGCGACCTCGTCCTCCCCGAGCAGGCCCGGCGCCCAGGTCACGGTGGCCTCCAGCTCGGGGCCTCCCGCGTCCGGCCGGTCGTGGGCGATGACGTCGAACGCGAGGACGTGGGTGAGCGGCATCCGAGGATCGGCGCCGCCCGCCACCGCCACGGGACTCCAGTCGCCGTCCTGCGCGAGGTCGAAGCGGCCGAGGTAGTTGAAGGCGATCTGCGGCGCGTTGTACTTGGCGAGGCGGGGACCGGTGTCGGCGTTGAGGTGGCGCAGCAGGCCGTAGCCGAGGCCGTGGTCGGGTGCGGCGCGCAGCTGCTCCTTGACCCGCTTCAGCGCCGCTCCGGCTCCCGGGCCTCCCGCGACGGCCTCGTCCCAGGCGACGCCGCCGGGGTCGAGGTGCACCGGGTGGCTGCTGGTGAACCAGCCGACCGTGCGGGACAGGTCCGCGCCGGGCACCACGTCCTCCTCCCGGCCGTGGCCCTCGACCTCCAGCAGCACACCGGGCGCGCCGGCGCGCCCGCCTCGGCCGCGCCACTCGCGGACCGCCAGTGCGAGGGCGGTCAGCAGCACGTCCGCCGTCCCCGCCCGGTACGCCGCGGGGACCTCGGCCAGCAGCGGCGCGCTCACCTCGGCGGGCAGGCGCAGCCGGAGCCGTCCGGCGTCGCCGGCGCGGTCGGCGGCCGGGTCGAGCGGCCGGCCGGCGAGCGGCGGGTCGGGCCGGTCCAGGACCCGCGTCCAGTGGTCCAGCTCGTCCGCGCGGGCGGGCGCCGCGGCGGCCTCGTTCAGCCGGCGCGCCCAGCGCCGCAGCGAGGTCGGGACCGGCGGCGGTTCGCCGCCGCCGAACGCCGTCGCCAGGTCGGGCAGCAGGATCCGCCAGGAGACCCCGTCCACGGCCAGATGGTGGATCAGCAGCAGGAGCCGTCCGGGGCTGCGGGGACCCGCGTCGAACCACACGGCCTGGAGCATCACGCCCTCGCGCGGTACGAGGCGGTCCCGTGCGCCGAGCGACTCCGCGGCGATGACCGCGTCGGTCTCCTCGCCGGTCAGCCCGGCGACGTCGACGCGCATGAGGGGGACGGCGGCGGCCGGACCGGACGGCGGCCGGACCGCCGGTCGCCCGTCCGGGCCCAGTTCGAGGCGGAGCGCGTCGTGGTGATCGACCAGCGTCCGCAGCGCCGCCGCGAGCCTCTCGCGGCCGAGCCCCGCGGGCGCGCGGACCAGGACCGACTGGTGGAACCCGTCGATCTCGTCCGCCGCCTCCAGCAGCCACCGCACGGCCGGGGTGGGCGGGACGGGCCCGAGGCGCTCCTCCGGCGGCTCGGCCTCGGCGGCGTCGCCCGTGCGGGCGGCCGCCGCGAGGGCCGCGGCGGTCCGGTGCTCGAACACCTCCCGCGAGGAGATCCGCAGCCCGGCGGCATGGGCCCGCGACACCAGCTGCAGCGCCACGATGCTGTCCCCGCCGAGGTCGAAGAACGAGTCCTCGGCCCCGACCGCCTCCAGGCCGAGCACCTCGGCGAACAGCCCGCACAGCAGCCGCTCGGCGGGCGTGCGCGGCGCCCGGCCCGACGCCGGCGCGGCGAAGTCGGGCTTCGGCAGGGCCCGCCGGTCCACCTTGCCGTTGGGCGTGAGGGGCAGCTCGTCGAGGACGACGACGGCGGCGGGCACCATGAAGTCCGGCAGCGCGCGGGCGGCGAACTCGCGCAGCTCGGCGGGCCGCACGTCCCGCCCCGGCTCGGGCACGGCGTAGGCGGCCAGCCGCCTGTCGCCCGGCCGGTCCTCCCGGGCCACGACGGCGGCGGCGCGGACGGCGGGATGCCCGGTCAGCACCGTCTCGATCTCGCTCGGCTCGATCCGGAACCCGCGGACCTTGACCTGGTCGTCGGTGCGGCCCAGGTACTCGAGGCTCCCGTCGGGCCGCCAGCGCACCAGGTCGCCGGTCCGGTACATGCGCCCGCCCGGCGCCCCGAACGGGCAGGGCAGGAAGCGGTCCGCGGTCAGCGCGGGCCTGCGCAGGTAGCCGCGGGCCAGGCCGTCCCCGGTGATGTACAGCTCCCCCGGCACGCCCGGCGGCAGCAGCCGCAGGCCCGGGTCGAGCACGTACACCCGCGTGTTGGCGACGGGCCGGCCGATCGGGGGCCGCTCGCGGCCGGTGAGCGGGTCGCTCGCGGTCGCGGCGACCGTGGTCTCGGTCGGGCCGTACACGTTGATCATCCGGCGCCCGGCCGCCCAGCGCGCCACCACCTCCGGCTCGGCGACCTCGCCGCCGGTGGCCAGCGTCACCAGGCCGGGCAGGTCCGGTTCGGGCAGCGCCGCCAGCACCACCGGCGGCAGCGCCGCGTGCGTGATCCGCTGCTCGGCGAGCCGCCGCAGCAGCGCCTCGCCGAGCGGCGGCCGGCCGGCCGGCGCGAGCACGAGGGTCGCGCCGGACAGCAGCGCGGGCCAGATGTCGGCGATCGAGGCGTCGAAGCTCGGCGAGACCAGCTGCAGCATCCGGGACCCGGGGCCGACGCCGAACCGCTCGATGTGGTCGGCGGCGATGTTCACCACGCCGGCGTGCGTGGCCACCACGCCCTTGGGCAGGCCGGTCGAGCCCGACGTGTAGATCACGTAGGCCGGGTGGGCGGTGCCGGATCCGGCGGCGGCCCGGCGCGGTCCGGCCGGCAGGTGGCCCGGCGCGAACGAGCGCACCCGGGCGTGGGCGTCCAGGTCGACGCGCGCGGGTCCCGGGACGGGCGGCGCCGCCGCGCCGGCCCCGGTGATCACGCAGATCGGGGCGGAGTCCTCCAGCATGTGGCGGATCCGCTCCACCGGGTAGTCCGGGTCGACCGGCAGGTATCCGCCGCCCGCCTTCAGCACGGCCAGCATCGCCACGACGAACTCCGGCGACCTCGGCAGCACCAGGGCCGCGAACCGCTCCGGGCCCACGCCGGCGGCGCGCAGCTCGGACGCCAGCGCGGACGACCGGGCGTCGAGCTCGGCGTAGCTCAGGGTCGCGCCGTCGGACTCCAGCGCGACCGCGTCGGGCGTCGCGGCGGCCTGCGCGGCGAACCTCCCGTCCAGGGTCCCGTCGCGGCCGGCCGGGCGGGCGGAGTCGTTCCAGCGGTGCAGCAGGGTGTCCCGTTCGGACGGCGTCAGCAGGTCGATCCCGCCGATCGGGCCCTCCGGGTCCGCCAGCGCCGCGGCGAGGAACCGGGGGAACCGGTCCCGGTGGTCGGCGACGTCGTCGCCGCCGTAGAAGTCCGGGTTGGCGTCGAACGCGAGCGCCGCGCCCGCGCCCTCGGCCCCCTCGTACACGCCCACCGTCAGGTCGATCGCGGGACCCGAGGACAGGTTGTGCGCGGTCGCCCGCGCCGCCCCGAAGGCCAGGTCGCGCGGGAACGACAGGATGTTGACCATCGCGCCGAGGAAGCCCCGGTCGTCGCCGGTGAGGCCGAGGTCGCGGCAGAGGTCCTCGTGCCGGTAGCGCTGGTGGGCCAGGGCCGCGCCGAACTCCGCCGCGACGGCCGGCAGCAGCCCGGCCAGGCCCGCGTGCGGCGGGATTTCGATCCGCAGCGGCACGGTGTTGGCCAGCATCCCGGGCGTGCGGCGGGCGGACGGCGACGTGCGGGCGGTCACCGGCAGGCCGAGGACGACCTCGCGGCGCCCGGTCATCCGCGCCAGGTAGGCCGCCACGGCGGCGACGAAGACCACCGGCCAGCCGGTGCGCGCGTCCCGGGCCACCGCCCGCAGCCGGGCGGTCGTCGAGGCGGGCAGCGAGGCGGTGCGGCGCAGCCCCGGCCGGGCGCCGCGCCCGCCCGCCTCGACGGCGCCGCGGATCAGGCGGGTCGGCGCGGGCATGTCGGCGAAGCGCTCCGTCCAGTACGCGCGGTCGCGGACGAAGTCGTCGGAGGCGCGGTAGGCGGTCTCCTCCTCGACCAGGCCGCGCAGCGTCCCGAAGCCGGCGGGCGCCGGTTCCTCGCCGCGCTCCAGCGCCGAGTAGAGCGCCGCGAGCCGCCGCGGGACCAGCGAGTAGCCGAAGCCGTCGGCCAGCACGTGGTGGTAGCGGTGGTAGAAGCTGTAGCGGTCGCCGGCCCGCTTGAGCAGCGCGAACGCGCAGAGGGGCCCGGCGGCCAGGTCGACCGGCCGGTCCATGTCCGCCCGCATCCAGGCCAGCGCCGCGGCGTCCGGGTCGGCCTCCCCGGTGAGGTCGGCGTACCGCAGTTCGGGGCCCTCGCCGTCCGCGCGGCCGAGGACCTGCCAGAGCCCGTCGCTCTCCTCGATCGAGCGGACCCGCAGGACGTCGGCCTCACCGCGCAGCCGCCGCCACGCCGCCTCCATCAGCGCCCGGTCCATCGGCCCGCCGATCTCCAGGTACTCGCCCACGACGTAGCGGCGGGCGGACGGGTCGCGCTGGTGCGCCAGCCACACGCCGGTCTGCGCGGCCGACAGCCTCAGCCGCTCGCCGGCTCCGCGGGGCTCAGCCATGGCGCGCCTCCACCCGGCCGGAGCCGTCCAGGTCGCCGTCCAGCCTCTCCAGCAGAAGTGCCACCAGTTCCCCCGGAACTTCCTCGTTGTAGAAATGGCCGCCCGGCAGGGACCGCGCCTCGAACCCGGCGACGGTGTGCGCCGACCACCGCCTCGCGTCCGAGGCGGTGAAGGCCGGGTCGCTCTCGCCCGAGATGGCCGTGATCGGGCAGGTCAGCGGGGCGCCCGGGACGTAGCGGTACTCGTCGGCCATCAGGAAGTCGTTGCGCAGCATCGGCAACGTGAGCCTCCACAGCTCCTCGTCCTGCAACGGGACGGCGCCCGAGCCGCCGAGCCGGCGGACGAACGCCCGGACCTCGTCGTCGTCGAACTCCAGCCCCGTGGGCTCGCAGGCGTCGGGCGCCTTGCGCGCCGAGGCGAACAGGTGCACCAGCGGCGACGGGTAGCGCGGCCGGACGCGGCGGGCCACCTCGAACGCCGCGATGGCGCCCATGCTGTGCCCGAAGAGCGCCGCCGGCCGGTCCAGGACCGCCATGACGTCCTCGGTGATCGCGTCGGCCATCGCGGTCAGGTCCCGGACCAGCGGTTCGCCGTAGCGGTCCTGCCTGCCGGGGTACTGCACGGCGATGACCTCGACCTGCGGCGGGAGCAGGCCGGGCCAGTCGCGGAAGGCCGAGGCCGCCCCGCCCGCGTTGGGGAAGCAGATCAGCCGCAGCCGCGCCGCGGGCCGCGGGTGGAAGGCGCGGAGCCAGCCGGAGCCCACGGGTCAGGCTCTCCCCGCCGGATCGGACGGCGCCGGATCGGCCGGCCCCGGGTCGGCCGGCCCCGGGTCGTACGACTCGGCCATGGCGACGGCGATGCTGCGCGGGCCGGTGAACGGCTCGCGGCCGTGCGAGGTGAGCATGTTGTCGATGACCAGCACGTCGTCCTGCCGCCAGTCCTCGCGGACGAGGTTGTCCCGGTAGCACTCGCGCAGGTGGTCCATGACGTCGTCGGGGATCCGGCCGCCGTCGCCGTAGTAGGTGTTGGTCGGCAGCCCGTCCTCGCCGAGGATCGCCAGCAGCCCTTCCTGCACGTCCTTGGGCAGCGTCGTGTAGTGGAAGAACGTGGCGTGGTTGAACCACACGGTCTCGCCGGTCTCGGGGTGGACGTGCGCGGCCTTGCGGACGGCCCGGGTGCGCAGTCCGTCGGTGCCGCGCCACTCGAACTCCAGGCCGCGCCGCCGGCAGTACTCCTCGACCTCGGCCCGGTCCCCGGTGTTGAACGTGTCCCGCCACGTCACGCCGAACCGCTCGTGGAAGTTGCGGACCAGCATCCAGCCGCGCCGGGCGAACTCCTCGCGCACCGCGGGGTCGATCGACGCGTGGACGCGGCGCGAGTCGGCCAGCGGGGTGGCGCCCTGCGTCTCGGGCGGGCGGTCGCAGTAGAAGTACAGGAACCTCGGCCAGGTGACCTGGTAGGAGCTCTCGTTGTGCAGGAAGATCTCCTCGTCCGGCGGGTAGTCGGTCGAGGTGTAGACGTGCCCCTTGATGGTCGAGCGGGGCGAGGACCGCTCGGCGTACTTCAGCGGCGGCTCGCCCGACAGGGCGCGCACGACGGCCTCGAAGCCCTCGACCCCGCCGATGGGGAAGCCGCGCAGCAGGATCGCGCCGTGCTCGGACAGCAGCGCGCGCAGCCGCGGCCGGTGGGCCGCGATGTAGTCGGTGGCGTCCGCGCCGGCCGGCTCGGCCGGCACGGCGTACGGGAGCATCCGCCCTTGATCGGTCATCGGTGTCGAGGTCCTTTGCTCGTTCCGCGCCCGGCGCGGTCAGTCCGACATCGCGACGAGCACCCGGCGCGGCCCGGTGAAGGGGCGGCGGCCGTGCCCGACGAGGACGTTGTCGATCAGCAGGAGGTCGCCGGCCCGCCAGCCGACGTCGACGGCGGCCGCGAGGCCCCGGTCGCGCACCTGGACGACGTGCTCGGGCGGGATCGGCGAGCCGTCGGCGTAGGTCACCGACTGCGGCAGGTCCTCCGCCGGCATGATCTTGGCGAGCGCCGCGGCCGTCTCGTCGCCGAGCCCGGCGGCGTGCCACTGGTCGGCCTGGTTGAACCACACCTCGTCGCCGGTGACCGGGTGCCGGGTCGTGGCGGGGCGCAGCTGGCTCACCCGCAGCCCGCCGTCCGGCCGCCACTCCCACTCGGCCCCCGACTCCTTCAGGTAGGCCTCGACGTCCGCGCGGTCCCCGGTCTCGAAGGTGTCCTGCCAGCTCTTGCCGAGCCCGAGGCCGTCGTGCAGGTTCTGGTTGTAGCGGACGCCCGCGGCGAAGGCGTCCCGGACCTCCGCGTCCAGCGCCCCCAGCCAGCGGGTCCCGTCGACGAGGGGCGTGGCGCCGCCGGTCTCCGGCGCCCGCTCGCAGAAGAACGCCAGCCGGGCCGGCCACCGGTGCGCGTACGACATCTCGTTGTGCATCGAGATGGTGTACTTCGGCGGGTACTCGGTCGAGGTGTAGACGTTCTTGCCGACCTTCGTGCGCGGCGAGTTCCCGTGCACGTACGCCAGCCGGTTGGGGAGCAGCAGGTCCAGGACCGGGTCCAGCTCGCCCGGGCCGATGCCGAAGCCGCGGAAGACCAGTGCCTTCTCGCGGGTGAGGAGGCCCTCCAGGTCGGCGAGGCCGCGCAGGTGGCGGGCCAGCCCGTCCGGCGTCGCCTCGGCTCCGGCGCCCGCCGGGTCGATCTCCAGTGGCGCCCACTGCGGGCCGTTGCCCATCTGCCTCTCCCTCGTCGTCCGCGGGTCGTGGTCTCCAGGGTGCGCCGGGCGCCTATATTTCTTCGCTATCCCGTCTAGCGGCGACGGGCTCGGGCTCGGGCGCGGCGGCGGGTTCGGGCTCGGGCTTGGTTTCGGGCTCGGCGCCGTCCGCCTCACCGGTGAGGCGGATGTCGTTGCCGCTGCGGATCGCCGGGCTCACGGCCGCTCCGACCGTGATGAGGAGCATCACGACGCCGACGCCCACGAGGGTCGGGGTGGAGCCGAAGCCGCTGAGCAGGAAGCCCGCCCCCATGACGCCGAACGAGTTGGCGCCCGAGGTGACCAGGAGGATGACGCTGCTGATCCGGCCCTGCATCCGGTCCGGGGTGATCTGCACCTGGTAGACCCCGGCGGTCACGTTCATCACCGCGCCGCAGAACGTCATCCCGGCGAACAGCCCGCCGAGCGCGAACAGGTTCGCGGTCAGCGCGACCGCCGGCATCAGCAGGGTCCAGGCCGCGAACGACAGGATGATCACGGTCGCCAGCGGCAGCCTCTTCACCCACCACGAGCCCGACAGCGCGCCGAGCACCCCGCCGACGCCCGACACGACGCTGATGACGCCGACCGCCGCCGGCGAGCCGCCGCTGTCCTTGATGATGACCACCAGCGCCAGGCCCATCACCTGGAAGAGGATGTTGGTGGCGGCGACCAGGACGACGGCCGCGCGCAGGAACCGCTGCCGCAGCAGCCAGCCGATGCCCTCTCGGATCTCGGCCTTCAGGCGCCGCGGCTCGTCGCTCCGCCCGGTCTGGAAGTCGCGCTTGATCAGCAGCAGCATGACCAGCGCCAGCACGTGGCCGATCGCGGTGGCGACGAACGGCGACCAGCGGACCAGCGCGAACAGCGAGCTGCCCGCGGGCCCGCCGACCAGCCCGAAGGCCCGCCCGCGCGCCTCGTTCTGCGCCAGCGCCGCGGGCAGGTGCCTGGGATGGACGACGTTGCGCACGGCGGCGCGCTCGGCCAGCCGGTAGAAGATCGTCGCGCCGCCCTCGACGAAGGCGGCGGCCATCAGGTGCGGCAGCCAGACGTGCCCGAACAGCAGGGCGACGCCGACGCTGCCCATGGCGGCGAACCCGGCCACGTCGCACCAGATCATCAGCCGCCGCCGGTCCCAGCGGTCCACCAGCACGCCCGCGGGCAGCTGCACCAGCAGCGTGGGCAGCAGCGCCGCGAAGCCCACCAGGCCGGCGCCGATCGTCGAGCCGCCCTGCCAGATCATCACCAGCGGGTAGGCCACGACGCTCAGCCGCCCGCCGAGCATGGACAGCCCCGCGCCGAACCACAGCATGAGGAAGTCGCGGTTGCGGCGCAGCGGAGCGGACGGCTCGCCGCGCGGCTCGTCGGGCGCGGCGACCTTCTCGACGACGCCGCTCACGCGAGGTCCCCGCGGCACCACTCCAGCACGGCCATGGCGCTGTACAGCTTGTTGGCGGCCTGTTCGAAGGCGATGCTGTCCGGGCCGTCCAGGACCCCGGGCGTCACCTCCTCGCCGCGGTGGGCGGGCAGATCGTGCATGAAGGCCGCCTTCGGGCTGTGCGCCCAGAGTTTCTCGGTGACCTGGAACGGCCCGAAGGCCGTCCGCCAGTCCGGGTCCTTCTTGGTGGTGCCGGTGGTCTGCCAGCGCGTCGTGTAGATCACGTCGACGTCGTCGGGCGGGGAGTGCATGGTGTGCAGTTCGGTGATGCGCGCGCCGCGCCGCGCGGCGTGCCCGCCGGCCGCGGCCAGCACGTCGGGCGCGAGCCCGTGGCCGGGCGGCGTGCGCAGCTCCAGCTCGACCCCGCGGAAGCGGCTCAGCGCCAGCGCCAGCGCGGCGGCGGTGCTGTTGCCCTCCCCGACGTAGAGGATCCGCAGCCCCTCCACGTCGCCGAACCGCAGGCGCATCGTGGTCAGGTCGGCGAGCGCCTGGGTGGGGTGCTCGGTCCCGCTCATCGCGTTCACCACCGACATGCGGTCCTGCGCCGCCCAGCCGCGCAGCTCCGCGACCGCCCCGCCGGTCCTGGCGACGATCAGGTCCAGCATCCCGGCCAGCACCCGCCCGGTGTCGGCGGACGTCTCCCCGGTGCCGGTCTGCAGGTCGCCGGGGCCGAGCGCCAGCACGTGCGCGCCGAGCCGCAGCGCGCCCACCGAGAAGGCGGCCCGGGTCCGGGTCGAGGTCATCCGGAAGTGCATCCCGGCGACCTGCCCGTCCAGGGGCCGCGGCGGATCCGCCTCGCCCCGGGACAGGGCCGCCCCGCGGTCGACGAGGGCGCGCAGATCCGCGTCGCTCACGTCGTCGATCGACAGCAGATGTCGGGCAGGACGTCGCATGGTGGACCACTCCAGGGGTGCCGGCGGGAACCGATCAGTAGTCGAGCGGGGCGGTGCCCGGGTCGGCGCGGGACATCAGCTCCCGCACCGCCTCCCGGCCCGCCGAGCCGTTGGTGAGCACGGCGGCGCCGGTGCCCGCGCCGAGCCGCAGCACGGTGAGACCGTGGTAGCCGGACGGTTCGCCGCCGTGCCCGAACTGCGGGTCGGCGCCGGTGGGATCGACGACCGTGCCGAGGCCGTAGAACGCGCCCTCGTGCTGGACGGTGAGCATCTCCCGGGCGGTCTCCCGCGACAGCGGCGCCAGCGGACGGCCGAGGTGGGAGCGGCGGATCGCCAGCGCGAGCCCGGCCAGGTCCGCCGCCGTCGTCCAGAGGCCGGCGGCCGCCATGTCCGGGCGGACGAGCCAGCCGCCGCGAACCTGCTCGCCGGCCGCGTCGTGCCCGCGGGCGGCCCGGCGTCCCTTCCCCTCGGGGAAGGAGTGCTCGAAGCCGCTCCCGGTCATGCCGACCGGTTCGAGGACGAGCTCGCGCATCAGATCCGGGAAGGGCCGTCCGGTGGCGTCGGTCATGACCTGTTGCAGGACCGAGTAGTGCACGTTCGCCTTGCGGAAGACGGCGCCCGGTTCCGCGTCCATCGTCACCGGTGGGTTGGTCGCGGGCGGCCGACCGTTCAGCACGTCCAGGACCGTGGGGACCGGCCCCCCTCGCGGGTACCCCTTGCCGGGGTTCGGCGTGAGCCCCGACAGGTGCGCGAGGAGATGCCGGACGGTCACGCGCGCGCCGCCGGGCACCCGCCAGCCGGTGAGGTAGGCCGCGACGTCCTCGTCGAGGTCCAGCACGCCCTCGTCGACCAGGCGCAGCGCGCCGAACGCCGTGACGTGCTTGCTCATCGAGCCGGCCTGGAAGCAGGTGTCCGGGGTGACGGGGTCGCTCCCGCCCGCCGCCAGGACGCCGCGCGTCTCGAGGGCGACGAGTTCGCCGTCCTGGACGATCGCGGCGCTCAGCCCCGGCACGTTGCCCGGCAGCGGCTCCTGCTTCGCCGGGGCCCGCCCCGGTGCCGTCCGCCGGGGCTCGGGCTCTGTTCCGGCCTGCGGCTCGGGCCGGGGCCGGGCGTCGACCGCCGCCGCCAGCTCGCGCAGGGTCTCGTGCTGGTAGAACATCAGCAGCGTCACCGGCAGCCCGGCCTGGACCGCCTCCAGCACGACCTGGATCAGCAGGATCGAGTGCCCGCCGAGTTCGAAGAACCCGTCGTCGCGGCCGACCCGCTCCACCTTCAGCGCACCGGCCCAGATCTCCGCCATGCGCCGCTCGGTCGGCGTCGCCGGCTCGGCGTGCGGCCGGTCGGGCCGCCCCCCGGCCGCCGGCAGGGCCGACCGGTCGAGCTTGCCGTTGGCGTTCAGCGGCAGGGCGTCCAGCGGCACGATGACCGCGGGGACCATGGCGGCCGGAAGCTCGGCCGCGCAGTACGCGGCGAGGTCGGCCTCAGCGTCGCCGGTGACCGCGTAGGCCACCAGCCGGACGTCGCCCGCGGCGGTCCGGTCGGCGACCACGGCGGCCTCCCGGACGGCGGGATGGGCGGTCAGCAGCGCGGCGACCGCGCCGGGCTCGACCCGGTGGCCCCGGATCTTGACCTGGTGGTCGAGCCGGCCGAGGAACTCGGCGGCGCCGTCCGGCCGCAGCCGCACCAGGTCGCCGGTCCGGTAGAGCCGCGAGCCCGCCGGGCCGAACGGGTCGGGCACGAACCGCCCGGCGGTGAGCGCGGGCCGGTCCAGGTAGCCGCGGGCGACGCCTGCGCCGCCGACGAACAGCTCCCCCGGGACGCCGACCGGGACCTCGCGCATGTCCTCGTCGAGCACGTGCATGCGGACGCCCGGCAGCGGCCGGCCGATCGGCACCACCTCGCCGTCCGCGGGCCCGTCCACCGGGTGGACGCTCGCGCCGACCGAGGTCTCGGTCGGCCCGTACTCGTTCACCAGCCGCCCCGGCCCGACCCGGTCGAGCCACTCGGCGGCGAGCCCGGCGGGCAGCGCCTCGCCCGCGACGACGATCACCTCGGCCAGCTCCGCGGCCTCCTCGGGCGCCACCTGCCCGGAGAGGATCTCCAGGTGGCCGGGGGTCAGCTTCAGGAAGCCGAACGGGGCGTGCCGCAGGAGCTCCTCGCCCAGCCTCGTCAGCTCCAGGTCGGGCGGCAGCAGCCGCACCGCCCGGCCGGTCAGCAGTGGCGCCCACAGGTTCGGGACGACCAGGTCGAAGGCCACCGAGGAGAAGACCGCGGAGCCGCCCCGGCCCCGCCCGGCCAGCTCCGCCGCGGCCCAGCCGAGGTGGTTCGCCAGCCCGCCGTGGGTCACCTGGACGCCCTTCGGCCGTCCGGTCGACCCCGACGTGTAGATCACGTAGGCCGTCTCGTCCGCGTGCGGGCGGTGGGCGAGCGCCCGGGCGGGGGCGGCGCCGATCCGGTCGGCGGAGAGCACCGTGCCCGCGAAGTCCGCGCCGATCGGCTCGGCGAGGCCGGCACGGCTCAGCAGCGCCGCCGCGCCCGCGTCGGTGAGCGCCTCGCCCAGCCGCGCGGCGGGGTGCGACGGGTCGAGCGGCAGGTAGGCGGCGCCCGCCCGCCAGACGCCGAGGAGGCCCGCGATCAGGTCCACGCCCCGGTCGAGCAGGACGCCCACCACGGTGCCGGCGCCCGCGCCGGCGGTCCGCAGCGCCGCCGCGACGGCGTCGGCCCGCTCGATGAGGCCGGCGTAGGTGAGGGCGTCGTCGCCGCAGACGACGGCCCGCGCCTGCGGGGTGCGCGCCGCCTGCTCGGCGATCCGCTCGGGCACGCTGAGCGGGCCGTAGTCGGCGACCGGGCCGGTCGCGGCGCGCCGGAGGGTCTCGTCCTCGCCGTCGGGCAGGCAGGTCTGCCCGGCATCGCCGTCCGGATCGGCGGCCATCGCCGCGAGCACCGCCCGGTACATCCCGGCGAGGCGCTCGGCGTTCTCCGGCGAGAGCACCCGCGAGTTGGTGTGGAAGGTGAGCCGGGCCGCCTGCACGGCGACGGTCAGCGGGAACTCGTTGGAGCTGAAGCAGAAGTCGAGCCTGCGGTCGACCGGCCCCTCCTCGGGCTGGTCGAAGTCGATGTAGCTGAAGTACACGTCGATGAGGCGCTCCCCGCCGGCCAGGTCGTGCTGGATCGCCGACATCGGGAGGTGCCGGTGCTCCCACATCCGGGCTTCGGCGGCGAACACGTCCGCGACCAGCTCGCGCCAGGTCCCCGCCCCGCGGTCCATGACGACCGGGAGGGCGTTGAGGCTCATCCCGGCCACCCGGTCGGCGCCGATGACCTGGGCGCGCGAGTGGCACATCAGGCCGGTGACGAACGCGCGCTCGGGGGTGAGCCGGCTCATCACCTTCAGGTGCGCGGCCAGCAGCACGCTCTTGACCGGCACGCCGGCGTCGTAGGCGAGGTGCTCGATGCCGTCCATCAGGTCGCCGAAGCGGACCTGGTGCAGGTGGACCTCGCCCGGTCCGGCGCCGACCGATCCCCAGCCGTCGGGGAAGGTGAACTTGGCGGCCCCGTCGAGCGCCGAGCGCCAGTACTCGCGGTCGCGGTCGCCGGCCAGCGCCGCGCGCTCGGCGGCGACGAAGTCGGCGAAGCGCACGTCCGGTGCCGTGTAGGGCTCGGGCCCGTGGCCGTCGCGGTAGGCGCGGTACAGCTCCAGCGCCTGGACGCGCAGCAGGTAGAAGCTCCAGCCGTCCAGGATGACGTGGGACTGGGCGAAGGTCAGCTGCCAGCGCCCGCCGGCCAGCCGGTGGACGGTCAGCCGCATCAGCGGCGCCGCCTCGTGGTCCAGCGGTTCACCGGCCTCGGCCTCGAGGTGCGCGGCGAGCACCGCCGCTTCGGCGTCCTCGCCGAGGTCGCGGCGGTCCACCACGCGCAGCCGGATCCGCGCCTCGCGGTGGACGAGCTGCAGCGGCTCGGAGTAGCGCTCCAGGTCGATGGAGGTGCGCAGGATCTCGTGCCGGGACACCAGCTCGTCCATCGCCCGGCGCAGCGCGTCCTCGTCGAACGGCTCGGCCGCGGAGAAGCCCACGGTCTTGACGATGTGATAGTTCGGCTGGCCGGTGCTGGAGAGCATCTCCACGAGCATCCCGGCCTGCCCCTGGGTGAGCGGATAGGCGTCGGTGACGCCGGCGGGGAGCCGGTCGCGGTCGCGGTCGGCGATCAGCTCGAACGGGGCGACCCTGGTGGCGGACTCCTGGATCTCGGCCCGGCCCTCCAGCGCCCGCGCGAGCCCGGCGACGGTCCGCCGGGCGAAGACGTCGGGGACGCCGACGTCCAGCCCCTCCGCCCGCAGGGCGCCGACTAGCGACACCGCGCGGATCGAGTCGCCGCCGAGGTCGAAGAAGCCGTCCTCGACGCCGACGCCGCCGACGCCCAGGACCGCCGACCACACCGACGCGATCCGCTGCTCCAGCGCGGTGCGCGGCGCGACGTAGGCCCGCCGGGCGCGCAGCGCGGCGGCGCCGGGGGCCGGGAGCGCCCGCTTGTCGAGCTTGCCGTTCGGCGTGAGCGGGACGGCGTCCAGCGCGACGAACACCGCGGGCACCATGTACTCGGGGAGCGTCTCGGCGAGCCGGTCCCGCAGGTCGGCGGCGTCGGGCCTCTCCTCGCCCGCCGGGACGACGTACCCCACCAGCGCGGGTTCGCCGCGCTCGTCGTCGCGCAGCAGCACCACGGCGTGCCGGACCTGCGGATGGGCGGCGAGGGCGGCCTCGATCTCGCCGAGCTCGACCCGGAAGCCGCGGATCTTGACCTGGTCGTCGATCCGGCCGGCGAACTCCAGCGAGCCGTCGTCCTTGCGGACGGCGGTGTCGCCGCTGCGGTACATCCGCGATCCCGGGGGGCCGAAGGGGTCGGGCACGAACCGCTGCGCGGTGAGGTCGGGGCGGCCGAGGTAGCCGCGGGCCACGCCCGGGCCGGACACGTGGATCTCGCCGGCGACCCCGTCGGGCACCCGGTTGCCCTCCGCGTCCAGCAGGTGGACCCGCAGGTCGCTGAGCGGGCGGCCGACGGCATTGCCCGCCGCGGGGTCCAGGTCGCGCTTGGTGATGCGGTGGTAGGTGGTGTGGACGGTGGTCTCGGTGATGCCGTACATGTTGACCAGCGCCGTGCGGGCGAGGCTGCGCCTCTCCACCCACGGCCGCAGCTCGGGGATGTCGAGCTTCTCCCCCGCGAACACGACGGCGCGCAGGGCGAGCGATCTCAATCGCGGGTCTCCGGCGGCCGCCGCGGCCACCAGCGAGCGGAACGCGGTCGGGGTCTGCGACAGGACGGTGACCTCCTCGTCGACCAGCAGGTCGAGGAAGTCCTCCGGCGAGCGGGCGACCTCCGTCGGCACCAGCACCAGCCGGCCGCCGTGCAGCAGCGCCGCCCACATCTCGAACACCGACACGTCGAAGGCGTACGAGTGGGACATGCTGACCACGTCGGAGTCGTCGAAGGCGTAGTGCTCCTGCGCCGTCGTCATGAGCCGGACGACGTTGGCGTGCGTGACCGCGACGCCCTTCGGGCGGCCCGTCGACCCGGACGTGTAGATGGTGTAGGCCAGGTTGCCGGGCACGGCCGCGGACCAGGCCGCGTCCGCCGTGTCGCCGCCCGCCGTGTCGCCGCCCGCCGCGTCGCCGTCCGCCGCGTCGCCGCCCGCCGGGACGGCCGCCTCCGCCGGATCGTCGAGCACCACGAGCCGTCCCCCGTGGATCGCCCGCGCGAGGCCGGTCCGCGCGTCGTCGGTGACCAGCACGTCCACGCCCGCGTCCGCGACGATGTACCGGAGCCGGTCGGCGGGGTTGGCGGGATCGAGCGGGAGGTAGCCGGCGCCGGACCTGAGCACGCCGAGCAGCGCGGGCAGCAGGTCGGCACCGCGGCCGAGGCACACGCCGACCAGCCGTTCCGGCGCCGCGCCGAGCGACCGCAGGCGGCGGGCGAGCCGGTCGGCGCGCGCGTCCACCTCGGCGTACGTCAGCGTCACGCCGCCCGCGGTGACCGCCGGCGCGTCCGGGGTGCGCGCCGCCTGCTCGGCGAACAGCTCGTGCAGGCAGCCGCCCACGGCGGTGCCGGACGCGCCTTCGGCGGCGTCCTCGGCGGCCGGTTCCGGCAGGTACATCGCGCGGGCGTCGCCGTCCGCCCCGGCGGCCATCGCCTCCAGCACCGCGCGGTACATCCCGGCGAGCCGCTCGGCGGCGGCGTGGCCGACCGCCCCGGTGTGCGTGCTCAGGTAGAGGCGGTCGCCGCGGTTGTGCACGGTCAGCCCGATGCCCGCCTCGACGGGCGCGTTGCTGATCCGGCGGCCGGTGTCGACGGCGTCGGTGTCGACCTGGTGGAAGTCCAGGTAGTTGAAGTAGACGTTGATGAGCCGGCCGCCGCCCCACTCCCGCTGGATGTCGGGCATCGGGTAGCGCCGGTGCGGCCACAGCTCGACCTCGCGGTCGAAGGTCCGCCGGACCAGGTCGGCCCACGTCCGGGCGCCGCGGTCCATCGCGAACGGGACCGTGTTCAGGTACATGCCGTAGACGCGGTCGGCGCCGAGCTCCTCGGGCCGGGTGTCGCAGACCAGGCCGGTGTGGAAGGCCCGGGCGCCGGTGATCTGGCTCATCACCTTGAGATGGGCGGACAGCAGCACCGCCTTCAGCGAGACGCCCGTCGCGGTGGCGAGGGCGCGCAGCCCGCCGCCGAGGTCCTCGAACGGCACCTGCGCGTACACCGGCTCGACGTCCGCGGCCGCCGGACCGGCCGGGCCCGTCGCGGCCGTCGCGGCCGTCGCCCAGTCCGCGGGGAGGGTCAGCGGCGCGTACTCACCGGTGATCCGCCGCCAGTAGCCGCGGTCCTCGGCCGAGTCGAGCGATGCCAGCTCGGCGGCGACCGAGTCGGCGAAGCGCACGCCGGGCGCCTCGTAGGGCTCGGGTTCGAGTCCGTCCCTGATCCGGTGGTAGACCTCCAGCAACTCCATCAGCAGCAGGTGGTAGCTCCACCCCTCGGTGATCAGGTGCGCCTGGGTGAAGGTCAGCCACCAGGCCTCGTCGCTCTCCTGGTGGGCGAACATCCGGATCAGCGGGGCGGTCTCCAGGTCGAACGCGTCGGCCCGTTCGGCGGCGACGAACTCGCGCAGGATCCGCTCGCCCGCCGCGCCGGTCACGTCGGGGACGCCGCGCAGATCCTGCACCCCGACCCGGATGCCCGCCGCGTCGCGCGGGTCGTGGACGACCTGCATCGGCACCGAGTAGCCCGTCAGGTGGATCGACGTGCGCAGGATGTCGTGCCGGGCGACCAGCGTGCGCGCCGCCGCCGCGAGGGCGTCCGCGTCCACCGGCCGCTCGTCGCGGATCCGGAACGTGTTGATGATGTGGTAGGCCCGGTGCCCGTCGTCGGCGAGCATCTCGACGAGCATGCCGATCTGGTTGCGGGTCAGTGGATAGGCGTCGGCGACGCCGTCCGGGAGCGCGGCGCGGTCCCGCTCGGAGATCAGCTGGAACGGCGCGACCGCCGCCCGGTCGCCGGCGGTGAGCCGGTCCCGGTCCCGCAGCGCCGCGCACAGCCTGGCGACCGTCCGGTACTCGAAGACGTCGCGGACGGCCACGTCCAGGCCCTCGGCGCGCAGCGCGCCCACCAGCGCCACCGCGCGGATCGAGTCGCCGCCCAGGTCGAAGAAGCCGTCGTCGACACCGACCCGCTCGGCGTCCAGGGCGCGCCGCCAGGCGTCGGCCACCCGGCGCTCCAGCCCGGTGCGCGGCGCCACGTGCTCGCCGCGGGCGAAGTCGCCCTCCCCGGGCGCGGGCAGCGCGCGCCGGTCGAGCTTGCCGTTGGAGGTCAGCGGCAGCCGGTCCATCGCCACGAACGCCGCGGGGACCATGTAGTCCGGCAGGGTCCGGGCCAGCTCCGAGCGCAGCGCGCCGGGGGCGGGGCTCGCGCCCTCCTCCGCGACCAGGTAGGCGATCAGGCGCTCGCCGCGCACGACGACCACGCACTGCCGCACCCGCGGGTCGGCCGCCAGCACCGCCTCGATCTCGCCGAGCTCGATCCGGTGGCCGTGGACCTTCACCTGGTCGTCCAGCCGGCCGAGGAAGTCCAGCGAGCCGTCCGGCAGCCGGCGCGCCAGGTCGCCGGTGCGGTACAGGCGCGCTCCGGCGGGGCCGTGCGGGTCGGGGACGAACGACGCGGCGGTGAGGTCCGGCCGGTCCAGATAGCCGCGTCCCACCCCGGCGCCGCCGACGTGCAGCTCGCCGGGCACGCCCGCCGGGACGGGCTGCAGCCATTCGTCCAGCACGTGCAGCCGGGTGTTGCGGACCGCGCGGCCGATCGGCACCCGCGCCTCGGCGGACGTGCCGTCCTCGGCGGTGATGACGGCGTGCGTGACGTCGTCGGAGCATTCGGTCGGGCCGTAGGCGTTCACCATCGGGACGCCGGGGAAGCGGGCGGACCACCGCGCGCACAGCTCCGGCGGCAGCGCCTCGCCGGTCACCACCAGCCACCGCAGGTCCGGCAGCGCGGGGGCCGGGGCGCCGGTGTCCCAGGTGTCCAGGGCCGCGCGCAGCAGCGACGGGACGACCTCGAGGACGGTGACGCGGTCGCTCGCGGCCAGCCCGAACAGGCTTTCCGGGTCGAGCGCGGCCGCCGCGTCCACCACCCGGACCCGGCCGCCCACGACGAGGGGCGCCAGCATCTGCCACACCGAGATGTCGAAGGCGGGCGAGGCGTTCAGCACGACGGTGTCGGCGGCGGTCAGTCCGAGGTCCTCGATCTTGGCGAGCAGGTGGTTGCCCATGCCGCGCCGGTGGACGATCGCGCCCTTCGGCCTGCCGGTGGATCCCGACGTGTAGATGACGTAGGCGAGATGATCGCCGTCGCCGCCGGCGGCCGGGACGGGGGCCTGCGCGGACGGGTGCGGCCACCCGTCCGGCTCGTCCAGCAGGACCACGGTCCGCCCGTCGCCCGGCGCCGCGCCGAACAGGTCGCGGCGGGTGAGCAGCAGCTCCAGACCGGCGTCGGCCGCGAGGCCCGCGAGGCGCTCCGGCGGCAGCTCGGGGTCGAGCGGCAGGTAGGCGCCGCCGGCCTTGAGCACCGCCAGCACGCCGAGGACCAGCTCGGCCGACCGGTCGGCGCAGATCCCGACCAGCGTCTCGGGACCCGCGCCCAGCTCGCGGAGCCGGTGCGCGAGCCGGTCGGACCGGTCGTCCAGCTCGGCGTAGCCGAGCGAGATCCCGGCGGCGTGCACCGCCACGGCGTCCGGGGTCTCGGCGGCGTGCCGCTCGAACTCGGCCGGCACGCGGATCGCGACGGGCTCGCGGGCGGCGGCGCGCTCGTCCGGCAGCGGGTCCGGCTCGTCCGGCCCCAGGTACGCGTCGCGGGCGTCCCCGTCGGCGTCGGCGGCCATCGCCGCCAGCACCGCCCGGTACATCCCGGCCAGCCGCTCGCCGTTCGCGCGGCTCAGCACGCCGGTGTCGGTGCTCAGGCTGAGCCGGTCCGGCCGGCAGTGCACGGTCAGTCCGAACTCGGTCCGCGAGTCGCCGAGCCTCAGGTCGGCGCCGCCGGACGGCCCGCCGGCCTCGTCCGGGCCCGTCCGGGGGAAGTCGAAGTAGTTGAAGACGACGTTCACCAACCGCCCGCCGCCCCAGGCGCGCTGGATGGCGGGCATCGGGTAGCGCCGGTGCGGCCACAGCCCGGCCTCACGGTCGAAGACGCGCCTGACCAGCTCGTACCAGGTGCCGGCGGTGCGGTCCATGGCGAACGGCACCGTGTTGAGGTGCATCCCGTACACGCGGTCGGCGCCGAGGACCTCGGGGCGCGCGTCGCAGATCAGCCCGACGTGGAACGCCCTCGCGTCGGTCAGCTGGCTCATCACCTTCACGTGCGCGGCGAGCAGCACGCTCTTGATCGACACGTGCGCCCGCGCGGCCAGGGCGTTGAGCGGTTCCTCGAGTGCGCCCAGTTCCACGCGCACGTCGTACGGCTCCCCCGGGCCGGTCCCCGGCTCGCCGCCCCAGCCCTCGGGCAGGGCGACGGGCGCGTGGCCGTCGACGGTCGCCTGCCAGTAAGCGCGGTCCTCCTCGGAGTCCAGCGCGGCCAGTTCGGCGGCGATGAAGTCCGCGAAGCGCACTGGCGGCGCCTCGTAGGGCGCGGGTTCGCGCCCGTCCCTGACGCGCCGGTAGCAGTCCAGCAGCTCGGCCAGCAGGGCGTTGTGGCTCCAGCCCTCCGTGACCGCGTGCGGGCGGGCGACGGCCAGCCACCAGCCGCCGCCGTCGGCCACGTAGGCGCCCAGGCGCAGCAGCGGCGCCGCGGCCAGGTCGAACGGCTCGTTCCGCGCCGCGGTGAGCAGGTCCATCAGCGCTGCCTCGCGCTCGTCCTCCGGCAGCCGGCGCAGGTCGCGGGCGGTCACCGGGACCTCGACGGCCTCGTGGACGACCTGCATCGGGACCGAGTACGAGCCGAGGTCGAGGGAGGAGCGCAGCACCTCGTGGCGGTCCACGACGACCTGGGCCGCGGCGCGCAGCGCGCCCTCGTCGAACGGCCGCGGGTCGGGGATCCGGTAGGCGGCGAAGCTCAGGTAGTGGCCCTCGCCGCCCATCATCTCCACGAGCATGCCGACCTGGGCCTGCGACATCGGGTAGGCGTCGCGGACCCCGGCGGGCAGCGCCGCCCGGTCGTCGGGGCCGATCAGCTCGAACGGTTCGACGGCGCGCGCGGCACCCGCCACGGCGCCGCGTCCCGCCGCGGCCTCGGCCAGTCCGGCGACGGTGCGGGACACGAAGAGGTCGCGCACCGAGACGTCATAGCCCTCGTCGCGCAGGGTGCCCACCACGACGATGGCGCTGATCGAGTCGCCGCCGCTCTCGAAGAAGCCGTCGTGCAGGCCGACGCGGGCCCGGCCGAGCACCTCGGCGAAGACCGCGGCGATGCGTTCCTCGGCCGGCGTGCGGGGTGCGATGACGGCCTCGTCCTCCTGCGCGCTGTCGGGTTCGGGGAGGGCGTGGCGGTCGACCTTGCCGTTGGCGTTCAACGGAATCGCCGGCAACTCCACGAACACCGCCGGAACCATGTACTCCGGCAACAACCCCGCACAATGCTCACGCAAACCGGTCACATCACCCGCCGAGACCACATAAGCGACCAGCCGATCCTGCCGGGCGACCACCACCGCCTCGGCCACACCCGGATGCGCCGCCACCACCGCCCGGACCTCACCCGGCTCGACCCGATACCCCCGGATCTTCACCTGATCATCCAAACGACCCAGAAACTCCACATCCCCACCCGGCAACACCCGCACCAGATCACCCGTCCGATACAACCGAGACCCCACCCCGAACGGATCCGGCACGAACCGCTCAGCCGTCAAACCCGGATTGCCGCAGTAACCCCGCGCCACACCCACACCGCCCACGAACAACTCACCGGCCACACCCACCGGAACCAACCGCATATCCGCGTCCAGAACACGCATCGTCATCCCCGGCAACGGCCGCCCGATCGGCACCACCTCACCCGCCACATCACCCCCGACCGGGAACACACACGTCCCCACCGACGCCTCCGTCGGCCCGTACTCGTTGAGGACCCGGCCGTCCGGGGCGAGTTCACGCCATGTCTCCAGCGCCGGTCGCCCGAACGCCTCGCCGGCGACGACGAGCGTGTCCGTGAGGCTGCGAGCCTGTTCGGCGCCGAGCTGGTGGCCGAGCAGTTCGAGGTGGGACGGCGTGAGCTTGACGAAGCCGAACGGCCCCTCCTGCGCGAGCCATCCGCCGAGATCGGCGAGGTCGGCGTCCTGGGGGAACAGATGCACCGGCCGACCCGACACCAACGGCGCCCACAGACTCGGCACCTGCAGATCGAACGCCACCGACGAGAACACCGGCGCGCCACCAACGGCACCATCCAGCAACTCCGCCGACGCCCAACCCACATGATTGGCCAACCCCCGATGCGTCACCTGCACACCCTTCGGCCGCCCCGTCGACCCCGACGTAAAGACCACATAGGCCGCACGGTCCAGGTCGCGAGCCACGTCCGGACGGGTGGGCGGCATGGCCGCGATCCGCCCGGCCTCCCCGTCCAGGAACGAGGCGTCCAGGAGGAGGGATGCGCCCGCGTCCTCCAGCATCGAGGTGATCCGGTTCGCCGGGTACGCGGGGTCCAGCGGCACGAACGCGCCGCCCGCCTTCCACACCGCCAGCAGCGACACCACCAGATCGGCGTCGCGGCCCAGAAGGACGCCCACCACGGACTCGGGTCCGACGCCGCGTCCGATGAGGTGCCGGGCGAGGCGGTTCGCGCGCTCGTCAATCTCTCCGTAGGTGAACGACATGCCGCCGGCCTCCACTGCCGGCGCCTCCGGCGACGCGGCCGCCCGCTCCTCGAACAGATCCAGCACCGAACGCGAGGCCGCGGCGGCGGCGCCCTCGCCCCACGAGAGCAGGCGGTCGAGTTCGTCCGGCGGCAGCAGTTCGGCGTGCGGGTCCCCGTCGAGGTCGCCGGCGACCGCCTCCAGGGCGGCCCGGTACATGCCCGCCAGCCGGTCCGCGTTCTCCTGGGTCATCGTGTGCGTGTTGGTGCGCAGCGTGAGGATGCCGCCGAGCACGGTGACGCCGAGCGGGAACTCGGTCGCGCTGGCGTTGATGCCGTTGCCCTCGTCCTCGGCCCGCTCCGACCCGACGTCGCCGAAGTCCATGTAGCTGAAGAAGACGTCGGTGATGCGGCCGCCGCCGTGCTCGCGCTGGATGGCGGGGAGCGGGAAGTGCCGGTGCGGCCACAGCCCGACCTCCCGGTCGAAGACCCGCCGGACGAGGTCGCGCCATGTGCGGGCGGTCCGGTCCATCGGGAACGGCAGCGTGTTCAGCAGCATGCCGAGGATCCGCTCGGCGTCCGGCGCCTCGGGCCGCGTGTGCGTGACGAGTCCGGTGTGGAACTCCGGCTCGGGCGTGATCCGGCTCATCACGGCCAGGTGCGCGGCGAGCAGGACGCTCTTGAGCGACACCCCGGCCTCGGCCGCGCGGGCGCGCAGGCGCGGTTCCAGGTCGCGGAACGACAGGCCCGAGCGGACGTCGGCCAGCGGACGGGCGGGGTCGCCGCGCCACGCCTCGGGCAGGGTGAGCCTGCCCCGCCCGCCGACGATCTCCCGCCAGTAGGCGCGGTCCTCCGCCGAGTCCAGCGCCGCGAGTTCGGCCGCGATCGCGTCGGCGAACCGCACCGCGGGCCGCGCGTCCGGCTCCGGTTCGCCGCGCCCGGACAGGATCCGCTCGTAGCCGTCGACCAGCTCGCCGAGGAGCAGGTGATAGCTCCACCCGTCCAGGAGGGCGTGGCTCTTGACGAACGTGCAGCGCCAGGTGTCGTCGTCGTGGAGGTGCACGAAGACGCGCAGCAGCGGCCCGTCGGCGGCCTCACCGAACGCGCGCGCCCGCTCCTCGGCGACGAAGGCGGCCAGGGCCGCCTTCTGCTCCGGCTCGCCGAGCCCGCGCAGGTCGCGGAGTTCGCAGGGGATGTCGGCGGCGGCGTGGACGAGCTGCATCGGCGTCGAGTAGCCGTCCAGGTGCAGGGACGAGCGCAGGACGTCGTGCCGGCCGGCGACGGCGGCGACGGCCCGCCGGAACGCCTCGAGCGAGAACGGCCTCCCGCCGCGGATGCGGAAGGAAGTCACGTCCACGTAGCTGTTGCGGGTGTCGTCGGCGAGCATCTCGACGAGCATCCCGGCCTGGTTCTGCGACAGCGGATAGGCGTCGACGACGCCCCGCGGGAGCCGGGCGCGGTCGGCGTCGGAGACCAGCTCGAACGGGGCGGCGGCGGGCCTCGGGGCGGCCGCCGCGCCGCCGTCCCGCTCGGCGAGCCGCGCGCACAGCGCGGCGACGGTCCGGTGCTCCATGACGTCCCGCACCCCGGCCTCGAAGCCCTCGGCGCGCAGGGCGGCCGCGAGCACGACGGCGCGGATGGAGTCGCCGCCGAGGTCGAAGAAGGCGTCGTCGACACCGACGCGCCCGACGCCGAGGACGTCGCCCCACAGGGCGGCGACGCGCTCCTCGACGGGCGTGCGCGGCGCGATGTACGGACGGTCCGGCCCGGTGCCCGCGGCGTCGCGGTCCGGGACGGGCAGGGCCCGCTCGTCGAGCTTGCCCGCCGTGCTGAGCGGGATGCGGTCGAGACGCACGAACGTCCGCGGCACCATGTGCTCGGGCAGCAGGGCCGCGCAGTGCCCGCGCAGTCCGTCGAGGGCGCCGTCGGTCACGACGTAGGCGACGAGACGGACCGCCCCGGTCCCGTCGTCGCCCGCGACGACGACCGCGTCCCGGACGGCCGGGGCCTCCCGCAGTACGGCGGCGACCTCTCCCGGCTCGACGCGGTGGCCGCGGATCTTCACCTGGCCGTCGCGGCGGCCGAGCACCTCGGCGTCGCCGTCGGAGCGCCAGCGGGCGAGGTCGCCGGTGGCGTACAGGCGCCCGCCGCCGCCCCCGAACGGATCGGGCACGAACCGCGCCGCGGTCAGGGCGGGGTCGCCGGAGTAGCCGCGCGCGAGCCCCGCGCCGCCTACGTACAGCTCCCCGACGACGCCGACGGGGACGGGCTCCATCAGCTCGTCCAGGACGTAGAGGGTCGTGCCCGGGATCGGGCGGCCGACGGGCACCACGCCCTCGGGGCGCGGCTCCTCCACGGTGAACGCGGCGTCGGCGACGGTGATCTCGGTCGGCCCGTACTCGTTCACGACCCGGCCGCCGCCGAGCAGCCGCGACCACAGCCCGGCGACCGGGCCGTGCACCGGCTCGCCGCCCACCACCAGCGTCCCGGCGAGCCCGGCGGCGCGGTCCGGGCCGAGCTGGTGGGCGAGCATCTCCAGGTGGGAGGGGGTCAGTTTGACGAAGTCGAAGGGGCCGTTCGCGGCCAGCCAGGCGCCGAGGTCGGCGAGGTCGCCGTCCTGCGGGAACATGTGGACGGCCCGTCCCGCGACCAGCGGCGCGTACAGCATCGTGACGGCCAGGTCGAAGGCCACCGAGGAGAACAGCGGCGCCCCGCCCCCTCCTTCGGCGCGCTCGGCATCGCCGATGTATTCGGCGGCCGCCCAGCTCAGGTAGCCCGCCAGGCCGCGGTGGGTGACCCGCACCCCCTTCGGGCGGCCCGTCGACCCCGACGTGTAGATCACGTAGGCGGTGGAGTCCGGGTCCCGGACGACCGTCTCGGGGGCCGTCCCCTCCCGCGCGGCGTCGGCCGCCCGCAACCGCGTGCCGTCGAAGGCGCCCGCGAGCAGCCCCTCGTGCGCCTCCTCGGTCAGGACGATCCGCGCACCGGCGTCGGCCAGCACGTGGCCGAGCCGTTCGGCCGGGTCGGACGGGTCCATCGGCGCGTAGGCCGCGCCGGCCCGCCACACGCCGAGCATGCTCGCGAGCAGGTCGGGGCCGCGCCCGAGCAGCACCCCCACCACCGTCTCCGGGCCCGCGCCGAGGTCGCGCAGCCGGCCGGCGATCCGTCCGGCCCGGTCCCACAGCTCGGCGTAGGCGACGGTGCCGGCCGCGCCGGTCACGGCGACGGCGCGCGGCGTCCGGGCGGCCTGCTCCCCGATCAACGAGCAGGCGTCGGCGTGCGCCGCGGCCGCCGGGCCCGCCGCCCACTCCCGCAGGGTCCGGTCGCGCTCGCCGGGCGGCAGCAGGATCTCGCGGGCGTCGCCGTCCGGGCCGGCGGCCATTGCCTCCAGCACGGCCCGGAACATCGCGCCGAGGCGGTCGGTGTCCTCGAGCGTGAGGTGGTGCGAGTCGGCGGTGAGGATGACGTGCCCCACCCGCGAGGAGATGGTGAGCGGGAACTCCGTCGGCGCGTCGTCGCTGCCCGCGCGGTCGTCCACCAGGGCCGTGTCGACCTGGTGGAAGTCCTGGTAGTTGAAGTAGACGTCGATCAGGCGGCGCCGCCCGCCCGCGCGGCGCTGGATCTCGGGGAACGGGTGGCGGCGGTGCGGCCACAGCTCGACCTCGCGCTCGAACGTGCGCCGGACGAGATCCCGCCACGTCCGGGCGCCGCGGTCCACGGCGAACGGCAGCGTGTTGAGGTACATGCCGTAGACCCGGTCCGCGCCGAGGATCTCGGGGCGGGCGTCGCAGACGAGCCCGACGTGGAAGGCCGGCTCCTCGGTGAGCTGGCTCATCACCTTCACGTAGGCGGCGACGAGCACGCTCTTCAGGGACGCCCCCGCGTCGGTGGCGAGCGCGCGGAGGCCGCCTTCGAGGTCGTGCCACGGGATGCCGACCAGGTGCTTCTCGCTCGGCTTGGGGTCGGGCCCGTCGGGCGCGGGCCGCTCGCCGGACCAGGCGGCGGGCACGGTGAACTTCGCGTGGCCGCCGACGACGCCGTCCCAGTACTCCCGGTCCTCGGCGGACTCCAGGGAGGCGCGCTCGGCGGCGATGAAGTCGGCGAAGCGGACCGCGGGCGCCTCGTACGGCTCCGGGTCGCGGCCGTCGCGGATCGCCCGGTAGCAGTCCAGCAGCTCCATCAGCAGGGAGTGGTGGCTCCAGCCCTCGAGGATCGGGTGGCACTCGGTCACCGCCATCCAGAACCCGCCGTCCCCCGTCAGGTGCGCGTGGAAGCGCATCAGCGCGGGCGTGCCGAGGTCGAACAGCGCCGCCCGCTCGTTGGCGGAGAACTCCGCCAGCGCCTGGTCGGCCTGCTCGCCGGTCAGGCCGGTGAGGTCGTGCACGCCCATCGGCAGCTCGGCGGCGGCGTGCACGAGCTGCATCGGCACCGAGTAGCCGGTGAGGTGGATCGAGGTCCGCAGCACCTCGTGCCGCGCGACGACGAGCCGGCCCGCGGCCCGGAAGGCCGCCTCGTCGAACGGCCCGTCGTCGTTGATCCGGAACAGGGTGACGTTGTGGTAGGCGTTGCGGCCGTCCTCGGCGAGCATCTCGACGAGCATGCCGATCTGGTTCTGCGACAGCGGATAGGCGTCGTCGACGCCGTCCGGCAGCGCGGCCCGGTCGCGGTCGGAGATCAGCTCGAACGGCCGCACCAGCGAGGCGCCGGCGGCGGGCAGGGCGGGACGGCCTTCGGCGAGTCCGGCCAGCGCGGCCACCGTGCGGTGCGCGAAGACATCCCGGACCGAGACGTCCAGGCCGCGGGCGCGCAGCTCGCCGACCAGCGCGACCGCGCTGATCGAGTCGCCGCCCAGCTCGAAGAACCCGTCCAGGACCCCGACCCGCTCGACGCCGAGGACGTCCGCCCACACGGCCGCGACCTGCGCCTCGCCGGGCGTGCGCGGCGCGGCGTAGGCGCCGCGGGCCCGCACGGCCGCGTCGCCCGGCTCGGGCAGCGCGCGCTTGTCGAGCTTGCCGTTGGGCGTCAGCGGGATCCGGGCGAGCGGCACGTACACCGCGGGGATCATGTAGTCGGGCAGGGTTCGGGCCAGCAGCTCGCGCAACGCGGCGGCGTCGGGCAGCCCGCCCTCCGCGTCCTCGGCGGGAACGAGGTAGCCGACGAGCCGCTCGTCGCGGACGACCACCACGGCCTGCCGCACCGCGGGATGCGCGGTCAGCGCCGCCTCGATCTCACCGGGCTCGACCCGGTAGCCGCGCACCTTCACCTGGTCGTCGGCGCGTCCCAGGAACTCCAGGCCGCCGTCCGGAGCGCGCCGCGCCAGGTCGCCGCTGCGGTACATCCGCGATCCCGGCGGGCCGAACGGGTCGGGCACGAACCGCTCGGCCGTCAGGCCCGGCCGGTTCAGGTAGCCGCGGGCGACGCCGGGCCCGGCGACATGGATCTCTCCCGGAACGCCGACCGGGACCGGGTTGCCGTGCGGGTCGAGGAGGCGGATCGCCAGGTCGGCGAGGGGCCGCCCGACGCGGTTGCCGGCGGCGGGGTCCAGGTCCGCCCCGGTCAGCCGGTGGTAGGTCGAGTGGACGGTCGTCTCGGTGATCCCGTACATGTTGACCAGGACCGGGGCGTCCAGGCCGCACCGGTCGGCCCAGGGACGCAGCTCCGCCGTCTCCAGCTTCTCGCCCGCGAACACGACGGCGCGCAGCGCGAGGCGTTCCACCCGCTCATCGCCGTCTTTCGCGGCGGCGACCAGCCCGCGGAATGCGGTCGGCGTCTGGCTGAGGACGGTCACGCGCTCCTCGACCAGCAGATCGAGGAAGTCCTCCGGCGAACGGGTCACCTCGCGGGGCACCACCACGAGCGTCCCGCCGAACAGCAGCGCGCCCCACATCTCGAACACCGACACGTCGAAGGCGTAGGAGTGGAACAGCGACCACACGTCCGCCGGGCCGAACACGTAGTGCTCGTGCGCGGTCGTCATCAGCCGCACCACGTTGGCGTGCGTCAGCGCCACGCCCTTGGGCCGGCCGGTGGACCCGGAGGTGTAGATCACGTAGATCGCGTTGTCCGGGACCGAGTGGTTCGCCGGGTCGCCCTCCGACGCGTCCGCCTCGTCCCGGCCGACCACGACGGTGGCGCCGTCGTGCACCTCGCCCACCAGATCCAGCAGCTCGGGCCGCGTGACGACGACCTGCACGCCAGCGTCGGCCGCCACGTGGGCGAGCCGTTCGGCGGGGTTGACGGGGTCGAGCGGCACGTACCCCGCACCCGACTTCAGCACGCCGAGCAGCGCCGGGATGAGGTCCGGGCCGCGCTCCAGGCAGACGCCGACCAGCGACTCGGGGCCCATGCCGAGCGACCGCAGATGGTGGGCGAGCCGGTTGGCGCGGGCGTTGACCTGCGCGTAGGTCAACCTCTCGGCCCCGGCGACCACCGCGATCGCGTCCGGCGCCGCGGCGGCCCGCTCCTCGAAGAGCTCGTGGACGCAGCGTTCGACCGGCGGGCGGACGGCCGGGCCGGCGAGGACGGCGGCCCGCTCGGCGCCGTCGAGGATCTCCAGCCGGGACACGGGCGTCGCCGGTTCGGCCAGCGCCGCCTCCAGCAGGGTCCGGAAGTGCGCGGTCATCCGCCGCACCGTGGACGCCTCGAACAGCGCCGAGGCGTAGCGCATCCGCGCGGAGAAGGCGCCGCCGGCGTCCTCCTGGACCTGGAGTTCGAGGTCGCACTTGGCCGGTCCCGAACCGGAGCCGAACTCCTCCACCCGCACGCCCGGCAGGTCGACGCCCTCGTTGCGCTCGCCGTGCAGGGTGAAGGCGGCCTGGTAGAGCGGGGTCCGCGACATGTCGCGCTCGGGCTGCAGCTCGTCCACCAGGCGGGCGAAGGGCACCTCCTGGTGGTCGTAGGCGTCCAGCACCATGGCGCGCCCGCGCACCAGCAGGTCGGCGAAGGCGGGGTCCCCGGTCCAGGCCGCCCGCATCACCAGGCTGTTGATCCCGTAGCCGATGAGGCCCTGCAGCTCGGGCCGCGTCCGGCCGGACACGACGGTGCCCACCGGGACGTCCTGCCGCCCGGTGTAGCGGGCGAGCAGCACCTGGAACGCGGTCAGGAAGACGACGAACGGCGTGGTGTCGTGGCGCGCCGCCAGCTCCCGCACCCGCTCCCCCAGCTCGGCGGTCAGGTCGAACGAGACCTCGGCGCCGGCGTGGTCGCGGACGGCGGGCCGCGGGCGGTCCGTGGGCAGGTCGAGCGGCGCGAGCCCGGCGAGGCGCTCGCGCCAGTGGGCGAGCCGACCCTCCAGGGCGTCGCCCGCCAGCTCCCGGCGCTGCCAGGCGGCGAAGTCGGCGTACTGCACGGGCAGCGGCGGCAGCGGCGCGGGGCCATCCGCCGCGAACGCGCGGTAGAGGGCCGCGAGCTCGGTGCCGAACACCGTGCAGGACCAGGCGTCGCAGGCGATGTGGTGGAACACCACGGCGAGCACGTGGTCGTCCTCGGACAGCCGCACCAGGGTTCCGCGGACCGGCCACTGGCGTTCGAGGTCGAACGGGGTCGCGGTCTCGCGGGCGACGAGCCGGTCCGCCAGCTCCTCGCGCTCGCCCTCGGGCCGGCCGCTCAGGTCGGCCTCGTGCAGCGGCGGCAGGTCGCGGGGCTCGTCGATGACCTGGACGGGCGCGCCGCCGGACATCGCGTAGCGGGTGCGCAGGATCTCGTGCCGGACGATCAGCTCCCGCCAGGCGCGCTCCAGCGGCTCCCGCTCGACCGGGCCGCGCATGCGCAGCACCAGCGGAACCAGGTACTCGGCGCTGTCGGGCTCCAGCCGGTGCAGGAACCACATCTGCTGCTGCCCGTAGGACAGCGGAAGGGGACGGGCCCGGTCGGCGCGGCCGATCGCCGCGGCGCGGTGTCCGCCGCTCCCCGCGCGCCCGCCGCCCTGGAGGCGGCGCCGGAGCAGGTCCTCGCGCAGCGCCGCGGCGTCGCGCGCGTTCTCGTCGATGCTCATCAGTCCTGGCCCTCCAGCGGAAGCGAACCGGCCAGCAGCTCGGCGTCCGACAGCTCGGCGATCTCCGCGCGGACGCGGTCCTCGATCTCCAGCGCCAGCGCCGCGATGGTCGGGTTCTCGAAGACGGTCCGCACCTGCAGATCGATGTCGAAGGCGTCCTGGATCTCCGCGATCAGCCGGATCGCGACGATGGAGTTCCCGCCGGCCTGGAAGAAGTTGGCGTGCACGCCCACGGTGGTGCCGAGCAGCCCGGTCCAGATCTCCGCGATGCGCTCCTCGACGACCGTGCGGGGTTCGACGGCGTCGTCGCCGGGCCCGGTGTCGGGTTCGGGAAGGGCGTGGCGGTCGACCTTGCCGTTCGCGTTCAACGGAATCGCCGGCAACTCCACGAACACCGCCGGAACCATGTACTCCGGCAACAGCCCCGCACAATGCTCACGCAGACCGGCCACGTCACCCGCCGGAACCACATAAGCGACCAGCCGATCCTGCCGAGCCACCACCACCGCCTCGGCCACACCCGGATGCGCGGCCACCACCGCCCGGACCTCACCCGGCTCGACCCGATACCCCCGGATCTTCACCTGATCGTCCAAACGACCCAGAAACTCCACGTCCCCGCCCGGCAACACCCGCACCAGATCACCCGTCCGATACAACCGAGACCCCACCTCGAACGGATCGGGCACGAACCGCTCTGCCGTCAACTCCGCGCGCCCCACATAACCCCGCGCGACACCCACACCGCCCACGAACAACTCACCGGCCACACCCACCGGAACCAACCGCATGTCCGCGTCCAGAACACGCATCGTCATCCCCGGCAACGGCCGCCCGATCGGCACCACCTCACCCGCCACATCACCCCCGACCGGGAACACACACGTCCCCACCGACGCCTCCGTCGGCCCGTACTCGTTGAGGACCCGGCCCCGCACGCTCGCCCGTGCGAACGGAACGGCCAGTGCCGACGGCAGCGCCTCACCGGCGACCACGAAGGTCCGGGCGAGGGCGCGGAGCTCGTCCATGGGCAGCTGCCCCGCGAGGATCTCCAGATGGGACGGCGTGAGCTTGATGAAACCGAACGGCCCTTCGGACGCCAGCCATTTCCCCAGCCCGGCGAGGTCGGCGTCCTGCGGGAACAGATGCACCGGCCGACCCGACACCAACGGCGCCCACAGACTCGGCACCTGCAGATCGAACGCCACCGACGAGAACACCGGCGCGCCACCAACGGCACCACCCAGCAACTCCGACGACGCCCAACCCACATGATTGGCCAACCCCCGATGCGTCACCTGCACACCCTTCGGCCGCCCCGTCGACCCCGACGTGAAAACCACATACGCCGCACGGTCCAGGTCGCGGGTCACGTCCGGGCGGGTGACGGGCATCCGCGCGATCTCCTCGGAGTCGTCGTTGAGCACCGCCCCGGTGAGGGTGAGCGAGGCGCCCGCGTCCGCGAGCATCGACGCCGTCCGCTCGTCCGGCGCGGACGGGTCCAGCGGGACGAACGCCGCGCCCGCCTTCCACACCGCCAGCAGCGAGACGACCAGGTCCGCACGGCGGTCGAGCCGCACCCCGACCACCGACTCGGGGCCCACGCCCCATCCGGCGAGGTACCAGGCGAGCCGGTTGGCGCGCTCCTCTACCTCCCCGTAGGTGACCGGCTCGGTTCCGGCCACCACGGCGACCGCACCGGGTGACGCGGCCGCCCGCTCCTCGAACAGCTCCAGCACCGAACGCGGCGCCGCGGCGCCGGCGGCGCCCTGGCCCCACGCCAGCAGCCGCTCCTGTTCGCCGGCGGGCAGCAGTCCGAGGGCGCCCACCGGGACGCCGGGGCCGGTCGTGACGGCCTCCAGCAGCAGGCCGAAGTGACCGGCCATCCGCTCGATGGTCGCGTGCTCGAACAGGGCCGTGGCGTACTCCAGGCCGCCGACCATCGTCCCGTCGGGCTCGCGGCGCATGAACAGCGTCAGGTCCGTCTTGGCGACCCGCCACGCCTTGACGTAGGCGTCCAGGTCGTCCCCGCCCGCCACCGACGCGGTGAACTCCTCGTCGTGCAGGTCGAACGCCGCCTGGTAGAGCGGGGTCCGGGACAGGTCGCGGTCGGGCGCCAGGTCCTCCACGAGCCGCTCGAACGGCAGTTCCTGGTGGGCGAAGGCGTCCCGGCAGGCGTCCCGGACCCGGACCAGCGCCTCCTCGAAGGGCAGCTCCGGGCCGAGACCGCAGCGCACGACCAGGCTGTTCAGGAAGAACCCGACGACGCCCTCCACCTCGGGACGGTGCCGGCCGGCGACCGGCGTCCCGACCGGCACGTCCCACCGGCCGGTGTGCCGCGCCAGCAGCACGGCGAACGCGGTGAGCAGCGTCATGAACGGCGTGGCGTCGTGCCGCCGGCCGAGGCGGGCGAGCCCGTCGGCGACGTCCCGCCGGACGGTGAACGGCACGAGCGCGCCGCGCGGGTCCCGTACGGGCGGCCGGGGCCGGTCCGGGCGCAGCGCCAGCGGGGCGAGCCCGTCCAGGGCGCGGCGCCAGTGGGCGAGTTCGGCCTCGATGACCTCCTCGGCCAGCCGTTCGCGCTGCCAGACCGCGTGGTCGGCGTACTGCACGGGCAGGGGCGGGAGCGCCGCCGCGTCCGCGCCGTCCCCGTCGGCCGCCAGCAGGAGCCCGAACTCGCGCTGGAGGATCGCGGCCGACCAGCCGTCGCAGGCGATGTGGTGCATCGTCAGCACGAGCACCCGCTCGCCGGGGAGGGTCGCCAGCACCGCCCGCAGGACCGGACCGTTCTCCAGGTCGAACCCGCGGTCGAACTCCTCGTCGAGCACGGCCGCGAACCCCTGGCGCGCGACCTGCACCGTGCGCAGTTCCGCGGGACGGGGCGGGTCGACGAACTGGACGGGCTCGCCGTCCACGACGCCGTACCTGGTGCGCAGCGCCTCGTGCCGGGCGACCAGCGCGTCGAGCGCGCGGCGCACCGCGTCCGGCGAGGTCCCGTCGGGGACGGGGACGAGCAGCGGCGACACCCATTCGAAGGCGCGCGGGTTCATCCGGTCCAGCACCCACAGGCGGCGCTGGCCGGACGACAGCGGCAGCCCGCCCTCGCGCGGCACGGCCACCGGCCCCGCCGCCGGTCCGGGCGGATCGGCGGAGGGCGGCGCCGCGATCAGCCTGGCCTGCTCCTCGACCGTCGCCGCCGCGAGCAGCCCGGGCAGGTGGATCTCCCTGCCCGAGGCCGCCCGCAGCCGGTTGGCCAGCCGGGTGAGCTGGAGCGACGTGCCGCCGAGGTGGAAGAAGTCGTCCCGGACGCGCACGCCCTCGACGTTGAGCAGGTCCTCCCAGACGCCGGCGACGAGCCGTTCCGCCGGCGTGCGCGGCGGCGCGTCGGGCGCCCACGGCCGGTCGCCGGCCGCGCCGGGCTCGGGCAGCGCCGCGCGGTCGACCTTCCCGCTGGAGGTGAGCGGGTAGGACGCGATCTCGACGAAGGCGGCGGGGACGTGCGTGCCCGGCAGCCGCTCGGCCAGGAAGTCCCGCAGGTCGCCGGGGAGGCCGCGGCCGCCGTCGACCGGCCGCACGTGGGCGGCCAGCCGCAGGCCGAGGCCCGCGGTCGTGTACGGGGCGACCACCGCCTGCGCGACCCCGGGATGGGCCGACAGCGCCGCCTCCACCTCGCCGGGCTCGATGCGGACGCCGTTGACCTTGACCTGGTGGTCGAGCCGGCCGACGAACTCCAGGGTGCCGTCCTCGCGCCAGAAGACCAGGTCGCCGGTGCGGAACAGGCGCGAGCCGGGCGGCCCGAGCGGGTCGGGCACGTAGCGCTCGGCGGTGAGGGCGGGGCGGTCCAGGTAGCCGGGGCCGACCCCGATCCCGCCGATGTGCAGTTCGCCGCGGACGCCCGGCGGCACGGGCCGGCCCGCCGCGTCCAGCACGATCACCCGCATGCCGGTGACGGGGCGGCCGATGGCGACCGGTCCCGACGCCTGCGCCGGGTCGAACCGGTGCGCGGTCACGTCCACCGAGCACTCGCTCGGCCCGTAGGTGTTGACGATGTCGGCGGGCACCCGGTCCCGCAGCCGGCGGGCGAGCTCGGCGTGCAGCTGCTCGCCGCCCGACAGCACGAGCCGGAGCGATCCGCAGCCGTCCCAGCCGGGCTCCTCCACCAGGGCGCGCAGCAGCGACGGCACGACCTGGACGACGGTGATCCGGTGCGCGGCGATCTCGCGGAGCAGCGCGGCCGGGTCGCGCTCGGCCCCGTCCGGCGCCGCCACGAGCGTGCCGCCGCCCACCAGCGGCGCGAACACCTCGAGCTGGGCGGCGTCGAACGTCATGGCCGTCTTGTGCAGCAGCCGGTCCCGGCTCGAGAGCCCCTGGGCGCCGGCCAGCCAGGCGACGGCGTTGGCGAACCCGGCGTGGTCGATGACGACGCCCTTCGGCTCCCCGGTCGACCCGGAGGTGTAGAGGACGTAGGCGACGTCGAGTCCCGTCACCTCGACCGGGCCCGCGGGGGGCGGCTCTTCGGCGCCGGCGCGAAGCTCCTCCATGAGGAGGGCGCGGGCGCCCGCCTCCTTCGCCGCCTCGCGGCCGGCGTCCGCCGCCTCCGCGGCCAGCACCAGGTCGGCGCCGGTGTCGCGGATCATCCAGGCGAGCCTGCGGCGCGGGTGCCCGGGGTCGAGGGGCACGTACGCGGCGCCCGCCCGCCACACCGCGAGCAGCGCGACGACCAGGTCGGCGCCGCGGTGCAGGCACACGCCCACCCGCCGACCCCGGCCCGCGCCGAGCGCCCGCAGGCGGCGCGCGAGCCGGTCGCTCCGCGCGTCCAGCTCCTCGTAGGTCAGCTCGTCGTCCCCGTCCACGACGGCGACCGCGTTGGGCGACTCGGCCGCCTTGCGGGCGATGAGGGCGGGAACGGTGACGGCCCCGTCGGGCGGGCTCGGCACGAAGGACATGGTGGCTCCCAGGCGGACGGCGGGCACGGCGGGCACGGCGGGACGGACGCCCGGGTTCGGGCGCCGAGCGGACGGGCTGGGGGGCGGTGCGGAGGCGGCGGGCCGTCAGCCCGCGGCCTGCTGCTCCATGCGGCGGCGCAGGCTCAGGGGGCGCATGTCGGTCCAGATGGTGCCGATGTGCTCCAGGCACTCCTCGCGGGTGCCCTCGGTGCCCTCGGCCCGCCACCCGGCGGGCAGTTCACGGTCCGCCCACCAGATCGAGTACTGCTCCTCGTCGTTGAGGACGACGCGGTACGGGCGCGCGTCGGTCTGCTCTTCGGCCATGTGCACGTTCCCTTCACGGATACAACTGGGCCGCCGTTCACCGGCGGCGCTCAGATACCGGGCCCGGAGTTCTCCACCGCCATTTCCGGCGTTTTCTCTCCGGGTTCCTTCCACAGATGTGAGACCTCGCCGAAATGCTCGAAGACCCACTCGTCGGAATAGATGCTGTCGAGGTAGCGGTCGCCGCCGTCCGGAAAGATGAGGACGCAGTGCGACCCGGGCGGGACGGTGCCCGCGAGCTTCTCCAGGGCGGCGACGGCCGCGCCCGAGGAGCCGCCCGCCAGCACCGCCTCGCGGCGCACCAGCCGGCGGCAGGCGGCCACGCATTCCAGGTCGGTGACGTGCACGACGTCGTCGGCCGCGGCGGGATCGGCCAGCGCCGGGCGGACCGAGGCGCCGTGCCCCGGGATGAGGCGGGGCGCCGGCGGGCCGCCGAAGATGGCGCTGCCCACGGCGTCGACGGCCACGACGGTCGTGCCCAGCCCGCGCCCGCGCACGTAGTCGGCGCAGCCGCGCAGCGTCCCGAACGTGCTGACCGGGCAGAACAGGTAGTCGACCCGGCCGTCCAGGGCCTGGTCGATCTCCCGCATCGTCTGCTCGTGCGCGCCCGGGTTCAGGGGGTTGGCGTACTGGTTCGGCCAGTAGGCGTGCGGCAGCGTCTCGGCCAGTTCCCGCACGCGGCGCAGCCGCACCGGCAGGAACTCCCCGGTCTCGGGGTCGGGCCGGGTCACGACCTCCACCTCGGCGCCGAGCGCCCGCATCGCGGCCAGGTTGCGCGCCGTCGTCCGGGCGTCCACCACGCAGACCAGGCGCAGGCCGTGGTAGAGGCAGACCTGCGCGAGCCCGACGCCGAGGTTGCCCGACGTGGACTCCACGACCACCGACCGGCCGGCCTCCAGCGCGCCGTCGCGGATCCTGTCGCGGAGCATCGCCAGCGCGGTCCGGTCCTTGATGCTCCCGCCGGGGTTGAACCGCTCCATCTTCCCGAACACCCGGACGGGGAATTCCGGAAGAATCCTTTCCAGCTCGACGAGAGGCGTGTCGCCGATGCTCTCGAGCACACCCCGCACGAGCTTTCCCGGCACGGCTTCCCCTTTTCCCGGACGCGCGCCGTCAGGCGGCGCCCGGTCGCGACGTCTCCGGGCCGTCACTTCGTCTCCCGGATGAATCCACTGTCGCGGAGGTGCCAATATTTGGGCTATATCGCCACTACGTCGCCGACCCGGCCGGCCGGCGCGCGCGGGACCGGATCAGCCGGACCGGATGGATCGGGGGCTCGCGCCGGTAGCGCCGCCGGACCTCCTGGTCGAGCTCCTCGTGCAGCGACTCCAGCGCGTCCGCCATGAACAGGTCGCGCAGCAGGGCGCGGTTGACCCCGCCCTCGGCGGTGCGCGGCACCTCCCCGGCCGGCAGCAGCACCACGCTGCCGGCGCGCACCCCGGAGCGGCGCGCCAGGGCGTCCCGGATGGTCCAGGCGAGCGAGGACAGGCAGAACTCCTCGGCGCCGTCCTGCCGGACCTCGTGCACGACGACGAGCTCCTCGCGCAGCGCCGGCACCGTGAAGACGCCGCCGATCGCGCCCTTGAACGCGCGGTGCAGCCCCCGTACCCAGCGCTCGACGAACCCGGGGTACACGGTGCGCCCGTAGGCGGACAGGGTCTCATCGCTGCGGCCGACCAGGTACACCCGGTCGCCGTAGCGGACGCCGAGGTCGCCGGTGCGCTCGCGGCCGCGGCCGTCCGCGCCCGCCATCTCGATCTCCCCGATGCGCAGGTCCGGGATCGCCTCGCCGGTGCCCGGGTCGACGACGCCCACCGGCATGTCCGGCGGCACCTCCAGCCCGACCAGGGACACCACGGCGGGGTCCGCCTGGGCCGCGGCCTCGGTGCCGAGCGAGCAGGAGCGGAGCGGTTCGAGGACGCCGCGCTCCAGCGAGCGGACGCCGGCGTCGGTGATGGCCGGGGACGTCGAGACGAGGGTCGTCCACGACGCCGGCGAGTAGCAGGCCGTGAACGCCCCGGGCCGGAAGCCGGCGGCGGCGAACCGGGCGGCGAACCGCGCCGGGGCGCCCTCGGCGGCCTGGTCGGCCTCGATCAGCGCCCGCCGCCAGTGCGACAGGTCGAGCCGGCCGGCCGTCTCCGCCGGCACGCCGCGCACGCACTCGTCGTAGAAGCGCGCGGGCGCCCCGGTCACCTCGATGCGGTGCCGGTCGATCAGCTCCAGCCAGCGGCGCGGCGAAACCGGCTCGCCCGGCGGCAGCATGATCGCGGTGCCGCCGGCGTACAGCGCGGCCAGCACCTGCCTGAGGTCTCCCGTGCCCGGCTGCGGCGGCAGCCAGGCGCCCGACCGCACCCCCTCCGCCAGGCCCATGACCCGGCCGGTGAGCTCGAAATGGCGGGCGACCTCGCCATGGGTGTGGGTGACGCGCTCCGCGCCCGCCGCGGGCCGCGGGACGTATCGCAGCAGCGCGACAGCGTCCGGCGCGGGCGGGCGGAGGGACGGCGGCGCGCCGGGCGCGGCCGGGACGTCGAGGTCGGCGAGGCCGGTGGTGAGCAGCGACATCCGGGGCAGGCCGTCCTGCCCCATCCAGTCCGCCACCGCCATGAGGTCGCGGGTGTCGGTCAGCACCACGCGCGGCTCGGCGTCCAGCGCCCTGCCGGTCGCGCCCGCCAGATGCCACGGCGGCCCGGGCACCGGCGCGGCCACCGCGGTCATCCCCGCGTACAGGCAGCCCAGCAGGCTCTTCAGCAGCTCGCAGCCGGCCGGGTAGACGAGCAGGACCCGGTCGCCGGGAGCGCAGTGGCCGCTCAGCCAGGCGGCCCTGGCCCTGGCGACGGCGTCCAGCTCGGCGTAGGTGAGGCCGCCGGCGCCCTCCGCCTCCATGACCGCGATGCGCGACGGCGCCCGGGCCGCGTGCTCGCCGATCCGCTCCACCAGTCCGCCGGGCGGGCGCGGCGCCGCCCGGTGGTCCGCGCCGTGGTCCGGCCCGTCGTTCCCGTCCTCAGTCCCCATGCCAGACACGCGCCCGCTCACCCCGTGGTTTCGACCTGCGCGGCAAAGGCCCCCCGATGCCGCAGTCCGGTGCATTATCGCAATTGTCGGTTAAATCCTGGTCCAATCGGCGCCCGGCTCCGGTGCATGACCCTGCGGCGGCAACATGCTGCCAGCACCGCCCGGCCCCCTGACCAGTGCGGGTCACCGCGCGGGTCACGGCGCCCGCCGCCGCGCCCGGCCAGCTCACAGCGCCTTCAGCCAACCCCGCTCGACCGCCTTGACGCCGGCCTCGAACCGGCTGCGCGCCTTGAGCCGGCGCATGACGCCGGCCGTGATGCGCCGGCCCGTCCGCACCGACACGCCGAGCCTGCGCGCGACCGCCTCGTCGGTGTAGCCGCGCGCCAGCAGCCGCAGCACCTCGCGCTCCTGCGCCAGCAGCCCGTCGTCGTCGCGGTTGCGCTCCTCGCCGAGCGGGGAGGCGTTCTCCCACACCCGGTCGAACAGCGCGCACAGCGCGGTCAGCAGCCCGGCGCCGCGCAGCAGCACCGCCCCGGCACCGCTGTCGTCGGGGTCGATCGGGACCAGCGCGGTGTGCCGGTCGTACAGGGCCATGCGCAGCGGCAGCGCCGCGACGGTCCGCACCTCGGCCCCCGAGCCCATGAGCCGGCGCGCGTAGGCCATGCTCGCCGGATCGCCGGCGATGCTGTCCAGGTACACCGTGCACATCCGCACCCGGCGGTCGAGGACCGCCCGGTCCAGCGGCCAGCTCGCCATCATGTTGTCGGTCGTCTGCGGCCCGCCGGCCGCGAACCCCAGCACCTCCGACTCGCAGCGGTGGGCGAGCTCCTCGATGCGCGACCGGACGGCGTCGATCCCGACCAGCCGCTCGGCCTCCAGCCCCTCGCTGCAGCTGCGCAGCTCGCCGTACTCGTCCAGCAGGCTCGCCACCGCGGCGCGGCTGTCGGCGATGCGCCGCTGGTACTCGCGCACCTCCGCCTCCTGGCGGGTGAGCAGCGCCTCGAGGCCCAGCTCGGGGCTGACGACCCGGTACTCCCCCGGCTCCTCCCACGAATGGCGCACCAGCGCGAGCGCGACGAGCTGGCCGCGCGCCTCGCGCACCCGCGCCTCCGTCCACCCCAGCCGCCGCGCCAGTTCCCCGGTCGAAGCCCGCGGACACCTGATCATCATTCGGTACAGCGCCTCGGCGTCGGATCCAAGCCCGAGCCCATGGAGCATCCCGACTCCCCCAGTCTTGATCAAGTCTCCGTTCCGGATTATGCATCGGAGTTCGACGGGGGCGAAGCGGCGCGGGATCCGTGACCGCAGTAGGACAGACCCTGCCACGGCATGAAGCTGCCAGTAGCGCACAGTGACGGACCGGGGGCGCGTCCCGCACACTATCCCTCGAGCGGTCCGGCGCCCGTCCCGAAGCCGGCCGCGGGCGCTCTCACTTCACGCTCCGTAGTGACCAATGACGCTGAGGGAGGGTCCATGCGAGTGCGGATTCTCGGCCCGGTCGAACTCTGGGACAATGCCGACCGGGTCGAACTGCGCGGATCGAAGCTGCGCACCTTCCTCACCGCGCTGGTCCTCGCGCACGGCCGGGTGGTCTCCGACCAGACGCTCGTCGAGATGCTGTGGGAGGACGCGCCGCCGGCCACCGCCCAGGCGCAGATCCAGACCTACGCCTCCCGGCTGCGCGGCCTGCTCGGCGACGGCGCGGTCGTGGACCGGCACCGGCCCGGGTACCGGCTGCACATCGAGCACGCCGACGTCGACCTGACCAGGTTCGAGGGGCTCGCGGCGGAGGGCCGCGCGGCGCTCGCCGAGCGGCGCGTCGAGGCGGCCGCACGGTCGCTGTCGGGCGCGCTGGCGCTGTGGCGGGGCGAGGCCCTGACCGGCGTCACCGACTTCCTCGCCGACCTGGAGCGCCCCCGGCTCGAGGAGGCGCGGCTGGCCGTCCTGGAGGACCGGGTCGAGGCCGATCTCGCCCTCGGCCGGCACGCGGGCCTCGTGCCGGAGCTGACCGCGGTGGTGACCGCCCACCCCCTGCGGGAGCGGTCCCGCGCCCAGCTGATGCTCGCCCTCTACCGGTGCGGCCGCAACGCCGACGCCCTCGCCTCCTTCCAGGACTACCGGCGGTTCCTCGCCGACGAGCTGGGCATCGATCCCTCGGCCGAGCTCCAGGACCTGCAGCAGGCGATCCTGTCCGACCGGCACACCCTGCTGGCGCCGAGCGCGAGCACGTCGCGGCCGGCACCGGCGCCGCGGGTCGCCCGGCTGCCGGCTCCGCCCGCGGACTTCACCGGACGGGACGCCGCGGTCGGCCGCGCCCGGGCCCTGCTCGGCGACCCGGGCGCGCCCCGGGTGTGCGCGATCACCGGGATGGGCGGCGTCGGCAAGACCGCGCTCGCGCTGCGCGTCGCGCACCAGGTCGCCGACGCCTACCCGGACGGGCAGGTCCACGTCGACCTGCAGGGCAGCTCGCGGCGGCCCCTGGAGGCCGCGGAGGCCCTGACCCGCCTGCTGCGCACGCTCGGCGCGCCCGCCGCGGACCCGCCGAACGGGACGGAGGAGCTGACCCGGTCCTACCGCGACCGGCTCGCCGGACGCCGGGTCCTCATCGTGCTGGACGACGCGGCCGGCGAGCGGCAGATCAGGCCGCTGCTGCCCGGCGTCCCCGGGTGCGGCGTGCTGCTGACCGGCCGCACCCGGCTGGCCGCGCTGGAGGGCGCCGACCGCATCTCGCTGCAGCCGTTCGAGCCCGCCGAGGCGGTCGAGCTGCTCGCCCGCCACACCTGCCCCGAGCGCGCGGCGGCCGAACCGCGGGCGCTCGCCCTGATCGCCGAGCGCTGCGGGTTCCTGCCGCTGGCGATCCGCGCCTGCGGCGCCCGCCTCGTCGGGCACCCGCACTGGCCGCTGTCGCGACTGGCCGACCGGCTCGCCGACCCGCACCGGCTGCTCGACGAGCTGCGGGTCGCCGACCTCGACGTCCAGGCCGCGCTGGCGCTCAGCTACCGCCGGCTGCCGGCCGACCTGCGGCGGGCGCTGCGGCTGCTGTCGCTGCTGAGCACGCCGGAGTTCTCGCTCTGGATCGCCTCGGTGCTGCTGGACCGCCCCCTCACCGAGACGCGGGCGCAGGTGGAGGAACTGGTCGAGGCCTACCTGCTGGAGGTGCCCGCCGAGCGGCCCGACACCTACCGCTTCCACCGGCTGGTGCACGCCGTCGCCAGGGAGCGGGCCCTCACCGAGGAGACACCGCGCCTGCGGGCCGCGGCGATCCGGCGCGTCGACCTCGCCCTCACGGCCTGACGCCGCGAAGGAAGGCGCCGGCGCAACGGCCGTTGGAGGAAAAATATAGCGGCGGGCCTCATCCTGAGCTTCCGTGAGACTCCCCCCGCCAAGGCCCGTCTCCGCGCGCCCGGTCGTCCTGGTCGCCGAGGAGATCTCCCCCGCCGCCATCGAGGTGCTCTCCGCCGGCCTCGACGTCCGGCGCTGCGACGGCACCGACCGCGGCGCGCTGGTGGCCGCCGTCGCCGAGGCCAGCGCGCTCGTCGTGCACCGCGAGACCCGGGTGGACGCCGGAGTCGTCGCGGCCGGCGGGCGGCTGAAGGTCGTCGCCAACGTCGGGCCGGGCCCCGGCGGCGTGGACGTGACCGCGACCGCCCGCGCCGGCGTCATGGTCGTCAGCGCCCGCACCGCGCGCACCGTCAGCCTCGCCGAGCTCACCGTGGACCTGCTGGTGTCGGCGGCCCGGCACGCCCCGCCGGACGTGCGGCTGGAGGGCAAGGTGCTCGGGGTCGTCGGCCTCGGCGCCTGCGGCGCGATGGTCGCCGAGCGCATGCGCGCGTTCGGGATGCGCGTCGTCGGCTGGGACCCCGATCCGGAGCACCACCGCACCGCCCGGCCGCACATCGCGCTGCTGCCGCTGGAGGACCTGCTGGAATCCGCGGACTTCATCGCCGTCCAGTTCCGGGCCGCCGGCCTGATCGGCCGCGCGGCGCTGAACCGGGTCCGTCCCACGGTCCGGATGGTCTATTCGGCCGCGGACGGCGTCGTGGACGAGGAGGCGCTCCGCGCCGCCGTCGAGGAGGGCCGGGTGGCCTTCGGCGTCGGCGTCCACGTCGGCGAGCCCCGCGGCGGCGAGGTCGCGGTGGCCGAGTCCGTCCGCCACCTGCTGGCCGGCGAGATCACTCCCGGCCGGTGGAACTGACCCCCGGTGTCCGAGAACACGAGGAGGAGAAATGATCACCTGCCCCCCGCCGTCCCGCCACAACACCGGCTGGCAGTGAACCCGGCCCGCCCCGTCCCCCCGGGGCGGGCCCCACAGGGCTCAATCGCCGGGCTTGGGCAGCATGCACATGGTGTCGAGGCCGAGGACGTGGTTGAGGCGGCCGAACGCGAGCCAGGAGCCGATGCACATGCTCAGCTCCACGATCTCGCGCTGGGTGTAGTGCGCGGTCATCCGGTCCCAGAACTCCTCGTCCAGGCCGTGGTGGTCGAGGGCGTACCGTTCGGCGTACTCGGCGGCGAGGCGCGTGCGGTCGTCGAACCGGTCGGTGGTGCGCCATTCGGTGACCGCGCCGGCGAACTCGTCCTCGACCTTCATGCCGTCGCGCTCGGTCCGCCAGTCGAGGCAGAACACGCACCCGTTGATCTGCGCGATGCGGAGCCGGGCCGCCTCGAACTCGCGGAGACCGAGCGTGGTGTGCGCGTAGACGGCGAGCGACAGCTTCGAGGCGGCGGGGCCGATGCCCGGCACCATCTCGCCCCACGCGTACTGGATCGGGTCCTTGCCGTCCGGGATGTCGAGGTCCATCAGGCCCTCCTTCCGAGCTTGCCCACGGCGGGACGCAGCGGGACGTCGAGCGCGTCGTAGAGTCCGGGTTCGGCGTCCACCAGCCAGTCGATGGCGCCGACAAGGCGTCCGACGGCGGTCGCGTTGCCGCCCGCCGCGCGGTTGCCGTGCTCGTCGGTGGCCTCGACCGTGACCTCGATGCGCGGCACGCCTTCGATGATCACGCGGTGGGCGCCGTCGCCGTCCGGCGGCGCGGGCCAGTCGGGCGCGCAGGACGGGTGGATGCGGGTCACGTGCTCCACCACGATGAGAGGTTCGCCATCCTTGACGCCCTGCACCTCGAACCGGACCGCGCCCTGGGTGCCCTTCTCGAAGTCGCCCATGGACGCGGTGGTGACGGTGTCGTCCAGCGGACGCCGTTCCAGCGTCTCGCGGATCTCGTCCAGTTCGACGCCGAGCGCGCGTGCCATCAACCGGACCTGCCCGCCCCACACCATGGTCGGGACGGTCGCCGCGAGCATGGGCGGCTCGTAGTCCATCGGGTGGCCCATGCCGACCAGGTGGCGGACGGAGTCGGGCTGGTCGTAGGTGGAGTAGTCGAAGATCTCCTGGCAGCGGACGGCGTCGATGACGCCGCCGAGTCCGCTGATCATCAGCGGCAGGACGTCGTTGCCCCAGCCGGGGTCGACGCCGGAGACGAACAGCGAGCCGCCGCCTTCGGCGACCGCGTCCAGCACCGCCTCCCGCATCTCCCGGGGGGCGTTGCGCTGGTCGTAGAGCGCGTACAGCGCGGGCGTGACGACCACGGCCCCCGCGCGGACCGCCGTCAGGACGTCGGCGAGCGCCTCGTCCGGGCGGACGTCGCCGGACGCCGCGTAGACGACGGCCTGCGGGCGGGCCGCGAGGACGGTGCCGATGTCGGTGGTCGCCGCGACGCCGAGGTCGCGGCCGAGGCCGGCGAGGTCGCCGGCGTCCCGTCCGGCCTTGCCCTCGTCGTGGACGATCACGCCGGTCAGGTTCAGCGCCGGATGGGCGTCGACGGCGCGCAGGGCCAGCCGGCCCACGTTGCCGGTGCCCCAGACGATCGCGGAGATCATGCGCGGAATGTAACAAAACCCTGGGCCTATGCAAAGCAAGCATTTGTTTAACGTTCTCGGCAGGATTTTCCGGGGGACGGTGTCGGATCGGGGCAGCGTCGTTCGTAGCAGGGGTGAGACGCCGACCCGGGCGCCCGAGGAGAAGAGAGACAGGAACGATGACCGACTCAACGGCAACCCGCCGAACCAGGCCCTTCCGATTCGGGGTCGTCGCCCCGCTCACGACAGACCTGCAGACGTGGCGCGACCGGGCCCTCCGTGTCGCCGACAGCGGGTACTCCACGCTGCTGATGCCCGACGTCCCGCGATGGCAGCCGGCGCCCGCCCCCACGCTGGCCGTCGCGGCCACCCTTACGGACCTGCGGGTCGGCACGTGGGTGTACGCCTCCCCGCTGCGCCCGGCGTGGAGCGCCGCGTGGGAGGCGCACTCGCTGTCGGTGCTCACCGACGGTCGCTTCGAGTTGGGCATCGGCACCGGCAGGCCCGGCATCGAAGACGAGGTACGCGAACTGGGGCTGCCCGTCGTACCACCGAGCGAGCGGCTGGGCCAGGTGCGCGAGACCGTGACGGCGCTGCGCGATCTCGACGGTCCCGGCCTGCACACGCCGGTGGTGATGGCCGTGCGCGGGCCGAAGGCCCAGGCGCTGGCGGCCGACCTCGCGGACACGGTCACCTTCGCGGTGATGCCGGAAGACGATCGGGCCGAAAGCACCCGGGTGGTGCGCGACTTCCGCACCCTCGCCACCCGGGACATCGAACTCGCGCAGCACGTGGCGGTGATCGGCGACACCGTCGCGCCGTTCATGGCGTCCCCCGACACCGACCCCGCGGCGCTTCGCGCGGCGGACTCGCTGGCGATACTTCCCAACGACCCCGCGGCGGCCGCCGAGGAGATCCAGCGGCGACGGGAGGAGCTCGGCTTCTCCTACTTCGTCTTCGGCGCCGACTTCGCCGACACGCTCGCCCCGGTCGTGGCCGAGCTGGCCGGACACTAGGCCCGAGGCCTCACGCTTCGGTCACGGCGCGGGTGAAGACGAGGTCGCGGGCCGTTTCCAGGCCCGTCGCCAGGGCGCCGAGGACGACGGCGTCGTCGCCGAGGGCGGAGACCTCCACGCGCGGCGCGCCGAGCGGGGTCATCGTCTCCAGGTGGTCGCGCACGGCGCCGAGGAGCACGTCGGCGCCGTGCCCGCCAATGCCGCCCCCGAGCACGATCAGGTCGGGGTCGAGGAGCGCGACGACGCTGGCCAGGGCGCGGGCGACGTGCCCGGCCTCGTGCGCGACGGCCTCCGCCGCGAGCGGGTCGCCGGCCCGGGCCGCGTCGAAGACGCGCTTGGCGGTGATCGGCCCGGTCATGCCGAGCCGCCGCGCGGCGGCCACGACGCCGGGGCCGGACGCGACGGACTCCAGCATCCCGTGCGAGCGGGTCTCCCGCGGGTCGGCCTCGCCGAACGGCAGCCACGCGATCTCCCCGGCCGCGCCGCGGGCGCCGCGGTGCAGTTCGCCGTTCAGGACGATGCCCATCCCGATGCCGGTGCCGATCGACACGAACGCGAAGTGCGGCACGCCCTCGCCGAGCCCGTAGCCCTGCTCCCCCAGCGCGGCCAGGTCGATGTCGTTCTCGATGGTGCAGGGCGCGGGCAGCCGCCGCGCCAGCCGGCCGGTGACGTCCGGGACGTCCCAGCCGGGCAGGTTGGGCGCCAGGCGCAGGCGCCGGTTCTCGACGTCGTGGACGCCGGGGGTGCCGAGCACGATGTGGGTGACGGCGCCGTCCGCGGCCTTGGCCAGGTCGTCGACGACGCGGCCGAGCTGGTCGATGAGGGCGGCCGGATCGGGGTCCGCGCCGGCGCCGACGGAGCGGACGTCGGCGCGCACCGCGATCTCGCCGGACAGGTCGGCGAGCGCGGCCCGGATCCATTCGCGGCCGACGTCGAGCCCGATCACCCAGCCCGTCTCGGGCCGGATGCCGTACAGCCGGGCGGACCGCCCGGCGCCGCCGGTGCGGCGGCCGATCGCCTTGACCAGGCCGACGCGCTCCAGGTCGGCGAGCGCGAGCGAGATGGTGGGCTTGGACAGCCCGGTCGCGGCGGCAAGCTGCGGGCGCGACACCGGCCCGAGCAGGCGGATCCGCTCGTAGACGGCGCGCTCGTTCATGATCCGCAGCACGCTGGTGGTGTTGGCGGTCTCCCTGCTCGGCACGTGTAAAGACTGACATATCCCGGCACGGCGCACGCCCCGGGTGTTGATTTGTTAGGGAGCCTCCCTTACATTCGCATCGACGTCGAGCGGGGGTGAGGCGTCCGGTCACGAGGAAGGGAGAGACCGAGATGACCGCTCCCGCGGGCTCGGGGTTCGAACGGCGGCTCGGCGTGTTCCAGGCCACCACCGTGAACATGACCCAGATGTGCGGTATCGGCCCATTCGTCACCATCCCTGCGATGATCTCCACGATGGAGGGCCCGCAGGCCATGTTCGGCTGGCTGGTCGGCGCGCTGATCGTGCTGGCCGACGGCCTGGTCTGGGCCGAGCTGGGCGCGTCCATGCCCGGCGCCGGCGGCACCTACCTCTACCTGCGCGAGGCGTTCCAGTACCGCACCGGCCGGCTGATGCCGTTCCTGTTCGTCTGGTCGGCGGTGCTGTTCATCCCGCTGATCATGTCGACCGGCGTGATCGGCCTCGTGCAGTACGCGGGCTACCTGTGGCCCTCGCTCGTGGACGGCTCCGGCCTGTCGACCGCCGGCCACGTCCTGGCGATCGCGGTCGTCGCGGCCGTGGTCGCCGCGCTGTACCGGAAGATCGGCGACATCGGGCTGCTCACGACGGTCTTCTTCATCGTCATGCTGGTCTCGGTGCTCGGCGTGATCCTCGCCGCGTTCACGCACTTCCACTCCGACCTGGCGTTCACCTACCCGCACGACGCGGGCTCGAAGTTCTTCCACGGGCTCGGCGCCGGGCTCGTCATCGCCGTGTACGACTACCTCGGCTACAACACCGCGGCCTACCTCGGGGCGGAGGTCCGGCAGCCGGGCCGGGTGATCCCGCGGGCGATCATCTTCTCGATCCTCGGCATGATGGCGCTGTACTTCCTGCTCCAGGTCGGGATCCTCGGCGTCATCCCGTGGGAGAAGACGCAGGAGTCCAGTTCGTTCGCGTCCCTCGTCCTGGAAAGGACGTGGGGCAAGGCCGCGGCGAAGGTCTTCACGGTCGGGATCATCGTCACCGCGTTCGCGTCGGTGTTCGCCGGGCTCCTCGGCGGCTCGCGGGTGCCCTACAACGCGGCCCGCGACAAGCTGTTCCTGCCGTGGTTCGCGCGGATGCACCCGCGCCTGAAGTTCCCGACGTTCGGGCTGTACGCGATGGGCGTCATCACCGCGATCGGCTCGCTGTTCACCCTGACCGACGTCATCAGCATGCTGACCGCGGTGTTCGTGCTGGTGCAGTCGGTCGCGCAGATCGTCGCCCTCACCGTGCTGCGGCGCCGGCAGCCGAACCTGCCGCGCCCGTACCGGATGTGGCTGTATCCGCTGCCGAGCCTGGTCGCGCTGGCCGGCTGGGTCTACATCTACAAGTCGGCGGGCACCAGGCCGATCCTGCTGTCGCTGGGCTGGCTCGCGGCCGGCGTCGTCGCGTACCTGGTCTGGGCGCGGCTGGAGCGGATCTGGCCGTTCGGGCCGAAGGAGATCAGCGAGCCCTTCACCGAACCCGGCGACGCCGCGCCGCAGGCCGCATGATCCTCGGGATCGACTTCGGGGGGACCAAGGTCGCGCTCGCCACCGCCGACGCGACCGGGGCGCCGCTCCGCCGCGCCCGCCTGGAGACCCGGGCCGCGGACGGGGCGAAGCAGGTGGTGCGCCGGGCGCTGGACGCGGCGCACCGCCTCGTCGCCGAGACCCCGGGCACGCTGGCGGCGGTGGGCGTCTCGACGTTCGGCGTCGTCCGCGAGGGGCGGGTGCGGCTGGCGCCCAACGTCCCCGGCTGGGAGGACCTGCCGCTGCCCGACCTGGTCTCCGGTGACCTCGGCGTGCCCGTGCGCATCGACAACGACGTGAACGCGGCCACCGCCGCGGAGGCGCGCTGGGGGCGGCTCGCGGGCGTCGGCACCGGCGTCTACGTCAACCTCGGCACCGGCCTCGGCGCGGGGCTCGTCGTCGGCGGACGCGTCGTGCCGGGCGCGCACGGCGCCGCCGGCGAGATCGGGTACCTGCTGCGGCGTCCCGGCGAGCCCGGGTGCGCGGACGGCCGCGCGCCGCTGGAGGAGTACGCCGCGGGCGGCGGCCTGGCCGCGCGGGCCTCGGCCGTCCTCGGCGAGGCGGTGACGGCCGCCGGGCTGTTCGCCCGCCGGGACGACCCGCGGGTGGCCGCGCTGCTGGACGGCACCGCCGGGGCGCTCGGCCTGGCGGTCGCCAACCTCGCGACCACGCTCGACCCGGAGCGGGTGGTCCTCGGCGGCGGCATGGCCGCCGAGCCGTCCCTGCTTCCGGCGATCCGCGCGACGGTCACGCGGGCGGTCCCGTTCCCGCCGGAGGTGGTGACCGCCCGGTTCGTCGACGACGCCGCGCTCATCGGCGCCATCGCCCTCGCCGCGACCGGCGCGTGACCCCGCCGCGCCGGTCTGCTCACCTCCGCAACGCGGCGGGCACGGCGCGAAGCGGCAGGTTCCACCCGGCCAGGCTGACGACCGGGGCGGCGCCCCGCAGGTCGGAGGCGCGATAGCGGGCGGTCAGCGACTCGGACTGCCCGGGCCATAGCGTGACGTCGTTGTCGCTCCAGCGGATCGGCAGCACCTGGCCGCCACCGGGCAGCGGGCGCCCGCCGGGTGCGCCCCGCCGCACGTCCGCCCTGGTGAAGACGGTCGGCGCCGTCCCGGTCGCCCTGACCGTCACGGTGGTCACCAGGTCAGCGCCGTCGCGGCGGGTGGCGGCCGTCGCGCGCACGGCGGCGCGGGGCAGGCCGCGCAGCCCGGTCAGGTCGGCGTACCCGTCCGGCCGGAAGGCAGCGCCGCTGCCCTTACCGAGGGTGTTCTTCCAGTCCACCGCGTCCGGTTTCGTGGACAGCCAGTAGACGTTGCGGCTGACGGTCGTGCCGCGCCGGGTCAGCATGAGTTCGAGGAAGTAGGTGCGGGAAATGCCCCTCGGCGCCTGCGCGGCGGCCACCGTCCGGACGTCCTGGGTGGCCAGAGCCGGCACCGCGACACGGGAGGTCCGCTTCACGGTGCCGTCGACGTCGATCAGCCGCGCCCGCGCCGCCAGCCCGGCCTGGCGCCGCCCGGTCAGGTTGGCGACCTTGACCGCGCCGGTCGCGTAGTCGTACATGATGTGCACCGGCTCGCCCGCCTTCTTCGCGCCGAAGTACACACCGGGCTGGTCGAAGTCCTGGTTGTACAGGTTCCACTGCAGCGACGGCCAAGCCTTGTTCATCATCCAGTAGATGACGCCGGTGCTCGGGTTGGCCGGGTCCTTGGAGTTGCCGAGGTACGCCTCGAACTGCGCGCGTGCGGTCTCGTACCCGCCCATCTGCGCGATCCGCTGGTACGAGGCCATGTCGGACCACGGCCCGTACCGGTGCCAGAGCGGGGTGTTGTACTGACCCATGCGCGCGGTCCTGGTGTAGTCGTTGTAGGCGTACACATGGAAGAGGTCCCGGCCGGAACGCGGACCGCGTGCAGTGGCCGGGTCCCAGATCGCCGCCTGGTCCCGCAGGGTCAGGAAGCGGTCGAGCGAGTCCTGTGTCGGGACGGTGTTGCCCGCGCTCGTCTCGGTGTCGAAGCCCCAGGCGCTTCCTGCGTTCGTATACGACGGGTCGTTCACGGCGGCGGTCTCGCGGCCGTTGCTCCACCAGTAGACCGGCGGCACGTAGTTGTAAGGCCCCTCCTTGGCACCCGACGGACCGAGCCGCGGCGACGCCTTGTCCTCCGCGGACGCGACCTGCGGCGTGCCCCAGTCCGCGGCCTCGAACGCCGACAGGTACACCGATTCCTTCGCCGCGTCCGGCGCCGCGTCGCTGCCCTGGAAGAAGGTGAACACGCTGGGGTGGTCGCGCAGCCGGCGGGCGACGGCCGCGGCCTGGACGGCGGCGCTGGCCTGGAGCTCCCTGCTCCACCTGGCGTAGGGATCCTCCCAGCGGTCGCAGCACTGCCAGCCGGTCATGGCGAGGACGCCCTCGCGGTCCATCTGCCGGAACATGTCGTCCGGCGGGAAGTTGCCCTCGAAGCGCAGCGCGTTCAGGCCGAGGTCCTTGACGTAGGACAGCTGGTCGCGGACGTTCCGGGACGAGTAGCGCAGGAACATGTCCGGTGACCAGCCGCCGCCGCGGATCACGATCGGCACGCCGTTGATCTCGAACCGCCGGTAGCCGTGCGGCGCGTGCGTCCTGCCGGGGACGGCGCGGGTCAGCGACGAGGCGACGGTGCGGATGCCGAAGTCCTCGGCGTACCGGCCGGTCTCCCGCCCGCCGGTGCGCACGTGCGCGGCGAGGCGGTAGAGCGGCTGATCGCCGAGCCGGTACGGCCACCACACGTCGGGATGGTCGAGGCGCACGCCGAGCGCGACCGGGCGGACGGTGCCCGGCGGCAGCGTCACCGTAGTCCTGAACGGCAGCCGGGTCGCGCCCCGTCCGACCGTGCCGGCGAACTCGGCCCGCCGCACGGTTCCGGTGTTGTTGCGCAGCAACGCCTTCACGGTGAGGTCGGAGCGGGAGAAGTCCGCGGCGTTGCGCTGCACGACGTGGACGTCGCGCAGCGACACCGGGCCGTCCTGGACGATCTTCGGCGGGCGTTCCAGGCCGGTGCCCTGGTCCGGGGCGGCCGGGTTCCAGTCGAGCCGGCTGCCGGTGAGGTAGGTCTTCGCCTTGTTCGGCGCGACGTCGAGCGCGATCGCGTTGGCGCCGTCGCGCACGTACCGGGTGACGTCGTACTCGAAGCGCGAGTAGGAGCCCTGGAGCCGCGAGCGGCCGTCGATCCGGGCGCCGTTCATCCACAGGTCGGCGGTGCCGGAGACACCGTCCATGACCAGGAAGGTGCGGCCGTCCCGCCGCGGGTGCAGGATCACCTCGTCGCGGTACCACCAGTTCACGGCGAACTGCCCGGCGGGCACCGACGCCAACCGGTCCGAGCGGAAGACGTCCGGGTACCGGCCGTTCTCCAGCAGTCCCGCCATCAGCGTCTCGGGGCGGCCGATCGGCAGCCAGCCGGACGCCCGGTAGCCCGGCCGGGAGATCCGCGCGCCGTCGCTCCCCGCGACGGCCGAGGACTGGATCCGCCAGCCCCGGACCAGCTCCGAGGCGCCGTCCTCGCCCGCCGGCGCGAGGACAGCGGGCGCCGCGCGCCCCCGCGCGTTGCCGCTCACGGCGGACGGCGGGGCGGCGATGGCGAGGACCGCGCAGGCGGCCAGGGCCGCCGGCGGTCGACCGGGCTTCAACATGGGCGCCTCTGCGGTCGGATGCGTCGTCATTCCTTCACTACCTGTGCGATCACCCGATCCGGCCGCCGCCACACGCGATCTACCGCCGGTTTCGCGCCAGGGAGTGGTCAAGGCGGTCGGCTTTTGCCCATGGCAGATCCGGCCCTTTCCGTACGAGAATTGTCCGTCATAGCCTCCGGGCACCGCGATCGTCGAGAGTGGGTCCCCATGCCGCCGGCAGACACCGAGTCGCGAGCGACCATCGCCGAACTGCTCAGGCGCGGCGCGCGCGAGTTCGGCGAGGAGCGGTACCTGGTGACGCCCACGGATCGGCTGACCTACGCCGAAGCCGACCGCCGGTCGGCGCTCGCGGCGCGCTGGCTGCTCCACCACGGCGTGAGCAAGGGGACTCGCGTCGGCCTCTTCTTCACCAGTGACACCGAATGGGCCGTCTGGTGGCTCGCCGCCGGCCGCGTCGGCGCCGTCGCCGTCCCGCTGAGCACGCTCTACGCCCCGGCCGAGATCGCGAAGGTGCTGCGGCTGGCCGACGTCGCCGTGCTCGTCGCCCCGACGCGCGTCCTCAAGATCGATGTCGCGGAGCGATTCGAGGCCGCGCTTCCCGGGCTGTCGGACCAGCCGGCCGGAAACCTGTGCCTGCCCGCCGCGCCGTACCTGCGCCGCATCGTCCTCACCGGTGAGTCCGACCGCTCCTGGGCCACGGTCTGGAACGCCGCGAGCACCGCCGTCGTGCCGGCCGGGCTACTGGCGGCGGTCGAAGACGAGGTCGCGCCCGCCGATCTGGCGATCATGGTCCACACCTCGGGATCGACCGCCGACCCCAAGGGCGTGCTGCACACGCACGGCACCCTCGTCCGGCAGACCTCCACCTGGCCGGCCGCGATCCGGGCGCTGACCGGCGTCTCGGACGTGCCGCGGATCCTCTGCGCGATGCCGTTCTTCTGGATCGGCGGCGTGCTGGCCACGACGGGCGCGCTCCACGAACCGGTGACCGTGCTCGTCCTGCCGCGATCGGACGCCGGTGCGGCGCTGGACCTGATCGAGCGCGAACGCGGGAACGGCGTCGTCGGCTGGCCGGCCTTCACCCAGCAGCTGCGCGACCATCCCTCCTTCGCCGAACGCGACCTGAGCAGCGCGCCCATGCTGACGGACGGCCCGCTCGACCTCGCCATGCACGACGTCCCGGACGGCTACCCCATCCACCGCAGCATGACGGAGACGGCCGGCGGCTTCGCCTTCACCGACACCGCGATCGTCGACGGCGAGGGCCGTCCGGTTCCCGACGGCGACGTGGGAGAACTGCTGATCCGCGGCGCGGGAACGATGGCCGGCTACAACAAGCGCGAACGGTCGGAGGTGTTCGACCAGGACGGCTGGTACCACACCGGAGACCGCGTCTACCGCCGCACCGGCGATCCCCGTCTCTTCTATGTCGGGCGCACCAGCGAACTCATCAAGCCGGCCGGGGCGAACGTGTCCCCGCGCGAGGTCGAGTCGGTGATCGAGGGGTTCGAGCAGGTCGTCCAATGCGTGGTCATCGGGACCGACCACCCCACGCGCGGCGAGGAGGTCTGCGCGGTCATCGTGCCCACCGCCCATGAAGTCGACGTGGCAGCCCTCGCCGCTCAGGCACGCCTGCACTTGTCGGCCTACAAGGTTCCGACCCGATGGGTCATCGCATCGAGCGAGCAGATACCGACTCTTCCGAGCGGCAAGTTCGACAAGAGGAGGCTTCGCGCACTGGTCGCGGACGGCACCCTGAAGTAAGAGCCCGCCGGTCAGCCGCTGACATGGGCGGTGTTGTCGAGCCAGTGCTCGGCGAGATCGGCGTCGCCGTCGACGCTGATGCCGGTGGCCTTGCGGTCGGTGAGAGGGAGCCGTCGGGTCAAGGTCAGCAGCAGCGATCGTGCCGGGCCGGTCACCGTCACGTCGGCCTGCCGGGTTCCGGGCTGCCACCTCGCCCCGTCAGGCCGCCTTTCGACGAACCAGGCGCCCGCGTCGTCCGCGGTGCCGGCGGCCAGCCACTGCAGGGTCTGCCCGGTGCCCCGGATGGCGTGGGCGGACTCGGACCGCTGCATCTCCCACGTGGGGGAAGTGAGCATCGCGAGGTGGTTGCCGATGAGCGCGGCTGCGATATCGGCGTCAATGTCGACCGACCGGTCCGCCGCCCCGGCCGCGTCGAAGCCGTGGACGACCGCCTCGTTGAGCATGCTGGCCATCCAGAATCGCGTCCCGGGCCGCTCGTCCCCCGCGGGGTTGAACACCGGCGCGTCGAGCGCGTCGTCGGAGCACGCGTTCGCGACCCGCTGCGCGGACTCATCGGTGACCTGCGGATCGCCCAGCACGCCTCCCTGCCGCGAACCCGCCCGTCCTCATGAACGGTCCGCTCGGTCGCGGGAGCCCCCGGAGTCCTGGACGTAACTGGCCACGATGGCCTCCAGTTCGGCGGGGGTGATCACGTCCTCGATGCGGTCGAAGCCTTCCGGGGCCCGGCGTTCGACCTCCTCGATGACCTGTTCCGGGCCGCCGAGCCGGTTGCGGAGGACGATCCGGGTGGTGGCGGGGAGGCGGTCGCGCTGGTAGGCGAGCAGGGCCCGGGCGGGGTCGGCATGGGCCGCCAGGTGGGCGCTCAGGTTCACCGCGTCCAGGATGGCCTGGCCGGCGCCGTTGGAGCCCATCGGGTACATGGGGTGGGCGGCGTCGCCCAGCAGGGTGACCCGGCCGCGCGTCCAGTAGGGCAGGGGGTCGCGGTCGCACATGGGGAACTCGAACCGGTCCCGGGTGGACCCGATCATGGCGGCATGGTCGAACAAGTCGCAGGTGAAGCGCTCGACGTGCGCGGCCAGGCTCGCCGGGTCGGCCGGACGCGTCCAGTCCTGCTCGTCGGGCGGCGGGTCGCCGGGACGGCCGGTCTGGACGCCCATGGCCCAGTTGGTCAGTCTGGTGCCCGGTGCCGCGCCCGCCGCGATCGGATACACGACCAGCTTGGCGGTGTTGCCCCCGATGATCACCATGGTCCGGCCGGTGCCGAACGCGGGCCGGTCGGTGGCGCCGCGCCAGGTCATCATGCCGCTCCAGCGCGGTGGGCCCTCGTCGGGGAACAGGATCGACCGGGTGGCCGAGTGGATGCCGTCGGCGCCCACCAGGATGTCCGCGCGTGCGTGCGAGCCGTCGGCGAACCGGGCGGTCACGGCCTCGGCGTCCTGCTCGAAACCGACCAGGCGGTGGCCGGTGCGCACCGCGTCCGCGCCCAGCCGTTCCATCACCGCGCGGTGGAGCAGCCCCTGCAGCCGGCCGCGGTGCACGCTGATCTGCGGATGCGCGAACCCGGCGGCCAGACCGCAGGGCCTGCGCATGATCTCCTGCCCCAGCCGGTGGGTGTAGACCAGCTCGCCGGTGCGCACCCCGATCTCGTCCAGCCGGTCCAGCAGCCCCACCGCATCCAGTTCCCGGACCGCGAACGGCAGCACGTTGATCCCCACACCGAGCTCGCGGATCCGCTCACCGCGCTCGTAGAGCACGCAGCCGATGCCCTCGGCGTGCAGGCGCAACGCGGTGAACAACCCGCCGATCCCGGCTCCCACGACCATCACCTTCACGGCTCCTCCTCGCCCTCATCGGGATTGTCGCGGCCACCGCCCGGCGATCCACCGGCTTTGCGGTTTGCGGTCCTCGAGCGAAGCGAACCGGTCGTGATCAGCCGTGCGCCGATGCGGACGACGGCCAGAGCGGCCACACCGGCCAGGCCGAAAAGCAGGACGCGCAGGGTCGGTGTCCACGGCCATCTCGGGCCGGACGAGCCGAGATCCGCGGTCGGGTATTCCAGGATCTTGCGGGTCCACCGGGCCGTGGGCCTGTCGAACGTACGGGCCATGGAACCGAGCACCGGGCCGAACGCGAAGCCCGGCCGCCGGTGCGGGTATTCCAGCGGGACGCCGGCGCGGCGGGCCGTGGCCGCGATCTCGGGGTCGGGGTTCGCCGCGGCGGCGGCGCCCGGGACCATCAGACGGTCGACGTCGTCTCCCACGCCGGCGAGGCGTGCCCGTGGGACGAAGGTCAGCCCGTGCCGTGAGCGCACGGTGGCCGTGGACGCGATCGCGACCGTCCGGGCGGCCTTGACCTCGGCGTACGGGCTGAATACCGAGGCGAGTTCCAGTTCCCCGACGCCGCCGGTGAGCACCACCCCCACCGTGCTGGTGTTCGAGCGGTACCCGAGGTTGAGCAGGTGCACGATGGCGTTGGACGGGGACAGCCGCGATTCCGGCATCCTCGCGGGCGCGCCGGGAGAGTAGTGGCGCCAGCCGGCGGTCCGGGCGGCCGCGGCGGCGGTGCCCGTGCCGGCCAGCCGCTCGATCACCCGCAGCGTCCCGTCCACCGAGGACAGCAGCCCGCCCGTGGTGATCACGTTTCCGGCGTCGACGTAGCGGACTCCGCGCCGCCAGTGCACCGCGGGATGCGCGTCCTGCAGGCCGGCGAGCCGGTACCAGTGCGTGGTGGCCTCGCGGCCGTCGAGGAGACCGGCTTCGGCGACCAGCCGGGCTCCGGTGCACACGCTCAGCACCAGTCCGCGACTCGCGGTACTCCGCAGCCACGCGATGACGCGGCGATCGCCGTCCTTGTCGGAGGGCATCTCCGGCACCACGGTGACGTCCGGCGCCCTGCCGCCCAGCCGCCGGCTCAGTTGCGCGAAGTCCAGGTCCGGGACCAGGTCCAATCCCCCGAGCAACGGCACGGTCCGGCGTTCGGGTGCGACCGTGTAGACGTTGAACCTCCCCGTGCTCGCCAGAACGTCGTAGGGGACGAGCGTGTCGGCGACGTTGGCACCTGCGTTGCCGACCACGACCGCCACAATGGGCTTGCCCGGGGCATGCACCGGCGGAGCCACGGCGGGGAGACGCCTGTCCGCAGGCGGCGCGTACCGGTAGGAGGCAAAACTCCGTGCGTTGATGAGGAACTCCACGCCCGGGACGAGGAACAAGGCCACAAGGATGACCAGCCCACGGCCGAGGGCCCGCAAGATCCGTGCGCCCCGCTTCCTTTTCATGACGTCACCCGGCTGCCACCGTGAGCCGGCCCGCCACCGCAGTGGAGAGCCGGGCGACTTCGGCCAAGGCCCCCTGCCCAAGGCTCGTACGCATCGCGGTCACCGGCTCTTGGCCGTGAACGTCAGATGGGTGACGCCCGAGGGCGTCGAGACCGCCTCGATGTCGAACGCGTCCTCCAGCGACTCCAGGCCGTCCCAGAGCCGGACCCCGCGGCCGAGCACGATCGGGACCTGCACCACGTGCATGTGGTCGACCAGCCTCTCGGCGAGGAAGTCGCGTACCACCGAGGGCCCGCCGCCCAGACGCACGTCCTGGCCATCGGCCGCCTCGCGGGCCCGCTCGAGCGCCTCGGCGGGTGAGGCGTCCAGGAAGTGGAACGTGGTGCCGCCCTTCATCTCGATCGACGGCCGCGGCCGGTGGGTGAGCACGAAGACGGGGGTGTGGAACGGCGGGTCGGCGCCCCACGCACCGTGGTAGCCGGGGTCGTCCTGCCAGCCGGGCGGACCGAACTTGCCGGCCCCCATGATCTCGGCGCCGATCCCGGACTCGTGCAGTGCCGCGACGGCGTGATCGGCGCCGGTGCTCCCGCCCCGGCCACCGCCCATCCGATGCCAGAACCGGGTGGCGAACATCCACTCGTGCAGGCGTTCGCCGGCGTGCCCGAACGGGACGCCGGGGGCCTGACCCGCGCCGGTGGCGAAGCCATCGAGCGAGATCGAGAAGTTGTGCACACGCACGTCGGACATGACGGTTCTCCCTCGATGATCGAAGCCCCGGCCGGCATCCGCGAACGGCCGATGCGTTCCGGGTGTGACCTCACCGTCGGGGGCCGGTTCGCGGGCGGCAACGAAACATGGAGACAATGTCCGAAAACTTGGTACTCCCGTCCCTGCGACGTAGGGTCTTCGGAGTGGACGATCGGCTGATGGTGGTCGTCGGATACGACCGGGCGCAGTTACTCGACATCGCCTGCGTGACCTCGACGTTGAACGAGGCGAACTGGGGCGCCACCCCGCCCTACCAGGTGCTCCTGGCCACCCCGGGCGGCCGGGCGATCACCTGCACCGACGGGATGACGCTGCACGGGCAGGAAGCGCTCGAACGGCTCAAGGGCCCGCTGGACACGCTGATCGTGTCGGGCGGGCTGGGCTACCGCGAGGCCGCGGCCGACCCCCGCTTCGTCGGACATGTGCGCCGGCTGGCCAAGGAGAGCCGGCGGGTCGCGTCGGTGTGCACCGGCTCCGCCGTGCTGGCCGCGGCCGGCCTGCTCGACGGCAGGCGCGCCGCCACCCACTGGATGTGGGCCGACAGGATCGCCGCGCGGTACCCGAAGGTCACCTTCGACCCCGACCCGATCTACATCCGCGACGGCAACATCACCACCTCGGCCGGCGTCACCAGCGCACTCGACCTGACGCTCTCGTTCATCCAGGACGACCACGGGCCGGAACTGGCACGCGGCGTGGCGCAACTGGTGGTGACCTACCTGCAGCGGCCGGGCGACCAGTCGCAGATGAGCATGTTCGTCGCCGCCGCACCGCCGACCGAGCACAGCATCGTCCAGCAGGTCACCGACCACGTCGCCGGCAACCTCGACGGCGACCTGAGCACCGCCGCCCTGGCCCGGCTGGCGGGGGTGAGCGAGCGCCACCTCACCCGGCTGTTCCTCCAGCACCTCGCCCACACCCCGGGACGCTACGTACGCCAAGCCCGCACCGAAACGGCCGCCCACCTGCTGGCGACGACGACGCATCCGGTCGCGAGCGTGGCACGGCGCTGCGGATTCGGGACGGCCGAGACGCTGCGCCAGGCCTTCGTCGACCAGTACGGGACCGCGCCCTCGCGCTACCGCGCGAACCACTCAATGCAATAGGTGGGCCGGACGGAGCCGCCGCTTCTTCGAGAGTCCGTGAGTCGGGAGTTACATGCCCAGCCGTGCGCGTTGCACGGCTTGGACGGCGGCGGCGGGCCCGTCGACCTGGACGTCTGCCGCGTCCTTGCGGCCGAACAGGTAGAGCAGCAGTTCACCCGGGAGCCCGGTGATGCGGGCCGTGGGTCGGCCGCGCCGTGCCCGGACGGTGCTGGTGGTGCCCGCCCAGTGAAGTTCCAGTCCTGCGCCGCGCAGTCGCCGGGCCAGGAACCAGGGGACGCGAGTGAGGCAGTGCCACAGCGCCTGGTCCATGGCAGGTTCGGTGGTTCGGGGCGCGCGGCCGTTGGCTCTGCGGACGTCCTCGTGGTGGACGAAGAACTCGATCAGGTTGGGGACGCGGCGGACCCATCCGATCCGGAAGAACCCCGGTGGCGGTCCAGATCGGAGCGTGGCCACGAGCGCGGTGAAGTCGTGCGAGGCGAGCGCCGTCTGCCGTCGTTCGGCGAAGCGGCTCCACGCGCCGGGCAGGACCAGCCCCGGGCCGGCGAGGGAGTCGTTCTCGCGGAGGACCAGGTGCGCGGCCATATCGCGGGTGGTCCACGGCACGAGGAGGGTCGGTGCCCGGGGGCCGAGTTCGTCGAACAAGTCGGCGAGCTGGGCTCGTTCGACGGCGTCCAAGAGCAGACCGGCCATACCGGCGGAGTGTAACCGGGCCGGCGGCGGACCAGGAGTCCCTGGCCACATGAGGGCTCCTGGCGGGGGCGGTAAAAGATTGGCTCCTCGACCCCGACACCATCGACCTCACCGACCGCTTCCGCACGTTCCTCCGGGGCATCCTGCGACCGGGTTCCTGAAGCGGCGAGGCGGCGGCCCGGCCGCCTCTCGTTGGGAGGTCGCTATTGCGAGGCTCTGTTACGCCTTCTGTATTCCGTGGGCGTCAGTCCGACCAGGGTCTTGAAGCGCCGGGCGAAGTACGTGGGGTCGTCCCAGCCGACGGCGGCGCCGATCCGGGCGGCGGGCAGGGTCGAGTTCACCAGCAGCGCCGCCGCTCGTTCGGCCCTCAGCCGGGCCAGGAGGCCCATCGGGGTCGAGCCGGTGCACTGGCCGAACAACCGGCCGAGGTAGGCGGGGTCCAGGTTGACGGCCCGCGCGAGGTCGTCCAGCCTCCACGGTTCCGCGGGCGCCGCTTCGAGGCGCGCGATGGTCGCGGCGACCGCGGGGTGGACGGCCGGTTCGAGAGCGCCGTGTTCGGGCTCGGCGCCGTCGGCCAGGATTCCCAGCACGGTCATCAGGCGGCCGACCGCCCGGCCCGGGCGGCGGCGGCCCGCCGTCAGGTCCTCTTCGAGCAGGCGGATCTGCGCGATGGCTTCGTCGGCGTCCGAGGGGGCGAGGGATCGAACCGCCACACCGCGGGCACCGTGGGACACCGGGTCGGTCCACAGCAGCCGGCGCAGCATCGGCAGCTGGTACAGCTCGGCCCGAAGCGCGTGAGCGGATAGGCAGCAGTTGGCGACGGTGAGATCGGCGCAGTCGCCGAAGCCGTGCCACGCGCCCGGCCGCAGCACGATCGCGTCGCCGTGCCGTAGCGGGCGCTCGCCGTGGCCGGTGACATGCCGACCGCGGCCGGGGCCGATGATCGCGATTTCGAGGAAGTCGTGGGTGTGCGGCTCGACGCCCGCGTTCAGGTGGTGGACGCCGCCCCAGACCGGGCCGTCGGCGAACAGCGCTTGCTCGTGCAGTGTGGCGAGCATGTCGTGATCGTACGACTCCTCGCCGGGATCGGCCTAGCCCTCGGCCGCATGGCCCGGCGAGGCTTGGCACATGATGAACGAGCAGGCGAGTACCGATGTCGGAGCCGATGGCCACGTCTCACAAGAGCTGGTGGACGCGTATCGCGAGTACGGTTTCGTCCGAGTCCGAGGCGTCCTCGATCCGTCCGGGATCGAGCGGTTCAGGACCGGCGCAGAAGCCTTCCTGGAGGCTCATCGCGCCGAGAGCCTGGAGACCCGCGGTGCCTTCAGCCAGCTGGTCAACGTGTGGCGGCGCGACCGGACATTGCGCGATCTCACCCTGGACCGGCGTCTCGGCAGGATCGCCGAGCAACTCGCCGGGTTCCCGCTGCGGCTGTGGCACGACCAGATGCTGGTCAAGGAACCGCACAGCGACACCGCCACGGAATTCCATCAGGACCGTCCGTACTGGCCGCACCGCGGCGACCGCCTTCCCCTCTCCGCGTGGATCGCGCTTGTCGACGTCCCGCCGGAACGGGGTTGCATGACGTTCCTGCCCGGCACCCAGCATCACTCCGGTCTCCGCCCGCAGGATCTGCACGATGCGGAGGATCTGTTCGCGGCGGATCCGGCGCTGCGGTGGGCGCCCCGCGTCACGCTCCCGCTGCGAGCCGGCGACTGCACCTTCCACAGCGGTTACACGGGGCACATGGCGCTGCCCAACCGGACGGGGACGGCCCGGCTCGCGCATGTCAACATCTACATGGACGCGGAGACCGCCTACAGCGGCGAAGCCCACCCCGTGACCGACGGCCTCGGCCTCACGTCGGGGGATCGGTTGGACGGCGAGATGTTCCCCCGTCCGTGGGCATGAGCAGGCGAACCGGCCCGAACAGTCCGGAGACCCGCTGACCGGGGAAGACGAAGTGGGTCGGGCTCACCTCGTCGAGGTGGGGCGCGAGCGTGCCGCAGACCAGGACCTCGATCTCGTTCGGGCCTTCCCGCAGTGCGTTGCCGAGATGGAAGCGGTAGGGGGCGCATATCCGCACGCCCGCGTGCACGCCATTGACCGTGACCTCGGCCGTGCCGCGTACCCGTCCGAGGTCGAGCGTCGCGCCGGCTGGGGCCGAGGACAGGTCGACGCGGCGACGATAACGGACCGCCCCGCTGTAGCCCGCCAGTCCTGTGTCCTCCCAGTCGCCCAGCTCGATCGTTCCGGGACCCACGGCGAACCGCACGGGCCCGGCGAGCGCGGCGCCGGCCTGGTGTCCGGGGATCGTCAGGATCCGCAGCTCCGCGGTCCTCCGGCCGGGCGCTTGGCGTGGGGTCCCGCCGGGGTCCGTCTGGGGAGGCAGCCGCATCTCCGGGCCCGGCTCCAGCCGCTCGCCGTCCAGGAGCACCTCCAGCAGTTCACCGTGCACCTCGACGGCCATCCGGGTCGCGCCCGGTGGCACGGTGACGCGCAGCCACTCGACGCGCGGGCCGATGTCCGGTGCCGCGAATCGCGCGGGCAGGACGTCGCCGGTCTCCGGGGCGTCGTCGAGCCAGGCCGCGCCGGGCAGCGGATGGGGGCGCCGCCGCAGGTGCAGCGAGGCGGGGTCGCCGTACTGGCGGCGGCTCGGCAGGACGGGCACCGGCTCGCCGTCGCGCGCGGCCGTCCACCCGGCGCCGGAGACCACCGCGCCGTCCACCATGACGGACGGGGGCGCGCCGCCCTCGGTGAGGACCAGCGTCACCTCCCCGCCGGTCACCTCGTAGCGGCCGACGCGGGGCACCTCGTGCTCGGCGTACGGGTCGAACCCGCCCTGGCGGCCGATCTCCTGACCGTCGACAAGGATCCGGCAGGGGGCCGCCGAGGCCACCTGGAGGACCGAACCGCTCGGGGGCATCGCGGCGCTGAGCGTGACCCGCGCGCCCGGCCTCCCCGGCCCGGCGACCGTGATCCACTCCGGGCGCCGGTAGCGGCCGGGATCGGTGACCACGGCGAGGTGGGCGCGCAGCCGCACCTCCTCGTCCAGGACGAACCGGACCTCGACGTCGTGCTCCCCGCCCGCGACGGGAGCCGTGGCGATCGCCAGATGCCCCCGGTCGTCCAGCGGAACCTCGGCCCCGTCGACCAGCAGCGTCTTGGCCGCCGGCGCGCCGACCGCCACGAAACCGCCGTCCGCCGGCACGGACACGCGGGAGCGGAACAGCACCGCCTCCCCGGCCGAGACGTCACCGAAGTCGAGGAACTCCTCCGGCACGTGCCCCTTGGGCCCGAGGAAGTCCCGATGCACGGCGTCCTTGCGGATGCCGCGCGAGTCGGAGTACACGGCGGGGCGCCACGAGCCCTCGGACTCCAGCGCCCAGACGCCGTGCGGGCCGAAGGTGGCGTGCGCCTCGGCCCAGACGGTCTCGCCCTCCACGCGGTGCCGGAGGCTCCAGCATTCCAGCGGGACGTCCCGGTCGGCGGGGCGGGCGAAGTCCCCCCAGGAGTTGTCGAGCGTGGGCACCGTCTCCATCGTCCAGGACATACCGAGATCCAGGCCCGTGCCCGTCGGCCGCTCTTCGGCCGGGACGGCCGCCGTACGGTCCGCGCCGTCCTCGCCGCCGGGGAAGATGAGCAGCGCGGCGGGCGCGTCGTCGAAGGGCACGACCACCTCGACCCACGTCTCGTCCACCGCCCGGACCTCCAGCGGCCGAGGCGGCCCTCCGAACGGGCCGGCCAGGAACGCCGGGCCGCGGACACCGCGCACCCGCAACCGCATGTCGCGCAGGTAGCGGTCCGGGTCGAAGTCGTAGGTCACGTCGAGCCAGCCGAGGTCGATGCCGCGCTCGCCGGGACGCTCGACCGACACGCGGCTGGCCATGGACGGGGCGGCGGTCACGAACACCACGGTGGCGCCGTCGACCTCGCGGACGAGGGCGGGGACCGGCGCGTCCACCCGGCGGTCGGCGGCGAGGACCGCCTCGATGCCGTCGGCGTCCGCCACGACCTCCGCCACGGCGCGGAGCTTCGCCACCGCCGCGTCGGCGTCCGGGTCGCCGACGCCGTGGCGCGGCGGCGGACCGACCGCGATGACGCGCCCGCCGGCCTCGGCGAACGCGACGAGCCTGCGCGCGGTCTCCCCTTCGAGGACGGTGCACGCGGGAAGGAGGACGGTGCCGTACGACTCGTCCGCGACCTCCAGCCGTCCTCGCGTGACGGCGGCCCGCTGAACGGAGTCGTCGTCCACGACGTCGGCGTCGATCCCGAGCCGGTCGAGCGCGCCGGGCGCCATCCGGAACCACGCCATGTCGCCGACGAGACTCCGGTAGACGTCCTGGGCGCGGACGGCGTCCGGGTCGACGCCGTCGAGGCGCGTCCCGGCCTGCGCGGTGGCGGTCGGGAACAGCACCGCCACGTCGCAGACGTGCTTCCCCAGCGACAGCGCGGCGCACAACCGGGTGACGGCGTCCGCGAACACCCGGTGGTGCCTCCAGTAGGGCTGCCGCCAGTCGGTGGACGGCGGCGCCCACTCCCACCAGCCCGCCTTGGTCGTGTAGTAGGCGGCGTGCGGGTTGTAGAGGGTGGAGCCCGAGCGCAGCCAGGGAAGCAGCCAGTCGAAGGTCTCCTCCAGCGTCCCGCCCCAGCCGCTGGAGTGGAACGCCTCGATCCAGGTGCGGTCCCGGCCGTACAGGTGCGCCAGTGAGGAGTGGATGCGGGCGTCGCCGTGGTGGTCCGAGCCGGGGGCGCCGAACCAGCGGTGTGTGCGCGCGTAGTCGGCGTAGATCTTGACACCGTCCACCGGGAGCCCGGCCCGCGCCGGATCCTGCTGGTCGCACCCGTGTAGCAGCCCGTGCGCCTGGTGCCACTCGGCGAGCGGCCGGAAGAACGCGTCCTCGGCCAGTTCCGCGCGGGTGAGGTGGTAGTCGCGGCGGATCCGGAAGGCGTCGGGTCCGCCCGCCCCGCTCCCCACAGCGCCCCGAGGTGCGGGGTCAGGTCGTAGCCCCGGCGCCGCGCGAACTCGTCGGCGAACGTCGGCGACCAGGTCGGCAGCGAGGGCAGCTCGTCCTGGAACGAGCCGACGATCACGTTGCCGAGCCGGTGGCCGAGCCGCCGCGCGAACTCGCCGTGCACGCGGTCGAACAGCACCTCGCACGCTTCGGCCGACAGGTAGTCGAAGCCCCGCACGCCCACCGTCCCGGACGGTTCCAGCCACTGCCCCGCGTAGGCGGGGACGTCCCGGACCAACCGGGCCTGGAGGTCGGCGCCGGAGAAGCCGAGCTGGTCGTAGAACCAGAGCGACACCCCCAGCTCGGCGGCGTCCTCGCACACCGCGTCCAGCAGGTCCCACCAGGCGTCGGAGAAGAACGGCGGGTCGTCGGCGTCCGAGCCGAACATCGGCCCCGACGGCGCCAGGTTCAGCACCACCAGGTTGTGGACGCCGCCCTCGGCGAACCGCTCGAGCTGGTCGCGGAGCCGGCGCCGGTCGAGCCGCTCGCCGCTCCACCACCAGATGGGCGCCGGGGAGTACGCGGGCGGCGGCGAGTCCAGGACCGCCAGCAGACCGGACGGGATCGCGGCCACGCTCACCCCTTCAGCCCGCTGGCGAAGCCCTTGATCACGTACCGTTGCAGCACCAGGAAGACCACGATGATCGGCAGCGCGGCGAGCACGAGGCCGGCGAAGACCAGCCCGTAGTCCGACACGTACTGCCCCACGAACGCGAAGATCCGCACCGGGACGGTCTCCCGCGCCGACCCGCCCAGGTAGAGCAGCGGCGTGAAGAAGTCGTTCCAGACGAACACGGCGTTGAGGATCAGCACCGTGCCGGTGATCGGCCGCAGCAGCGGGAACACCACCCGGGTGAACGCCTGGAGATGACCGGCGCCGTCGATCAGCGCGGCGTTGGCGTAGTCGCCCGGCAGCGCCCGGATGAACCCGGTGTAGAGGAAGATCGTGAACGGCAGCTGGATGCCGGTGTAGAAGATGATCATTCCCTGGTAGGTGCCGAGCAGCCCGGCCGAGTCGGCCAGCTTGAACAGCGGGATCATGCCGAGCTGGAACGGCAGCACGATGCCGAGCAGGAACAGCACGTACAGCACGAAGCCCATCCGCGTGGCGCAGCGGGCCAGGAAGTACGCGGCGAACGACCCGATGGCGATGAGCGCCACCAGGCTGACCACCGTGATCACCGTGCTGTTCAGCAGCGCCGACCCGAGCGAGGCCCGCGACCAGGCGTCGGAGAAGTTCGCGAACGTCGGCGACGTCGGCGGGGACAGCGGCGCCGAGGCGATCTGCTGCTTGTCCTTCAGCGACAGCGCGATCAGCGCGTACACCGGGAACAGGAACGCCAGCGCGACCACGATCATCAGCATTTCCAGCAGGAACGTGCGGAACCCGTACCGGAGGCTCATGCCGTCACCTCCCGGCTGCGCAGGTAGTAGATCTGGATCAGCGAGACAGCGGCGACGAACAGCGCCAGGACCAACGCGATCGCCGTGCTGTAGCCGTAGTTCCCGAACACGAACGCCTGCTTGTACAGGACGGTCGAGAGCGTCTCGCTGGAGTGGCCGGGGCCGCCGCTCGTCGCCGCGTAGACCTGGTCGAACAGCTTCAGCCCGCCGATGGTCGACAGCATGACGTTGATCGTGACCGCGGGGGCCAGCAGCGGCCAGGTCACGCTGCGGAACCGCTGGAACCGGCCGGCGCCGTCGATCATCGCGGCCTCGTGCAGCTCCGCGGGCACGCCCTCCAGCCCGGCCAGGAAGATGACCATCGAGTAGCCGGCGAACTGCCAGATCACCATCCCCGCCACCGACCACAGCGCGAGCGACGGGTCGCCCAGCCAGTCCTGGCGCAGCGACCCGAGGCCGAGCGCGCCGAGGATCCCGTTGAGCCCCGCCTCCGGTGCCGGGTTGTAGACGTACTTCCACAGGAACGCCACCATCACGGGGCTGACGACGGCGGGCGCGAAGAACACGACCCGCAGCACCACGCGCGACTTGATGCGGGTGTGCACCCCGAGCGCGAGCAGCAGCCCGATGCCGTTCTGGACGACGACGATCGCGACGGTCAGCAGCAGGGTGTTGACCAGCGATCCGCGGGTGGCGTCGTCCTGCAGCAGCCGCCGGAAATTGTCCACGCCGTTGAAGGAGCGGTCACCGATGCCGTTCCAGTCGGTGAAGGCGTAGACGACCCCGCTGGCGCTCGGATACAGCACGACCAGCACGTACACGAGCAGGGCGGGCGCCGCGAACCACCAGGGCGGCGTCAGGAAACCGCCGCGCCGCCGCCGGACGCGCCGCGGACGCCGGGCGCCGGCCGCCTCCGGGGCCGCGCCGGCGGCCGGCGCACCGGCCGCCGGAGCGGCCGGTGCGCGCTGAGGGGACGAGGTCACGGCTGCTTCTTCCGGTAGGTCTCGTCCAGCTTGGCCAGCCCCTTGGCGACCGTGGTCTTGCCGGCGAGCAGCTCCTGCACCATCGCGAAGTGAGCGGGCTGCACCTCGGCGTTGGGCCAGGCCTGGTCCATGAACGGGACGGCCTTGTTGCCGTCCATGTACGGCAGGAACGGCGTCAGCACCGGGTCGATCCGGGAGCTGGAGTCCCGGACGAGCGGGACGCACGCGACGGCCTCGGCCCAGCGGTTGATGTTCTCCTGCTGCCCGAGGAACTCGATGAACGCCTTGGCGGCGTCGCGGTTCTTGCTGCGGGCGCTGACGCCCAGCCCGACGACGACCCCGGCGGGGATCCACACCTGGGCGGCGTCGTCGGCGCCCGGCACCGGGAACATCGACAGGTCGTCGGCGCTCGGCGCGGCCTTGCGGAAGTCGGGCAGGACCGCGGACACCTGGATCGCCATGGCGGCCTTGCCGGTGGCGACCATGGACGTCTGCTGCTCGAACGTGGTGCCGTTGGGGTTGTCGTTGAAGAAGCCCCGCTTCTGCAGCTCCAGGTACATGTCGAGCGCCTGCACCCAGCCGGAGTTAGCGAACGACGCCGACCCCGCCTTCATCTGGCTGTCGAATTGCGGGTTCTTGGCGTACACGGTGGACGGCACGAGCGCGTAGGTGATCAGCTGCGTGACCCACTGGGTCTGCGCGCCGAGCGCGATCGGGATCTTGCCCTTCTTCTTGATCTTGTCGCAGACCTGGAGGAACTCGCTCCACGTCTTCGGCGGGGTCACCCCCGCCTCCTGGAAGACCTTCTTGTTGTAGATCGCGCCGATCACGCTGGATCCGGCCGAGTACAGGAACGTCCTGCCGTCCTTCTGGAAGGCCGGCTTCAGCCCCGCCGGGACCTTCTTCGTCCAGGCCTGGTCGCTCAGGTCGGCGAGCAGCCCGGCCTGCGCGATCTGCGCCATGCTCATCGCGCTGCCGTTGCCCGGGTAGACCACGTGCACGTCGGGGGCGTTGCCCGCGCCCAGCTGGGTGCGCAGCGAGGTCTCCACCTGGTCGGTGGGGGCGAACGAGGTGCTGAACTTCGCCTTGGTGTAGGCCTTGGTGAGCAGGTCGACCGGCTTCTGCTGGTCGGCCACGCCCACCAGGCGCAGGGTGCCGCCGGACCCGCCGGACGATCCCCCGCAGGCCGTGAGGGCCGCCGGCAGCGCGACCGCCGCGGCCGCTCCGCCCGAGAGCCGCAGGAAACCGCGGCGGCTGAGGGCCGCCCTGTCGAACGACGATGTCATCTGTCCTCCTCGCGTTCATGGCGCGGGCCGCCGAGGTGACGGCGGCCGGCCATGCCCGTCCCACGCGGGGACGGTGGTCAATGAAGTTCCGCGGTGAAGCGGTACTCCCCCGAAGCCGTCCGGCAGCGGAGCTCTCCCGGCTCCGCGCCGATGATGCGGACCCCGGCGGCCTCGGCCACCGGCACCCCGCCCTCCCGGACCCCGCCGGGATCGTCCGCGGGGATGTGGACGGTGGCGGTCGCGCCGGGCGGCACCGTCACCTGGAGGTGGAACGCGCCGTCCCGGCGGGACCAGCGGGTGGCGACGGTCCCGCGCACCGACTCGTACCTCGCGCCGGCCGAGGTGAGGTCGCCGGGCCTCGGCCGGACCAGCAGCTCGCGGTAGCCGACCGATCCGGGCGCCTGGTCGAGGCCGGCGACGCCGCGGTAGAGCCATTCGCCGATCGAGCCGAGGGCGTAGTGGTTGAAGGAGTTCATCGCCGCCGCCTGGAACCCCCGCTCGTCGGTGTAGCCGTCCCACCGCTCCCAGATGGTGGTCGCGCCGTGCCGCAGCGGGTGCAGCCATGACGGCGGTTCGGTGCGGCGCAGCAGCGCGTGCGCGAGGTCGGCGTGGCCGTGCGCGTCGAGGACGGGCGCGATCAGGCTCACCCCGAGGAAGCCGGTGGTCAGGCCCGGGCCGGCCTCCCGGACGAGCTCGACCAGGCGCCGCACCGCACCCGGCACGAGGTCCGCCGGGAGCAGTTCGAACGCCAGCGCCAGCAGGTAGGCGGTCTGGGTGTCGCCCCGGATCCCGCCGTCCGGGGTCACGAACCGCTCGGTGAAGGTCTTGCGGACGTGCTCGGCCAGCACGCCGTACCGCCCGGCGGTCTCCGCCTCGCCGACGACCTCGGCGGCCCGCGCCGTCAGCTCGGCGCTGTGGGCGAAGTAGGCGGTGGCGAGCACGTCCCGGGGCGTGGGCGCGGGCGCGAGCCAGTCGGCGAAGTGGGGGCCGACGCGGCGGGTCCACACCAGGTCGGGGTTGTGCCGGTGCACGTGGTCGACCCAGGCGCACATGGCGTCGAGGTTGCGTTCGAGGAAGCGCTCGTCCCCGTACACCCGGTAGAGATGCCAGGGCACGAGGACCCCCGCGTCGCCCCAGCCGGGAGCGCCGTCGTCGGCGACCCCCGCGAGCCTCGGCGCCACGTTGCCGAACGCGCCGTCCGGCGACTGCGCGCCCCGCACCTCGCGCAGCCAGCCGTCGAAGAACGCGGCGACGTCGGCGTTGAGGCACGCGGTGGGCAGGAAGACCTGCGCGTCGGCCAGCCAGCCGAGCCGCTCGTCGCGCTGCGGGCAGTCGGTCGGGACGCTGACGAAGTTGGAGCGCTGTCCCCAGCCGATGGCCTCGTGCAGGCGGTCGACGTCCGGGTCCGAGCACGTGAACTCGCCCGCCCAGGGGGTGTCGCTGTGCAGCACCACGCCGGTGATGTCGCCGGTTCCGAGCGTGCTCAGCCCGGTCACCTCGGCGTACCGGAAACCGTGGTAGGTGAAGCGGGGCTCGAAGACGGACTCGGCGGGCCCGGCCGCGATCAGCACGTCCGTGGCCGCGGCGGTGCGCAGGTTCGCCGTGTACAGCGCGCCGTCGTCGTCCAGGGTCTCGCCATGCCGGATGACGACCCGGTCGCCCCGGGACGCGCCGCGCACCGTCAACCGGACCCGGCCGGCGAAGTTCTGCCCGAAGTCGACCAGGAACCGGTCCGCGCCGACGCGGGTCACCGACCTCGGCGCCAACTCCCGGACGGCGCGGACCGGCTGCGCGACCGACGCGGTGAGGCGGCTCCGATCCGAACCGGTCACCCGGACGGGCCGCCACGGCCCGGCCCCCGGAACGTCCGCGCCGGCCCCTTCGTCGCCGGCGCCACCGCTCGGCAGGTCCCAGCCCGGCGTCTCGCGGCGGAGGTCATGGCACTCCCCCATGAGCAGGTCGGCGTACCGGATGGGCGAGCGGGCGCTCTGCCAGTCGCCGCCGGTCGCGACGACGTCGCTGGTCCCGTCGGCGTGGAAGAGGTGCAGCTCGGCCAGTAGCTGCGGGAACGTGCCGTAATGGGCGCCCGAGCGGCGCGGATCGAAACCGACGAATCCGCTCCACCAGCCGTCCGCGATCGTGACGGCGAGGACGTTCCCGCCCGTCCGCAGCAGGTCGGTCACGTCGTAGACCTGGTAGTCGATGCGGTCGCGGTAGTCCGTCCAGCCGGGGGCGAGTTCGGCGTCACCGGCGCGCACGCCGTTGACGCGCGCCTCGTAAAGGCCGCGGGCGGTGACGTACAACCGGGCGCGGACCGGGGCGGCGGGGACCGCGAACGCCCGGCGCAGCCGGACGGCCGGCTGGAGCCCGTGGTCGGTGAGGGCGAGCGCGCCCTCCTCGGGAGCGTCGACCACGTCGAGATCGGACGGGTCGTGGGCGATCCAGGCGGCCGTCCACGCCGCCGGGCCCATCATCCCCGTCTCGAACCAGGACTCCCGTTCGGCGGAGGCGCCGTCCTCGCCGGTGACCGTGACCGTCCAGCGATAGCGGGTGCGGGGCCGCAACCGGCGCCCCTGGTAGCGTGCGCCGACCGCCGCCGGGTCGGCCACGTCCCCGGTGTCCCAGACCTGCTCGCCGTCCTCCGCCCGTACGCGCACCCGGTACGCCGCGGGTGCGTCGCCGCGCCGGCCAGACGCCAGCCGCCACGACAGCAGCGGCGCGGCCTCGTCGATGCCCAGCGGCCGGACCCGGTGATCGCAGCGGAGGCCGTACGGCGCCACACCCTGGGACTCGGCCACTGACCCACTCCGATCACGATCTCAACAACAAAACTGTGAAGATAACGCCCAAAAATGTGAGCTTGAGCGTAAGAGGCCGCTGATCGGGGTGTCAAGATGTCGGCTGGGTCACTTCCGACGTCCTGCGGCGAACGCCGCCGCGGGGCGCCGTCGCACCCTCGAGTCGGCCCACTTTTACCGGACTGACCACACCACTCGTGGTCAAGACGCATGAGAAGACGCTCGGCGGCCGACCCGGACGACCCCAGGCCCCACGCGGGCTCACGGAACGTGAGATAAGAACAACCGAAAACGTTAACAAGCTCCGGGCCACGGTACGGCCGAGGCGGCGAGCAGCGCGCCGCTCAGGTCGCCGCTCAGGTCGCCCCTCAGGTCGCCGCCACCTCGTAGGCCGCCTTCTCCTCCGCGAGATCCCGCAAGGCCTCGGCGTCGGCACCGTCGTCGACGATGACACGGTCGAACGCCGACAGCGGCGCCACCCGATGCAGCGCCACCCGGTTGAGCTTGGAATGGTCGACGAGGAGCACGCTGCGCGCCGCGGCACGGAGCATGGCCCGCTTCACCGGCACGATGCGTTGCTCCTGGTGGTAGGCGAAACCACCGCCGACCGCGGAGGTGGACACGAAGCAAAGGTCCACGTTCAGCGCCTCGATCGCGTCGACGCACGAGACACCGAGGAAGGAGTCGTGCAGCGGATCATAGTCGCCGCCGAGCGCCATCAACCGGATCTCCTGCTCGCGGGCGAGCAGGTTGACCGCCTGCAGAAAGTTCGTGACGACCGTCAACGGGACGATGCCCACCAGCCGGCGGGCCAGCGCCAGCGCCGTGGTGGAGTCGTCCAGCATCACCGCCATCCCGGGCTCGACCAGCTCGGCGGCCCTCCCGGCGATGGCGTCCTTCGCGGTCCGCATCGAGTTCAGGCGGTAGGCCACACTGCTCTCGAACACCCCCGACGGCTGGGCGGTGACCCCGCCGCGATACTTGCGGACGATGCCCTGGCGGGCGAGTTCGTCCAGGTCACGGTGGATCGTCATGAGGCTGACGGCGAAACGCTCGGCCAGTTCCGCCGCGGTGACCGAGCCGACCGACAACACGACACCGGCGATGTCCTGCCGGCGCCGCTCCGGACCGCGCGGGCCCCCGCCGTCCTCGCTCATGGTCGATCCCCCCGTGGCCCGCACCGCGCGACCGGCTGCCGGCAGAGACGGGACGGCACCGAAGATAACAGCCTCAGCTGCGCTCTTAACAAGAAGTACCGGGGCGCCCGCACCCGCCCGCCGTCCAGTACGGGGACGGCAGCGACGGGTTCGCGGCGTGCTTTGCCCCGGGCACGGGCGTGTCAGGTGCCGGCGATCCAGCTTCCGTGCAACCCGAGCGGGATCCGGCTCGGCAGGTGGATCTGGGCGATCGGCTTGCCGGTGAAGTCCTGCGCCGCAAGGATCACCAGGTCGGAGGCGTTCCGCTCGGGATTGTGGACGTACGACAGGACGTAGCCGTCGTCCTCGGCGCGGGCGCCGGAACGCGGGACGAAGACCGCCTCACTCGCGCTCGCGTGCTTCGGGAACCGGTGGAACTGGGACCGTCCGGTGGCGAGGTCGTGCTTGACCAGGCCGTTGCTGAACGCCGAGTCGGGGGTCGAGCCGTGCCCGTAGGCCTTCAGGAAGTCGGCGGTCGCGGCGGTGTAGCCGTACCGGTGCCTGCGGCCGACCCGCGCGTCCGGAACCCGGGGGAACTCCTGCGGCCGGTCGTCGAGCAGGGTCCGGCGGACGCCGCCGCGGGCGCGGTCGATCGTCCAGCGCACCAGTGCGGGCGGCGCGCTGGTCGACAGCCGGTCGGCGCTGAACGGCGCGGGGAACTCCACGAAGTCGACCACGATGTCGCCGCCGTCGTCGTAGGAGTTGAGCGTGTGCGAGATGTAGGAGGGGGGCACGGTGATCCAGGTGACCGCTCCCCCGGCGCGCGGGAAGTATCCGACCCGGTTGGGGCGCTTGGTGTCCCAGACCCAGGGGATCTTCTGGCCGTGCTCCATGGCGTCCAGGTCGAACAGGATCGGCTGGTCGTAGAGGACGACGTATTTCTCGGTGAGGGCGAAGTCGTGCATCAGGAGCGTCCCGCCCATGGGGATCTTGCGGGCCGACCTCACCTCGCCGGCCGCGCTGATCACGACGTACTGGACGTAGTCGGTGCTCTCGTCGTAGCTCACCGAGTGCAGCTCGCCGGTGCCGGGATCGAGCTTGGTGTGGGCCGACATGGTTCCGGCCCATGTGCCGTTGAAGTCGCACGGTCCGACCGTGTAGAGCTCGTCGGTGAGTTCTTGCGGACGGGCGGTTCCCTCCTGTAGCGCGAGGGTCTTGCCGCGGAATCCGATCACGTTGATGTTCGAGGCGAAGTCGGTTTCGGCGGGGACTCCGCGTACCGGCTCGCCGAGTTTTTCGGCGGTCCCCTTCGCGCGGACCCAGCGGCTGCGGTACCACTCGGCCTTGCCGTCGCGGAGCTGGACGCCGTGGACCATCCCGTCGCCGACCAGCCAGTGGTGGGCGAGCGGGTCCTCCAGCCCGAGCACGTTGGGGCCGTTGCGCAGCAGGCGGCCGGTCAGGTCCTTGGGGACCGTGCCGGTGACCGTCAGGTCGAACTCGGTCACCTCGAACGGGACCGGCGCGAACTCGCCTTCGAGGAAGGGGTTTCCGCTGTCGCGTCTGCGCGGGGCGGGCTGGGCCGCCATGGCCGGCGCCACGCCGATCGCGGTGGCTCCGAGCGCCGTGCCGGCGGCGAGGCCGGCGGCCAGCGCGTGGCGGCGGGACATCTGCTGGGACATCGTTCACCTCCGAGAGGGACGAGACAAGACGTCTCGTTCCTGCGAACGCTAGGCCCAGGACGGCCCCCGGTCAAGACGAGCCGTCTCGTTCCCTATAGACTCACTGGTCATGGCCACCGAATCCGCGAACCCGCGCTACCGGAGCGAGCGCTCCCACAAGGCGATCCTCGATGCCGCGCTGAAGCTGTGCCTGGAGCAGGGTTTCGCCAGGACGAGCGTCGACGCGATCGCCAAGGAAGCCGGGGTGGGCAAGCAGACGATCTACCGGTGGTGGCCGTCCAAGGCCGCGGTGCTGGTCGAGGCGATCGACCGGCAGAGCGCATCGTCCGTCGAGTTCCCCGACACCGGCGACATCCACGCCGACCTGCGCGGCCAGATGGTCGCCGTCGCCGAGTACTTCCATACGACGCAGTCCTCGACCTACCGGGAGGTCATCGGTGCTGCGCAGTCCGACCCGGCGGCGGCGAAGGCCATCCTGGACACGCTGGTCAATCCCCGTGTCCAGAGCTGTCGGCGTCGGCTGGAACGGGCGCAGCAGCAGGGTCAGATCCGGGCCGACGTCGTGCTGGACGACGTCGTCGAACTCATCTACGCCCCGCTCTACTACCGCCTGCTGCTGGGGACCCGTCCGAACACGCCCAGGCAGGTCGAGGACATCCTGAACCTGGTGTTCGACGGCCTCCGCCCGCGAACCCCGAGCCCCCCGTCCGCCGACGACTGACAGTGATGACGCAGGCGTCCGATCCAGGGCAGCGCGTCACTGCCGGCCAACTCCCTGCGGAGGGAGGCCTCCACCTCGTCGTACACGGCCTTGAGGAATGGCACTCAAGGCCTCACCTCATCCGGCGGTGATGCCGGCGTCCTTGCACTTGGCCGCGTAGGCCCCCTTGCACAGGTCCGCGGCCTTGACGAAGTCGTCGTCGAGGACCTTCTTGACGTTGTCCTTGAAGATCCCGATCGGGATCAGCAGCACCGACGGCACGTCCCGCTTGCCCTGCGGGTCGTTCACGGTGGCACTCGTCTCGCCCTTCTGCCCCTTCAACAAGGAGATGGCGAGCTTGGAGGCGGCGTCCGCCTCCTGCTTGACGGGCTTGTAGACGGTCATGCACTGCGAGCCGTCCAGGATGTTCTGCAACCCCTGCAAGGTCGCGTCCTGGCCGGTGATGGCGACCTTTCCGCCCTGCCTGTTCTTCTTGACCACCGCCACCGCGGCGTTCCCGAGGTTGTCGTTGGCGGCCAGCACACCGTCGATCTTGCCGTGCTGCTCGGTGTACATCTGCTCGAAGATGGTCGCCGCCTTCTCCGGCTTCCAGTCCGGGACCGGCTGCTCGGCCACCTTCTTGTAGCTGGAGACCTTGTCCAGGATGTTGTGCGCGCCCTGGGCGAACAGCGTGGCGTTGTTGTCCGTCGGCGAGCCGTCCAGATAGGCGATGTTGGCCGCCTTGTCACCCAGGCACTTCTGCAGCCCCTTGCCCAGTTCCTCGCCGACCTTCACGTTGTCGAAGGAGACGTAGTAGTCGGACACTCCGCCCAGAGTCAGCCGGTCGTAGTCGATCGTCTTGACGCCCTGCGACTGGGCCTTGCGCTGCACCGCCGCCGCGGAGTTGGAATCGAGCCCGGTCACGAGCAGGACGCTGACCCCGCTCGTGAGCATCTGGTCGGCGATCGTCTGGAACCGCTGGGTCGAGCCTTCCGCGTTCTGGATGTCGTACTGGACACCCGCCGCCTTGAACGCCTGCTCCAGGTACGGCCGGTCGAAACTCTCCCACCGGGTGGACGAGGTCGTGTCGGGCAGGATCACGCCGACCTTGCCCTTCACCGCCGAACTCGACGAGCCTTTCGAGTCGTCGGATCCGTCCCCGCACGCGGAAAGGGTGAGCGCCGCGGCCGCCGTCAGAGCGGTCAGGCAGACGATCCCTTTGCGGAGAACGGTTTCTTTGGCGACCAGCGCCGATGTCTTCTTGCGCACGCCAACTCCAAGGGGGGTGGGAGACCAGGCCCCGCCTGGCCGCCGGCTTCGCTGAACTGTAGGAACGCCGGTTAATCAGCGTCAAGGACAAAAGAGACCACAAACGGCCATAGTTTGAACGGAATGCGGATAAACCCCATAGGGTCGCGGCCATGGACGACGCGCCCGGATCCCTCACCTCCCTGCGGTCGCGCAACCGGCTGCTGGTCATCGACGCCGTCCGGCGGCACGGCCGGATCAGCAGAGTGGACATCGCCCGGGCGACCGGACTGTCGCGGACCACCGTCTCCGGGCTGGTCACCGCCCTCCTGGACGAAGGCGTGCTGACCGAGTCGGCGGAGGGCTCGGTGCCGTCCGCGCCTCGCGGAGGCCGTCCCGCGACCCCGCTCACGCTGAACCCGGAGGGCGGCGGGCTGCTCGGCGTGCACCTGCGCCACACCGACATCCGCGTGCTCCTGGCCGACCTGTCCGGCGGCGTGCTCGGCGAGCGCTACCACGAGATCGACGTCGACCACCGGCCGGACGAGGCCCTGGACTTCATCGCCGGCACCGCGCTCGACCTGGTCGCCACCGTCGGGCGGGGCGCCGGGCGCATCTTCGGCATGGGCGTCGCGGTGTCGGCCCCCGTCCGGTCGCGGTCGCACACGCTCAGCCTGCCCTCCATGCTGTCCGACTGGACCGATGTCGACATCGCGGAACGCCTGAGGGAACGCATCGGACTGCCCGTCCACGTGGGCAACGACGCCAACCTGGGCGCCCTCGCCGAGTGGACCTTCGGCGCCGGGCATGGCGTCGACGACCTGATCTACGTCATGCTGTCCGACGGCGTGGGCGCCGGGCTGATCCTGGACGGCCGCCCCTACCAGGGCGCCACCGGGGCCGCGGGCGAGCTCGGCCACATCGCCGTGGTCGACGGAGGCTACGTCTGCCGCTGCGGGAACCGCGGCTGCCTGGAGACCGTCGTCGGGGCGCAGGCGCTCACCGCGGCGTTCACCCGCACCCGCGGCCCGGACACCACCATCGCCGATCTGGTGGCCCTGCTCGCCGCCGACGATCCGGGGGCGCGGCGGGTGGTCACTGATGCCGGTCACATGATCGGACGGGCGCTGGCGGACATCTGCGCGATGCTCGAACCGCAGATGGTGATCGTCGGCGGCGAGGTCGCCGCGGTCGGCCGCCCGCTGCTGGACGGGATCCGCGACGTGCTGCTCCACCGCCTGCCCTCGCCCCTCGACCAGGGCATCACCGTCACCGGCAGCCGCCTCGCCCACCGCGCCGAGGTGTTCGGCGCGATCGTCCTCGCGACCCGTCAGACGTCGGCCCACTTGCTGGACCCGCGCTTCGCCCGGGGACCCGGGAGCCCGTCCTCCAAGGAAGCGCCGGCCCGATGAACGGGCCAACGGTGCACGGCAGTCCGACCCGCGTCCGCGCAAACGGCCCGGCCCTCGGGCGCACGACCTGTCGGCGCCCGGCCGAAGAAGCTACGGTCCTTTGATGACCTGGTTGACCGATACCCGCAATTCCTACGACGCCGTCGCGGCCGACTACGCCGAGGAGACCCGCGACCTGCTCGACAGGCTGCTCCACGTCCGCGCGGGGGTCGTGCTGTTCGCCGACCTGGTCCGCGCGATCGGCGGCGGGCCCGTCGCCGACGTGGGCTGCGGGCCGGGGCACACCACCGCCCTGCTGCGGGAGTTGGGCGCGGACGCGTTCGGCATCGACCTGTCACCCGCGATGATCGCCATCGCCCGCCGCGAGCACCCCGGCGCGCGGTTCGAGGTCGGTTCGATGACCGACCTGGAGTTCGCCGACGACTCCCTCGCCGGTGTGCTCGCATGGTGGTCGCTGATCTACATCCCGGACGAGGCGGTACCGGGCGTGCTCGAAGAATTCCACCGGGTACTGCGGCCGGGTGGGGTGCTGGCCGTGGGATTCCACGTCGGTGACGAGTCAAAAATCGAGACGACCGGTGACGGCGACCAGCCCATCCAGACGTACGTCCACCACCGCCAACCGTCCCGCGTAGCCGACTGGCTCCGCGAGGCGGGCTTCACCGTGGAGGCCCAGCACCTGCTGGATCCGGACGAGCCGAAGCCGGGCGCGATCCTGTTCGCCCGCCGCCCCGCAGCGCCGCCTCGGTAAGCCTCCGACAGCGGGTGGCGGCGGCGCACTTCCGAGCGGTCCGTCGTCCGCACCCCAGAGCCTGTCCGCACGGGGCGGCGCTAAGCGAACCTGGTGCCAGGAGTGCGCGGGCGGAGGAGACCGGTCCGGTGAGTGTGAAGGAGAACGTGAAGCTGGCCCTCGTGCGCCAGTTCGGCCGACCGCGTGGGGCGGCCGGGAACATCGCGGGCTGGGTCATGGCGCATCGCAGTTCCAACGTCGAGCGCAATCGGTGGGTCGTCTCCCTGCTGGATGTTCAGCCGGGGCAGCGGATCCTCGAAGTCGGCTTCGGTCCGGGCGTGGCCCTCGCCGAGGCAGCGCGGCGGGTGGGGGCCGCCGGGCACGTCTACGGCATCGACCGCTCCGAGGTGATGCTCCGGCAGGCGTCCCGGCGCAATGCCGCCGCCGTCCAGGCCGGTCGGATCACGCTCGCTCAGGCATCGGTGGAGGCGCTGCCCGCCGGCTTCGAGGGGCCCTTCGACGCCATCTACGCGGTCAATTCCATGGGCGACGGTGGTCAACAAGGTCCTCGTCATCGAGGAGGGCGCCTACTTCAGCGACACGTCGAGCGCCGTCCTGTACTGGGAGGATGGGCGTCCAAGAATGTCTCGAGAAATGGCGACCGGACCTACGGACAACGTGCCGAGAACGCACCGTCGCGGGCAAGGCTCGACGGTGCGGACCATGCGCCACACGAAAGTGCGGACGATGGCGCGCGCCGGCGTCCGCCCCGGCCGTCGCCGCCGACCGGCCGCTACCGGGGGACGGAGCGCGCGCGGACGTGGACCCGTTCGCCCTGGTGGCCGAACAGGATGAGCACCTCGACCGGGGTGGAGTCGGCGCTGTCGAACCAGTGCGGCACGCGGGTGTCGAACTCGGCCGCCTCGCCCTCGGTCAGCACCATCTCCTCGTCGCCCAGGACCAGCCGGAGGCGGCCGCTGAGCACGTACATCCACTCGTAGCCCTCGTGGGCCTTCTGCTCGGGCGCGCGGCGCTGCGGCGGAATGATCACCTTGTGCGCCTGCACTCCCCCGGGCTGGCGGGTCAGCGGGATGAACGTCATGCCCTTGTGCCGCACCGGACGCAGGTTGACCCGCGGGTCGCCGGTCGGCGGCGCACCGATCAGCTCGTCGATCTGCACGCCGTACGCCTGCGCCAGCGGCAGCAGGAGCTCCAGCGTGGGACGGCGGCGGCCGGCCTCCAGCCGCGACAGCGTGGACACCGAGATCCCCGTCTCGGCCGCCACGTCGGCGAGGGTCGTCTCACGACGCTTGCGGATCGCGCGCAGCCGCGACCCGACCATGGCGAGGACCTCGTCCGTGTTTGCCATTCCCGCAAGTTTAGTGGCCTCTGCCGCCGGAGGGCCGGATCGTGGATGCCATGACGCGGTACTTCGTCGTCTCGGTGCAGGGCTCTTGATCGCCCCGCGGTCGTGTCCTCTCATGGTTGTCAAACCTAAGTTGACTCACCTTGACTGTCAACCTAAGGTTGACAGCATGAGCGAACCAGTGCGACTCGACGACCTGATCGACCGCGTGACCGCGGGTCACCCGGAGGGCGACTCGCTCGCGCACCTCGCCGACGCGATGGCCATGTCCGAACGGCTCGACGACGTCTCCGACCAACTCGTCGGGCATTTCGTGAACGCGGCGCGCGACGCGGGCGCGACCTGGGCCGAGATCGGCGGGACGATCGGAGTGACCAGGCAGGCAGCCCAGAAGCGGTTCGTCACCAAACCCGCGGACGTCGCCGCGCTCACGGGGGCCGGGCCCCAATGGACCCCCCGCGCGCGGGCGGTCCTGGACGCCTGCCAGGACGAGGCGCGCGCGGCCGGGCACGACTACGTGGGCACCGAGCACATCGTCCTGGCCCTGCTGAGCCAGCCGCAGGGCCTCGCCGCGAAGGCCATCGCCGAGAAGACCACGCCGGAACGGTTGCGCGAAGCGATGAGCGAGGTCTTCGGGCCGCGTTCCGACGACCTGCCGGCAGAGTTCCCCTACACCCCGCGAGGCACGAGGGCCATCGAACTGACCGCGCGGGAGGCACAACGGCTCGGCCACGGCTATGTCGGCACCGAGCACATCCTGCTCGGGGTCCTTGCCGAAGGGCATGGGGTCGGCGCCCAGGTCCTCCACCGTCTGGGCATCGACCAACGCGGCGTCGAGGAGTGGCTGGCCGCCCAATAACAATGGGCGCACGCCAAGAACACGGCGTCCGCGCGCGCCGCCTGAAATGCGGTAGGGCACGCCAGGAAGGATCGGGCGGCTGTCAGTCGTCGTCGAGGATGAAATCGGCTATCGCGGCGGCGACGGCTTCGGGTTGCTCATCGGGGATGAAGTGACCGGCGTCGGGCACGACGACTCCGGTGGTGTCGTGGGCCCATGGGCTGATGGAGGCCGCCATGTCCGGGATGGAGCCGTGGCTGCTGGAGATTCCGAGGATGGGCACGGTGAGGTGCTGCCGCTTGAGCGCCTCGTGATTCTTACGGGCCGACTCGGCGGCGTCTCGATAGTAGGCGAGGGAAGCGCGGAGACCACCGTCGACGGCGACGGCCGCTGCGTAGTGGTCGATCTCGGCGTCGTCGAACGTGTCGGGAGAGAGGGTCTTCATTTTCAGGAACCAGCCGACGTAGTCCCGTTCGCGGCCGGCGAGCAGCGTCTCGGGAAGGTCGGGCACAAGGTGGAACGCGAAATGCCAGGTCTTCCACGCCCGATCCGGGTCGGTGGGAATCGCTTCCGGAAGGGTGACGCCGGGGATCCCGGCGTCCAGCAGAGCGACCCCGCGCAGTCGGCTCTCGAATTGAAGTGCTAGAGAGAAGGCGACCCAGGCGCCGATGTCGTGGGCGACCAGCCAGTAAGTCGACACTCCGAGAGCCTTCACGGCGGCGTGGACGTGCGCGGCCACCGTGTGCGTGTCGTAACTGCGCTCCGGACGCTCGGAGTGGCCCTGGCCCGGCAGGTCGATCGCGATGACGTGGAACCGGCCGGCGAGGCTGGGCATCACCTTTCGCCAAGCCCACCAGGTCTGCGGGAATCCGGCGAGCAGGACAACAGCCGGACCGGTCGGCCGGCCGCCCTCGACAGCATGAAGGCGGACGCCGTCCGCGTCGACCCAGCGGTGATTGAATCCCGCCAGGTCGTGCAGGGGCAGGTCGCGGACAGGGTTACTTTCGCGAACGTGCCGAGCGCTGGTCACGGGGACCCTCCATCGGTGTCAGGTGTGCTGGTTCAGTGCTTCGGCAGAGGCTGGGCCCACGAGCGAACCCGGCTCGCGCCGGAGGAGTGCCGGTCGGCAAATGCGGGGCTACCCCGCCAAGACCATGCTCGGAGGCTAACACATCTTGAACTGGTTAGTTCAAGATAGGATGGTGCGCAGTGCGGCCCGAGACATCGACACACCGGCTAGGAAGTGCCACGTGGCAGGCAGGAAGCAGTTCGACATGGACACGGCGCTCGACGCCGCGATGATCCAGTTCTGGCGCGCCGGCTACGCCGACACCTCACTGGACGATCTGTCCCGGGCGACCGGCCTGAACCGCAGCTCCATCTACTCCTCGCTCGGCGACAAGGACACGCTCTTCCTGCGCTGCCTGGATCGCTACGCCGCGCGCTACGGCGGCAAGTACGACGCCGCCCTGTCGCGTGCAGCCTCGGAGCCTCTTACGGCCGTTCGTGCGTTCTTCGACGTCACCCTCGATCGCATCGCCGATCCGGAACTTCCGGATGGATGCCTGGTTGCCCAGTCGGCCATGGCAATCCCGGTGCTCAGCCCGAGCGTCGCGGCGCACGCGAAGGAGGCGCTGGGCTTCCAGCGCTCGCGTCTACGCGCCGCACTGAAGGCCGGCCGGTTGACCGACCAGGACGCCGAGGCCTTCGCCGAACACGTGGCGGCCGTGAACCAGTCTCTCGCCGTCATGAGCAGGGCCGGAGCGAGCCCGGCGCAGCTCCTGACCATTGTGGGCGTAACCGTCGACGCGCTCTCGCAGGCGTTGCGCACACGCGACTAGCACCCAGGGCAATCCGTCGTTCACGGTCCTGCCGACTTGATCGAACATGCTTGTGATACCTCGGCAGCCGATATATCGTCGCCCGTATGGTGAAACGAAGCACGGTGATGAGCGAGCCCACGTACTTCGTGCTGGCCGCGCTGCTGGACGGGCCCGTGCACGGCTACGGGATCATCAAGAGGGCGCAGGAGCAGTCGGGCGGGCGGGTCCGGCTGGCCGTCGGCACCCTCTACGGAGCTCTGGACCGCCTGGCGGGCGACGGGCTGATCGTCGTCGACCGCGAGGAGACCGTCCAGGGCCGTCCGCGTCGTTACTACCGGCTGACCGAAGACGGGCGCCTGGCGGTCACCCGCGAGGCTCTGCGGTTGGAGCAGGCCGCCCGGGTCGTCACGGGCCGCGCCTCCCTGCTGACGGGGGACGCCGGAGCATGAGCGGAGCATTCACCGAAGCCTGGTATCGGCTGTTCCTGCGGGCGTTCCCGCCCGCTTGCCGCGTCGAGTACGAGGCTGAGATCGTCGGCACATTGCTGAACGACACCTCACGCCGCGGCCCCTCTCTCCGGGAGACGGCCGGGCTGCTCACCGCGGGCTTCGCCGCCCGGACCCGTGCAGCCACCAACGTGCCCTGGTGGGCGGACGGGCTGCACCTCGGCTTACTGACGCTGGCCTCGGCGAATCTGGCCTACGGCATCGCCGACCATTCGTCTCTCTGGTGGCTGGCCGTTTCGGCCGTGCTGGTAGTGGCGTTGCTGCGCGGCCGGGCGCTGGTGGCCCTGCCCTTCGCCCTGGCGGTGGCGCTCTCGACCGGCCGGGCCATGCTGCTGGGAACCCAGGCGACATCCTCGCCGTCGCAGATCCTCGGACCGGCCTACCACAACTGGGTCTCCCTGGCCCCCTACGGTGTGCTGGCGATCGGGGCCGTGGCACTCGCGACCGGTCGACCGGCCAGGTCGCGGCGTCTGCGTGCGCGGCCGTTGTGGTGGCTTGTGATCCCCGCAGCCTCCTTGACGCTCACCTACATGCCCGGGAACCAGGAGTACGGCGAGACCTGGCAACTGGTCAGGGCCGGCACCGAGGCCGTCCTCCTGCTCGCCGGGGTGCTGGCCACCGCGACCGCGCGCAGCCCGCGCTGGGCACTGGCGGCGGCGATCTACGTCCTGCCCGGCGTGACCTCCCCACTGATCAACCCGCCGTCGAACGCACAGGACATCGGCTACTGGTCGTCCCTCACCGGGCTCCTGCTGGCCATGGCCGCAACAGCATGGCGACCCCAGCCCCTCCTCGAACGTCGCCATCCGCGATAGCCGAACCATCGAGACGGAACTCATCGACATCCCGGAGTTAGCACGAGCCGCCAACGCCGCCCCAAACCGTCCTGAACCCTCCGTCAGGCGTTGGACGGGTCGGGGCGGCGGTGCTGTACTCCCCATGCTTCGGCGTCCGCGTAGGCGGCTCGGCTTGACTCCCCGAGCATGGGGGTGGCCTCGAATATCTTCACCGGACCCGACAGGTCGACGCGTCCTGTCCGATGCAGACGCTGGGCCATGTCGTGGTCGAGGCCGCTGAGGTAGAGCCGTCCGCCGATTCTGGCCAGGCTCTCGGCATAGTCGGCGATGACGAGGAAGAAGGTGGCCCCGAGCGAGGTACGGCCCCTCAACCGCAGGATGACGACCGGGGAGTCGGTTCCCGCCGGTTCGGGGAGGCGTGCCCGCAGGGTGCGGACTCCGGCATAGAAGAGGCTGCCGTACACGTTCAGCATGGTCACCTTGTGGCCGGTCAGCGACTTCGGCGCGGGACGTTCGCGCCATGCCCGGTCCCCGTCGGGCACCAGCTCCACCACCTTCAGGTCGATGGCCTCCTGGTTGAGTTGCATGAGCAGCGAGAGCGCCACTCCAACGCCGACGGCCACCGCTACCGGCAAGAACAGGGTGGCGGTGAACGTGGCGGTGACCGCGATCTGGGACGTGGGGCCGGTGCGCAAGATCGTGATCACCTCGGCGGGCCGCAGAGCGCCGAAGGCGGCGAAGACGAGCACCGCCGCGAGCGTCGGCATGGCGACCTTTCCCACCACTCCGGACAACGCTACGAGGATCAGCAGCATCCAGATCCCGCACCACATGGGCCCCCACCTGCTACGGGCGCCGTTCGCGACGCACAGCGCGGTCTGCCCCACCGAGCCGCCGACGGGCTGGCCGCGAAAGAGGCCGGCCGCCACGTTGCCCACGCCCTGGGCGATGAAGTCCCGGTTGGTGTCGGAGGGCGTTCCGTCCTTGCTGGAGACGGACTCGGCGACGCCGGCCCCCTGGACGAGCACGATCACCGCGATCGCCAGCGCCCCGCCCACCAGGTTCAACGAGAGGGGGGCGAGTTCCGGAAGGTGCGGCGAGGGGAGGCCGCCGGGGATGGCGCCGACGTCCTCGACCTGGGCGACGCCGCCGGCTCCGGCCAGCATGACCACCGCCGTCGGGACCGCCAGCGCCAGCATGGTGCCGGCGATCGCCCAACGCGTCCTTTTGAGCCCGGCCAGGATGGCCAGGGCGGTCAGTCCGGTGAGCAGGGAGGCGAGATCGATGCCCGCCGGGTCGGTCACCACCGCGAAGGCCTTCGCCAGGGACGTGGATCCTCGAGCGGACGAACCGGTGAGGTCGGGGAGCTGGCCGCAGATGATGTTCACCGCGATCCCGGTCAGGAAGCCGATCATCACCGAATGCGAAACGAACCGGATGTACCGCCCGAGTCGCAGCACGCCCGCGGTGATGGTCACGGCCCCCACGAGCACCGTGAGCAGGAGCAGCGCCGCCGGCCTCTCAGCCGGATCGGTGTCTTGCAAGGTCGAGCCCGCCGCCAGCGCGGCGGCACTGGTGGTGTTGATGACCATCAGCCGGGTGCTGGTGGACATGCCGCCGAAGAGCGGCCCCGCGAAGTTCGCGAAGAGGCCGTGTGCCGGGCTCACCCCTACCAGGACCGACGTGGCCATCCCTTCGGGCACGCCGCTGACCGCGCCCGGCACCCCTGCCGACGCGTCCGCGCGCACATTGCGCCATTCGGGTCGCACTGAGCGAAGCCGCCTGCCGGCCGAGCCGAGCGCGCGGCCCATCATCGTGTCGCGTGTAGCCATCTCGGAAACCGCCAAGGGATGTGGCCCAACGCAACCGAACCAGTCCGACCGTGACGCTGGGTGAGTCGCCGGGGGGTGGCCACCACCGTCGCGGATCGAGGAGCAGGAACCATCACCCACCCGGGGTGAGGGACCAGGGGGACTCCACCGGCAACATCACCAAGGATCACGTGATCGATCTACCGGCCGGCGGAGCCGCGGGCCGGAGACGGCCACGGGGGAAGGGGTGCGGACCATGGGCGCCACCGACTTCGCCGTCATCGCGGGGACGGTCTTCGCCTGGGGCGTCTTCTCGGCCAGGCTGCAGCGTCTCGACCTGACGGCCGCCATCCTGTTCATCGCGGCCGGGGTCCTGCTCGCGCACGCGCCCGGGCCGATGGAGGATCTCCGGCCCGGGCCGGAGACGATCAAGGTGATGGCCGAGGTGACGCTCGTCCTGGTCCTGTTCTCGGACGCGACGCGGGTGAGGATCGCCGATTTCCGCGCCGACCTCGGGCTCTATGCCCGGCTGCTCGGTGCCGGACTGCCACTGACCATCGCCCTCGGAACGGGAGTGGCGTACGCGCTGTTCCCTGGGGGCGGTGTGTGGCAGGCGCTTCTCATCGGCGCCGCGCTGGCCCCGACGGACGCGGCTCTCGGTGCCGCCCTGATGTCCAACCCCGCCGTGCCGGCGCGGATCCGGCGCCTGATCAATGTCGAGAGCGGTCTGAACGACGGAATCGCCACGCCGTTCGTCATGCTCGCCATCGCGGGCCTCTCGACCGCCGAGAAGGCCGGGCACGGTGGTCTCCTCGACGCGCTGACCGAGCTGGCGCTGGGTGCCCTGGTCGGAGGCGGGGTGGGCGGACTGGGTGGTGAGCTGCTCCGTCGCGCGCGGGGACGTGGCTGGGCGGCCGAGGGTTTCGCCGGACCCGCGGTGCTGGGCTTGGCGCTGTGCACCTATGCGACCGCCGTCGCGGTGCACGGGAACGGCTTCATCGCCGCCTTCGTCGGGGGAACCGCATTCGGCAATCTGTCCGGGAGAGAGAACGAGCGGCTCGTACCGTTCGTGGAGGAGTCCGGCGGGCTGGCCTCGCTGCTCGTCTGGATGCTGTTCGGTGCCGTGGCCGTGGTGCCCGCCATCGAGGGGCTGACGTGGCAGGTGGCGATTTACGCCCTGCTCAGTCTGACCGCGTTGCGGATGGTCCCGGTCGCCTTGGTGTGCGTGGGCTCGGGACTGGGCCGCGCGACGGTCGCCTTCACGGGCTGGTTCGGCCCGCGGGGGCTGGCCTCCGTGATCTTCGCCCTGCTGGCGTTGGAGGAACTCGGCGCGGCCGCCGGTCCGGCGCTGCAGGTCATCACGGTCACGGTGCTGCTCAGCGTGTTCGCCCACGGCGTCACGGCCGGACCCTTGGCCGGGGTCTACGCCGCCCACATGCGCGCGCAGCCGACGGCACAGGAGCATGTGCCCGTGCCCGACCTGCCTCCGCGCGCCCTGACCCGCCAGCAGGCGTTCCTCGCCCGTGGCGGGTGATGCCCTGCGTCCCCGGCGGACCGACCCTGGGGTTCTTCCCCCACAAGGAGGACTGCCATGACCAGGCCGTTCCGCGGCATCGTCAACCTGGACATCCGTGATTCGGTTCCGGACTGGGGACCGTACGAGCAGCCCAAGGCGCCTCCCGGTTCGCCCAACATCGTGTACATCGTCCTCGACGACGTCGGGTTCGGCGCACTGAGCTGTTACGGCGGGCCGATCGAGACGCCGAACATCGACCGGATCGCGTCACAGGGCCTCCGGTACGGACAGTGGCACACCACCGCGCTGTGCTCCCCCACCCGGTCCTGCCTGCTGACCGGACGCAACCACACCGTCAACGGCATGGCGTGCATCAGCGAGGCCGCCGTCGGCTTCCCCGGCGCCAACGGGCACATCCCGCCGGAGTGCGCCAACCTGGCGGAGATCCTGGTCGAGAAGGGCTTCCGCACCGCCATGGTCGGCAAGTGGCACCTGTGCGCCGAGGACGAGATGAACCTGGCTTCGACCAAGCAGAACTGGCCGGTCGGCCGCGGATTCGAGCGGTTCTACGGGTTCCTGGGCGCCGAGACCAGCCAGTGGTATCCCGACCTGGTGCACGACAACCATCCGGTGGATCCGCCCTCGACTCCCGAGGAGGGCTACCACTTCGGCGTCGACATCACCGACAGGGCCATCCAGTTCATGGACGACGTGAAGGCCATCGCCCCGGACCACCCGGTCTTCCTGTACTACGCGCCAGGCTGCGCCCACGCCCCGCACCAGGTCCCGCGCGAGTGGGCCGAACGCTACAGAGGGCACTTCGACGCGGGCTACGAGGTGATGCGCGAGCAGACCCTCGCCAAGCAGAAGAAGCTGGGCCTGGTCCCCGAGAACACCGAACTGCCGCCCCTCAACCCGATCGGCACGCCGGAGACCCGCAAGGGCCCGGACGGCCTGCCGTTCCCGGAGATGGACTACACCCGTCCCTGGAGCAGCCTGTCCGTCGAGGAGCAGCGGCTCTTCGCGCGCATGGCCGAGGTCTACGCGGGGTTCCTCACCCACTGCGACGACCAGATCGGCCGGCTGCTCGGCTACCTGGAGGAGATCGGGCAGCTCGACGACACCATCATCGTGGTGGTCTCCGACAACGGGGCCAGCGGCGAAGGCGGCCCCAACGGGTCCGTGAACGAGAACAAGGTCTTCAACGGCGTCGCCGACGACCTGGCCGAGAACATGACGCTCCTGGACGATCTGGGCGGCACCAAGACCTACAACCACTACCCGAACGGCTGGGCGATGGCCTTCAACGCCCCGTTCAAGATGTGGAAGCGGTACTCCTTCAACGGCGGCACCTCCGACCCCTGCATCATCTCCTGGCCGGCCGGCATCGAGGCCCGCGGCGAGGTCCGGGACCAGTACCACCACGCCATCGACGTGGTCCCGACGCTGCTGGACTGCCTCGGCGTCGAGCTCCCCGACGCGGTCCACGGCCACACGCAGCACCCGATCCAGGGTGTGAGCATGCGCTACACCTTCGACGCGCCGCACGTCCCCAGCGCCAAGAGCACCCAGTTCTTCTCCATGCTCGGCACCCGGGGGATCTGGCACGACGGCTGGAAGGCGGTCACCACCCACCCCGCCATCAGCGGCTGGAGCCACTTCAACGAGGACGCCTGGGAGCTCTACCACACCCAGGACGACCGGTCCGAGCTCCACGACCTCGCCGGCGAGCAGCCGACCAAGCTCGCCGAACTCGTCGGCCTGTGGTTCCACGAGGCCGGCGCCAACCAGGCCTACCCGCTCGACGACCGCGGTCCGGTGGAGATCCTCACCACTCCGCGGCCCCAGCTGGCGCCGCCGCGCAACCGCTACATCTACCGGCCCGGCGGCGCCGAGGTCCCGGAATCGGTGGCGGTGAGCGTCCGGAACCGCTCGTACTCGATCGGCGCGCTCGTCGACATCCCGGCGCCGGGGGCAAAGGGGGTGCTGTTCTCGCACGGAGGTCGTTTCGGCGGCCACGCGCTCTATGTCAGGGACGACCGGCTGCACTACGTCTACAACTTCCTCGGCAGCGAGGAGCAGCGCGTCGACGCGACCGAGAACCTGCCGTCCGGCGAGCGTCTCATCCTGGCCGCCTCGTTCGACAAGGACGGCGAGGACCCGGCCGGCACCGCCCACGGCGTCCTCAGCCTCTTCTACGGCGACCGCAAGGTCGGCGAGGGGCGGATCCGGACGCAGCCCGGCAAGTTCGGGATCGGCGGCGAGGGGCTCAACGCCGGCCGAGACAGTGGCGAGCCCGTCACCGACGACTACCCCGGCGCGGCGCCCTGGACGTTCACCGGCGGAACGCTGAACCGGGTGGTGATCGACGTCAGCGGCGAGCCGTACGTCGACCTGGAGCGCGAGGCCGCGGCCATGCTGTCCCGCGAGTAGAGGAGACCGACCATGGATGACTATCCGCTGCTGAACGTGTTCTGGACCATGATGTGGTTCTTCATCTGGGTCCTCTGGCTCATGCTGCTCTTCCGGGTCATCGCCGACGTCTTCCGCGACGACTCTTCCAGCGGCTGGGCCAAGGCCGGCTGGACGATCCTCGTGGTCGTCGTCCCGTTCCTCGGCGTCTTCGCGTACCTGGTCGCGCGAGGCGAGGGAATGGGCCGCCGGGAAAGCGCCGGCATCAGGCGGCGTGAACAGGCCTACCGCTACAACGGGGCCGCGGAAGGCGGGCCCGCCGGGAACACCGGACATGCCGATGAGCTCGGACGGCTCGCCGACCTCAAGGGCCAAGGCGAGCTCACCGCCGACGAGTACGAGCGGGCCAAGGCCAAGGTCCTGGCCATCTGAGCGTGCCGGGGCGGGGGCGCGGCCCCCCCCCCGGCACGGCGGTCCGGCACGGGGCCTGGCGCATGGAAACCCCGGCAGCCCATATTCGGCTGCCGGGGTCGCTGCCCTTTCGCGGCGCCAATAGCGGTACCGCCTATCGGGCGCTAGGCCCGACGACGGGCAACGCGGCGAGCGGTGCGGCGGCTGGTGCGGCAGGCGACTCTACGGCTGGCGAACATCTTCGGTTTCCCTTCTCCGATCACTTTCCACGAGTTCCGGCCGTCATTTCCAGGGCGTGCAGTTCCCTTGCCTCCTCGGCGGTGTGCAGCCCGATCGCGACGAGGTCGAGGGGGCTGATGAACCCGTCGTCGACCCGGAAGCCGCCGGCGCGCATGACCGCGTCGCGCAGCGGCACGGCCCAGTGGTGCTCCAGCAGGATGAGCGCGGCGGCGGAGTCGTCGGGGAGGTCGGCGAGAACGTCCCACGCCGCCTCGTGGTCGAACATCCCGAGGCCCTCGGCCCCCGCCTCGGCACCCACGGCCGCCCCGGCCTCCATGCCCTCCTCCCCCTCGATGCCGAGGCCGATCAGTGCGCCGATCTTGCTGCCCAGCTCGACGGCCTCGTCCCGGGACAGGTTGCTGAGGTGCTCCACCTCCAGATCCCCGTTCTTGTCCTTGTAGACGGCCAGCGAGTCGATCACCCGCACCGTGTCGCTCTGCCGGAGCCGCTCCAGTTCGGCGATGATCTCGCCGCGGAACCGGGGATGGGCGAAGCCCAGGACGATGAGCTGGACAGGTCCGATCGCCATGACGATCCCTTCTCGGTGGTCACGACCACCTTGAGCGTCTCTTGTCCTCAGGGGCAGCGTGCTCCGGCGGGCGTCCGCCGCGCATCACCTGCTGAGGGTGGTGTCGCGCTCACGGGCGGGCGCACGGTCGCGGACGATGCAGCGGAAGCCGATGTGGCAGGTCGAGGTGTCGACGGCCTCGCCCTGCCGGGCGGCGGGGCGGTAGCGCAGGCAGTAGTTCGGGGCGCAGAGATGCGAGCCCCCCTTGATGACCTTGCGTGGCAGGTTTCCCGCTCCGTCGTCCGAGGTGACGGCGGTCCTCGATACGTCGACTCGTGGATTGCGCGGGACGCAGCAGGACTTCGCCGCCTCGCCGGGGTGACGCGGCGTGTGGAAGTCACAGGTCCACTCCCAGACGTTGCCCGCCATGTCGTAGAGGCCGTAGCCGTTCGGCCGGAAGGACCGTACGGGGGAGGTTCCGGCGCTGCCACCTGGGGCGAGGTTCTGCCAGGGGAACTCCCCCTGCCAGGTATTCGCCATTTTCCGGCCCCTGGGTGCGAACTCGTCGCCCCAGACGAACGCCGCGCCTTCCAGCCCGCCTCGGGCGGCGAATTCCCATTCGGCCTCGGTGGGAAGCTCTTTTCCGGCCCAGGCCGCGTACGCCTCGGCGTCCTCAGGGGTGACGTGGACGACGGGATGATATTCGCGGCCGCCCAGGTTGCTGCGCGCACCTCCCGGACGGAACCAGCAGGCACCGGGCGCGTACGACCACCAGTTCCGGTAATCGCCCAGATCGACCGGGCCTTTGGTCGGCTGGAAGACCAGTGAGCCCGGCACCAGCACAGCGGGGTCCGCGCCGGGATAAGCGGCGGGATCAAGTGGACGCTCGGCCACGGTCACGTAGCCGGTCGCCTGGACGAAGCGGCGGAACTCGGCGTTGGTCACCAAATGCTCGTCCATCCAGAACCCGTCCACGAAGACCTGGTGAACCGGCCGTTCCTCCGGATAGAAGCGTTCGTCGCCCATCAGGAACGTCCCGCCCGGCACGCGGACCATGTTCTTGTACGGTCGCGGGCCCGCTGCGGTGACGTCGCCGGTGGTCGCGCGCAGAACCATGTGGTTCCCTTCCCACGAAAGGAAGTCAGCATCTCTCCCCGCTGCGGTCGACGTATCACCCGGCAGGGATGAGATGCCGCCGTCCCGCCGCGAATCTGTCACCCGGTCCGGGTGATCCGGGGACGCCTCATCCGGTGAAGGGTGCCGGGCCATGGACGTCGAACGAGAGCGGCTCGGGCGGTCCGCGGCGCCGGACGCGCCGTGGCGGCTGTGGGGCCCGTACCTGAGCGAGCGGCAGTGGGGGACGGTCCGCGAGGACTACAGCGTCGACGGGGAGGCGTGGTCGTACTTCACCCACGACCATGCCCGTTCGCGGGCCTATCGCTGGGGTGAGGACGGCCTGGGCGGCATCTGCGATGCCAAGCAGCGGCTGTGCCTGTCCGTCGCCCTGTGGAACGGCCGGGACCCGATCCTCAAGGAGCGGCCGTTCGGTCTCACCAACGGGGAGGGCAACCACGGCGAGGATGTGAAGGAGTACTACTTCTATCTCGACAACACGCCGACGCACTCGTACATGCGGTTCCTGTACAAGTACCCGCAGGGCGAGTTTCCCTATAACGACTTGGTGGCCACCAACGGCGCCCGGGACAAGAGTGCCTTCGAGTACGAGCTGCTCGACACCGGCGTCTTCGACGAGAGCCGGTACTTCGACGTGTTCGTCGAGTACGCCAAGGCCGGGCCCGAGGATCTGGTCGTCCAGGTGACGCTGGCCAATCGCGGCCCGGACGAGGCGGTGTGCCATGTGCTGCCGACGCTGTGGTTCCGCAACACCTGGTCCTGGCGCAACGGTACGTCCAAGCCCGTGCTGCTGGCGGACGGTCCGGCCACGGTCGCCGCCGAACATCCGGACCTCGGTGTCTACCGCCTGTACTGCGACGGGGAGCCGCCGCTGCTCTTCACCGAGAACGAGACGAACAACGAGCGGATGTTCGGCACGCCGAACGCCTCGCCCTACGTCAAGGACGGCATCGGCAGATACGTCGTCCACGGCGACGGGGACGCGGTCGACCCCGCGCGCACCGGGACGAAGGCGGCCGCTCACTACACACTGACGGTTCCCGCCGGGGGTGAGAGGACGGTCCGTCTACGGCTTTGCGCCGCGGCGGCCGCGAACCCGTTCGGGCGCGGCTTCGACGAGGTGCTGCGCGACCGGCGCGCGGAGGCGGACGCCTTCTACGCCGCGCTGATCCCCGCCGGGACGGGCGAGGACGAGGCGCTCGTGCTCCGCCAGGCGCTGGCGGGCCTGCTGTGGAGCAAGCAGTACTACCGCTTCGACGTCGAGACGTGGCTCGCCGAGCACGGCCTCGACGCGTGGACGCCCTCGGACCGGCGCGACCACGGCTGGTTCGACATGACGGCCGACGACATATTCGTGATGCCGGACAAGTGGGAGTATCCCTGGTTCGCCGCCTGGGACCTGGCCTTCCACGCGGTCGCGCTCGCCGCCGTCGACCTGGAGTACGCCAAGCACCAGGTGGAAGTACTGCTCGGGGACCGCTACCTGCACGCCAACGGGCAGATCCCCGCCTACGAGTGGAACTTCGGTGATGTGAACCCGCCGGTGCACGCGTGGGCGGCGCGTTTCATCCACACGCTGGAACTGCGCATGACCGGGCGTTCCGACCTGGACTTCCTCGAGCGGGTGTTCCACAAGCTGCTGCTGAACTTCACCTGGTGGGTCAACCGCAAGGATCCCGACGGCCGCAACGTGTTCCAGGGCGGCTTCCTCGGGCTGGACAACATCGGCGTGTTCGACCGCAGTGCGCCCCTGCCGACCGGCGGGACGCTCGACCAGGCCGACGGAACCGCCTGGATGGCGTTCTACGCGCAGACGATGCTGCAGATCGCCGCCGTCCTGTCCGACCGGGACCCCGCCTACGAGGATCTGGCGGTCAGGTTCGCCGAGCACTTCCTGCGCATGTCCGCTTCCGTCGACCGCATCGGCGACGTCAAGGGCGAGATGTGGGACGAGGAGGACGGCTTCTTCTACGACGTGCTGCGCTTCCCCGACGGGAGCGCCACGCGGCTGAAGGTGCGGTCGCTGGTGGGGCTGCTGCCGCTGTGCGCCTCGACCGTCTTCCAGCCCCGCCCGCGCGCCGAGGACGCGCGCCTGCTCGCCCGGGTCCGCGAGTTCGCGCGCCGCCATCCCGGGCTGACCGAGGGGATGTCGGCGGCCGGACGCGAGGGCGCCGGCGGGCGCCGGCTGCTGTCGCTGGTGGACGAGCGGAAGCTCAGGCGGGTCCTGGCGCACATGCTGGACGAGAACGAGTTCCTCGGCCCGTACGGCGTCCGGTCGCTGTCGCGCCACCACGCCGACCGGCCGTACGAGTTCTGGGTGGGGCGGGACCGCTACCAGGTGGCCTACCTGCCGGCCGAGTCCGACACCGGCATGTTCGGAGGCAACTCCAACTGGCGCGGCCCCGTCTGGTTCCCCGCCAACGCCCTGATCGTCCGGGGGCTGCTGAACCTGCACGCGTTCTACGGCGACGGGTTCACCGTCGAGTGCCCCACCGGATCGGGACGGCAGGCGACCCTGTACGAGGTCGGCCGGGAGATCACCTCGCGGCTGACGGGCATCTTCCTGAGGGGGGAGGACGGCCGGCGTCCCGTCTACGGCGGCCAGCGCCTCTTCCAGGAGGATCCGTACTGGCGCGACCTGATCAGCTTCCACGAGTACTTCCACGGCGACAACGGCGCCGGAATCGGCGCGTCGCACCAGACCGGCTGGACGGCGGTCGTCGCCGTCCTGATGCTCCTCCAGGACGGTTTCACCGCCGCGGACCTGGAGACCGGGCCCGCGCAGGGCCAGGCGCCGTCATGACCGAGCCCGTCGTCTACGAGGTCAACACCCTGGTGTGGCGGCGGAGCGCGGCCGGGCGCGCGCCGGTGTTCCCGGCTGCCCGCCGCCCGGACGAGACGCCCGACCCCGCGCTGGCCGCCTACTACCGGCGGCTCCTGGAGGCAGTCCACGACCACGGCGTTCGCGCCGGGGACTGGCGGCTGCTCCACCACCTCTTCGCCTTGACGGCCGGCGAGGCGAGCGAGGGGCGGACGGAACACTCGCCGTGACGCGGCGGGCGGTGGCGCGCCGGCTGCGCCGCGGCTTCGTCGTGCGGCCGGCGCTGAGCATCACCTCCATCCTGGTGGTGTACTTCACGGTGCCCCTGCACGGGGAGTTCCGTCCCCTCACCGTGGTGGTGCTCGCCTGCGGCCTGGCGGCGCTCGGCGCCGTGGTCACCTGGCAGGCGCGCTCCATCGCGCGGGACGACCGTCCCCGGTTGCGGGCCCTGGAGGCGCTCGCGACGTCGGTGCCCTTGTTCCTCGTCATGTTCGCCATGGCCTACCTGCTGATGGGCAACGGCGGGCCGGACGCGTTCTCCGAGCCCCTGTCCCGGGTCGACGCCCTGTACTTCACGGTCACCGTGTTCGCCACGGTCGGCTTCGGCGACATCGCCCCCCGCTCGCAACCGGCCAGGCTCCTGACCATGGTGCAGATGCTCGCCGACCTCGCCATCATCGGGCTCGTCGCCAGGGTCTTCCTCGCGGCCGTCCAGCGTGGCCTGCAACGGCCGGGCCGCGAGACGCCCGCCCGCGAGACGCAGGAGAACGGTCCCCGGCCGGACGGCCCCGGATCCGGACGAGCGCGGGAGGCGCGCCATGGCGAATGAGCCGGTCACTCCGCCGGAGATCCTGGAGACGAAGAGGGCGTCGCCGGTCCAGATCTTCGTCCGGGCGGCGCTCACCCTCGTGCTGCTGTACCTGGTGTTCGGCGTGCTGATCCCGGGCTTCGCACCCTACTCCGAGATCTGGGACTCCATCCAGCGGCTGGACATGCGGGCGGTGCTGTTCCTGACGGCGCTGACGCTGCTGGCCGAGGTCATGAAGTCGCTGGGGCCGGTCGTCCTGCTGGAGCGCCTGAGCCCGCCCCGGTCCTTCCTCGCTCAGGAGACCTCGGCCACGGTGTCCTACACCGTCCCCGGCCCGTCCGGGACGGCGATGCGCTACGTCACCTACCGGCGGTACGGGCTCAGCGCCGAGGACTTCGGCCGTTCCACCGTCACCAACGGCCTGTGGACCAACCTGGTCGCCCTGATACTGCCGACCCTGGCGATCGGCCTCCTCGCGTTGCAGGACGAGGTGCCCCGCCACGTCCTCTGGCTCACCCTGATCGCGCTGGGCGCCGCCGTGTCCGGCATCGTCATCGCCGTGCTCATCCTGCGCAGCGAGCGGTTCGCCCGCGGCTTCGGGATGCGCCTCGGCCGGCTCGTCACCTGGGCCCGCGGCGTCGTGCGGCGGCCCAGGCCGCAGGACTATGCCGACATGGTGGTCAGGTTCCGCCTCGACCTGGGCGATTCGGCGCGGCGGCACTGGCGCGGCCTGTCCGGCGCGATCCTGGGCAAGGAGTTCACCCTCTACGTCATCCTGCTCGTGTCGCTCCGCGCGGTCGGCACGGGACGGATCTCCCTGACCGCGATCGAGATCTTCGCGGTGTACGCCGTGGTACGGGTCGCGACCATGGTCCAGATCACGCCTGGCGGCGTCGGCGTCACCGAGACCCTGTACATCTCCGCGCTGCTGCTGGCGTCGGACGGCGAGGCCGAGGAGGCGATCGTCGGCGGCGTCTTCGTCTTCCGGATGTTCACCTACCTCGGGCCGATCCTTCTCGGCCTCGTCTGCTGGCCGATCCTCGGCCGGGTGCTGCGGCGCGGTACCGGACGGCCGGGCGGGATCACCTCGTCCGGGTGATGCCGCCCGGGGGCGGGACGGCGATCGTGAACGGCGAGGAGGTCCGCTCATGACCACGAAGAGCACAGCCCCGACCCCGTCCGAGCGCGCCGCCCTCGGCCGGGACGCGCGCACCCGCGTGCCGCGTTCCGGCCACGGCCGGTACGAGCCGGACGAGAAGCGGCCGGATCCCGTCGACGTCATCGAACGGCAGTCCGCCGCCCGGGTGCCCGAGCTCGTGCCGATCCGCTACGGACGCATGCTGGAGTCGCCGTTCCGCTTCTACCGGGGCGCCGCGGCGATCATGGCCGCGGACCTCGGCGCCGCCCCGGACACGGGGATCACCGCGCAGCTCTGCGGTGACGCCCACATGCTGAACTTCCGGCTGCTGGCCTCGCCGGAGCGGCATCTGGTGTTCGACGTCAACGACTTCGACGAGACCCTCCCCGGCCCGTGGGAGTGGGACGTCAAGCGGCTCGCCGCGAGCCTGGAGATCGCGGGGCGCGAGAACGGCTTCGGCGGCGAGGAGCGCGGCACCGTCGTGCGGCGCTGCGTGCGCGGGTACCGGGAGCGGATGCACGAGCTCGCCGCCATGCGGACGCTCGACGTCTGGTACGCGCTGGACGACGCCGACCGGCTGGCCGCGCTCGGCTCGAGGCGAGCGGGCGGCGAGGCCCGCCGCCGGGCGGCCGGGGCCGCCGCCAAGGCCCGCACCCGCACCGGGATGCAGGCGTACGCCAAGCTCACGCACGTGACCGGCGGAGTGCGCCGGATCGCGCCGGATCCGCCGCTGATCACGCCCATCCGCGACCTGCTCCCGGGCGCCGAAGGCCACGACGTCGAGGCGATGCTGCTGAGCCTCGTCGAGGACTACGGCCGCAGCCTCTCCTCCGAGCACCGCCACCTGCTGAGCCGCTACCGGGTGGCCGACATGGCGCGCAAGGTGGTGGGGGTCGGCAGCGTGGGCACGCGCTGCTGGATCATCCTGCTGCTGGGCAAGGACGACGGCGACCCGCTGCTGCTGCAGGCCAAGGAGGCGGGCGAGTCGGTCCTCGCGGCCCACGCGGGCGCGAGCGCGTACCCCCGCCAGGGGGAGCGCGTCGTCAGCGGGCAGCGGCTGATGCAGGCGGCCGGCGACATCCTCCTCGGCTGGGAGACGGCCACGGGGCTGGACGGCCGCGAGCGCGACTTCTACGTGCGGCAGCTGCGCGACTGGAAGGGCGTCGCCCGGCCCGAGACCATGTCGCCCGCCGTCATGGCGCTCTTCGGCCACCAGTGCGGCGCGTCGCTGGCCCGCGCCCACGCCCGTTCCGGCGACTCGATCGCCATCGCCGCGTACCTGGGCCGCGGCGACGGTTTCGACCGGGCGCTGGTGACCTTCGCCGACGCCTACGCGAACCAGAACGAACGCGACTTCCAGGCCCTCGCCGCCGCGGTGCGCGAAGGCCGCGTGACCGCCGAGACGGATCCCGACCACCGCAGGTGACCGGGACATCGCGAGTGGCCGGGCCATGGAGACGCTGAGCGCCCCGGCCGCCGGGGGCCGGGGCGGCGGGCCGCGCTGGGTCCCGGCGGGAGGCCCGGTGCTCCCCCTCCCCCGCGGCGGCTCCGGGTCGGCGGGCGGCAGGCTGGAACGCCGGCTGCGCCTGGTGTTCGAGTCGCGGCGGGAACCGGTGACGATCACCTGGCTCGAGGGCGCCTCGGCGCGGCCGCACCCGGACCGCCTGCGCCGCGCGCTGGACCTCACCGAACGGTGCCGTCCGCCCGGCGTGGAGACGAACCACGTGCTGCGGACGAGCGGCCATCTGCTCGACGACGACCGGTGCGCCTTCCTCGGCGCGAACAACGTCCTCGTCGGCCTCCTCTGGGACGGGCCGGACCGCGACCGGGTGCCGGCGGCGGCCCGGCTGCTGCGGCGGCACGGTGCCGACTGCAATCTCATCTGCCCCGTCCGGGCGCACGACGCCGATCGTCCGCTGGAGCTGTACCGGTACCTCCGCGACGAGGTCGGCGTGCGGTGCCTCCAGTTCGTCCCCGTCGTGGAGCAGGCGGCCGGCACCGGGCCGGCGGGGGCCGTCACCGGACGGACGGTCCGGCCACGGCAGTGGGGCGACTTCCTCATCGCGGTGTTCGACGAGTGGGTGCGCCGCGACGTGGGGACGCAGTTCGTCCGGACGTTCGAGGCGGCGCTGGCGTCCTGGCTCCAACCGGCACGGCGGGCGAGGGCTCCGGACGCGGGCCGGCCCGGGGCGCTGCCCGTCCACTGCCGCTGCTGTTCCGTCCTGTTCGCCTGCGAGGCCGGGCACCCCGGCGACCGTTTCGCCGTCGCGCCGGACGGCGAGCCCGGCCTGAACCACCTGTGCGGCGGATACCGGGCCTTCTTCCAGCACATCGACCAGCCGATGCGGGTCATGGCCGCCCTGAAGCGTCTCGGGCACGACGCGGGCGAGGTCATGAGGATCACCGCCCGGTACGAGCGCGACAACCGGGCGGAGCGCCCTCCCGGACTCTCATCCGGAACGGGTGATCCCCGTGCCCGCTCCGCCGGGCGACGCTCGATGGTCCACCCGGCTCCACTCCGACCGTCATGAGGTGACCCGCCATGAAGACGCATCCGGCCATCGAGCGGCACGGCCTGATCGGTGACCTGCAGACCGCCGCGCTGGTGGCGGACGACGGCACGGTCGACTGGTTCTGCAGTCCGCGCTTCGACTCCCCCAGCCTGTTCGCCGCCCTCCTCGACCCCGGGCGCGGCGGCCGGCTCCGCATCACGCCCGACACCGGCGACTACGTCGCGAGGCAGCTCTACCTGCCCGGCACCGCCGTGCTGATCACCCGGTTCATGACGCCCGACGGCGTCGGCGAGGTCACCGACTTCATGCCGGTGCGCGGCACCGAGGCCACCGACCGCCACCTGCTGGTCCGGCTCGTCCGGGTCGTCCGCGGCCAGATGCGGTTCGTCGTCGAGTGCAGCCCCGCGTTCGACTACGGGCGGGTGGACCACAAGTACGAGATCGGCGAGCACGGCGTGGCGTTCCGCAGCGCCCGCGGGGACGCCAACCTGTCGATCGTGCGCGCGCCGGGCGCGCCGCCGGCCGCCGACGGGGGCCTGCGGCCCGACGGGAACGGGGGCGTGCGGGCCGTCGTGACCGCGTCGGCGGGCCAGTCCGGCGGCGTGGTCCTGGAGACGGCCCCGGACGGCCCGCCGCGGCTGTGGCCGCCGGACGCGGTCCTCGGCCTCCTCGACGAGACGCGCGACTTCTGGCGCGGCTGGATCGGCCGGTCCCGCTACCGGGGCCGCTGGCGCGAGATGGTCGAGCGCGCCGCCATCACGCTCAAGCTGATGACGTACGCCCCGACGGGCGCGCTGGTCGCCGCGCCGACGGCCGGCCTCCCCGAGATGGTCGGCGGCGAGCGCAACTGGGACTACCGCTACACATGGGTGCGGGACGGCTCGTTCTCGGTGTACGCGCTGCTCGGGCTGGGTTTCGAGGAGGAGGCGGCGGCGTTCCTGCGCTGGCTCGGCGACCGGGTCCGCGAGGCGGGCGAGCGGCGGTCGCCCCTGCAGATCATGTACCGGATCGACGGTTCCGGCGACCTGCACGAGGAGACGCTCACCCATCTGGAGGGCTACCGCGGCTCGCGCCCGGTCCGGGTCGGCAACGGCGCCGCGGCGCAGCTCCAGCTCGACATCTACGGCGAGGCCATGGACTCGATCCACCTCGCCGACCGGCACGGGCTCCGGATCGGCCACGCCGGCTGGACGCACGTCCGCGGCATGGTCGACTGGCTGTGCGAGAACTGGGACCGGCGCGACGCCGGGCTGTGGGAGACGCGGGGCGGCCCCAAGGACTTCGTGTACGGCCGCCTGATGTCGTGGGTCGCGTTCGACCGGGCGATCCGGCTCGCCCGGGACCGGGCGCTCCCCGCCGACCTCGACCGCTGGACGGGCATGCGCGACGCCGTCCGCGAGCAGATCATGGACCGCGGCTGGGACCCGGGGCGCGCGGCGTTCGTCCAGCACTACGGCGGCACGGTGCTGGACGCCTCGCTGCTGTACATGCCGCTGGTCGGCTTCACCGCGCCCGGCGATCCGATGTGGCAGTCGACGCTGGACGCCATGGAGACCGAACTCGTCTCCGACAGCCTCGTCTACCGGTACGACCCGGGCGCGTCGCCCGACGGGCTCCGGGGTGCCGAAGGCACGTTCTCCATGTGCACCTTCTGGTACGTCGACGCCCTGGCGCGCTCGGGGCGGCTGGAGCAGGCGCGCGTCACGTTCGAGAAGATGCTCACCTACAGCAGCCCCCTCGGCCTGTACGCGGAGGAGATCGGGCCCACGGGCGAGCAGCTCGGCAACTTCCCCCAGGCGTTCAGCCACCTGGCCCTCATCACCTCCGCCATGGCGCTCGACGAGCGCCTCGATCACGGCCCGGCCGGGCGCCGCGGGCGGCGCCCGGATGGTTCGAGCGGCGGAGCGTTCAGCTGACGCTGGGCGCCTCCGTCGGCGGAGCCGGCTCCGCGGGTGGGGCCGGCTCCGCGGGCGCCTGCTTCCGCGGCAGGAAGAGCGCGACGACCCATCCGACGGCCGCGAGGGTCCCCAGGATCGTGAGGGCGAGGACGAAGGGGCGGCCGCCCGGGTGGGACGCCGCGACCAGCACCGAGCCGGCGAGGGCGACGCCCAGCGATGATCCGAGGTTGGAGACGCTCCGCGACAGGCCCGAGATGTCGCCCTGGTCGGATTCGGCGAAGCTGGACTGGACGACGTTGACCGAGGCCGTCAGCATCACCCCGAACCCGATGCCCATGAGCAGCAGTCCCGGGACGAAGGGGAGCACCCGCGTGGTGTCGTGCGCCAGCACGAGCAGCAGGCCGAGGCCGGCGACCGTCGCGCCGAACCCGGCGCGGATCAGCCGCCGTTGCGGGTGGCGGTCGGCCATCCGCCCGGCGACCGCCGAGGCCAGCAGGATGCCGGCGGTCGCGGGCGTGAGCATCAGGCCGGTCTGGACGGCGTTGTAGTCGCGCTCCTGCTGCAGGTAGACGGAGACCACGAAGAAGATGCCCTGCAGGGTGAGCCACTGGAGGGTCTGCGTCACCAGCCCGAGGTCGGACGTCCGGCTGCGGAACAGCCGGACCGCCAGCAAGGGGTCCTTCCCCACCCGCTCCCGCCTCCGGATGTGGAGGGCGAACCATGCCAGCACCAGGGCACCGGCCACCACGAAGATCCACACCGGGGAGACGCCGCCCTTCGGGACCACGTCGACGCCGCCGACGGTGAAGGCCTTGCGGGACTCGAACCACCCGTAGGTGCTCGACAGCAGCACGCCGAGGACCACCAGGAACAGCCCGGCCCCCGACAGCACCGCCCCGGTCAGGTCGAAGCGCGGCCGCCGGCCGGTGCGCGGCGGGTCGGTGATCCGGCGCGCGAGGAACACGATCCAGGCGACGGCCAGGACCTGGGCGACGAAGGAGGCCCGCCAGCTGATCGCGCTGGTGATGAGGCCGCCGATGAGGGGCCCGGCCGCCGCGCCGAGCCCGGCGGCGGCGCTGACGACGCCGAAGTACTTCGCCCGCGTCCGCAGGTCGGGGAAGGCGACGGTGATCAGGATGTAGATGGGCGGTATCAGCAGCGCCGATCCGATGCCCTCCAGCACCGAGTAGCCGAAGACCATCAGCCCGAGTCCGGGGGCCAGCGCCGCCAGCAGGGCGCCCGTGCCGTAGACGGCGAGGCCGGCGACGAAGCACCGCTTGCGGCCCCAGATGTCGGTGAGCTTGCTGCCCGCCACCATCAGGGCGGCCATCGTCAGGGTGAACAGGGTGATCGTCGTCTGGATGCCGACCACCGTGGTGTCCAGGTCGGCGGCGATCGTGCTGATGGCCACGTTCATGTTCGTGGCGGCGTAGCTGGCCACGAACTGGGCGAAGGCCAGCGGGAAGACGATCGCCCGTACCGGCCGCGGGTCGTGTTCCCCCGGGGAGGGCGTTCGTTCGCGTGGAGGACCCGTCATCGTGAGCTTCCCTTCGAGGGTGCCGCGGACGCTTCCGCCCAGCGTCCGCCGGCGGGCCGCCCGCGCGGGTCATCCCCCGCGGGTGATTCCCCCTCGGGCGAACGCCAGCCGGAACAGCCCGCGCAGGTCGAGAGGCGGCTTCGCCCGGGGCGCGGTACGGCGGTGGCGCGGGACGCGCACCCGCAGGGCACCGGGCCGGATCGTGCAGATGACCGGGCTCGGCAGGGTGAGCGCCTCGCCGTCCACGCCGACCGGGACCTCCTGGGCGTCGGCCCGGACGACGACCTCGGCGGCCGTCATCGCGGTGAGGCCGGCGCCCCGGCGGCCGCGGAGCATTCCCGCGGCCTGGACGGCGTTGTCGACGGTGACGCCCAGGACCCCCAGGGCGCCGGTGTCCAGCCGCTCACGGCGCCCGAGGCCGGCGGGGTCGCCTCCCTGGTAGGGGTTGTTGCTCACGAGAACGGCCTGGGGGGCGGAGATGACGACGTTCCCGGTGTGGACGGTCAGCCGCGGGCCGCGGTGGTGGGCCAGCAGTTCCGGGAGCATCTCCAGCGTGGTGCGCATCTTGTCGGCGCGGTAGGCGGGGCTCTGGACGACGGCCGCGTAGGCGCCGAAGGAGGCGTTGTTGACGAAGACGCGGTCGCCGATGAAGCCGAGGTCGACGCGGAGTTCGACCCCGTCGGTGAGGGCGTCGAGGCAGCGGGACGGGTCGTCCCGGTCGAGGCCGAGGTCCAGCGCGAAGTGGTTGCGGGTCCCGGCGGAGATGACCATGAACGGTACGCCGTGCCGCGCGGCGACGCCCGCCACCAGCGCCTGCGTGCCGTCGCCGCCCGCCACCCCGAGCAGGTCCGCGCCGTCCGCCACGGCCAGGCGCGCCAGCTCGGCGACGTCCTGGTGATGGGCGGGATCGAGGACGACGACGTCCGCGCCCAGCTCGCGGGCCCTCCCCGCCAGCCGGAACCGCTCCACCTTCCCGCCGCCCGAGCGCGGATTCATGATCAGGAAGGGGTGCTCGGGAGGCGGGGCGGGATACTCCGCGGGGCCGGACGGCCGGTCCCGCCATCGGAGTGCGGCCCTCCCGGTCAGCATCGCCGGCATCCACAGGGCGAGGAACAGCAGCACCGCCCAGAGCAGGCCCACCGCGACATAGAACGCCAGGACGGCGATGGGCGCGGCAAGGGCGAGCGCGACGGCGAGCACGCGGACCACGCCCCGGTGGGTCAGCGCCCACCAGATCGCCGCCGCGGCGGTGGCCAGTCCGGCGGCGCCGGCGGCCAGCAGGGCGATGCCCGCGAAACCGGCGGACAGCAGGAGGCTCAGCACGGCCGCGGCCCCGGCCGCGAGCGAGAGGCGCGCGATCCGGCCTTGGCCGCGCCCGCTGGCCGCGTTCGTCAGGTCCGACACGGCCCCATCCCACCGGGTGCGTCCCGGGCGCACATCACCTTGCGAGGGTGATGCCGCCCGGTTCGCGCACCGGGATGGTCCAGGGAGGAGTCGTACGCGACCACGCTGAGGAGCCGATGATGGCAGGTCCGGTCTACCGCGGCGGCCTTCCGCCGACAGAGCGGGACGAGAACACTCCCGCGATCAACATGGGCCGCCTCTGGGGAGGGGGGATCGCCACCGCGGTGGTGGCCGCGCTGTTCGCCGCCGCGGGCGTCCTCATCATGCGGGGCGTCCTCGACATTCCGATCATGGCCCCGAAGTCGCAGGGGACGTTCGGCGACTCGACCACGGCCGCCTACATGGTGATGGCGGGCGTCGGCGGGATCCTCGCCACGCTGCTGCTCCACCTGCTCATCCTGATGGCCCCGGCCCCGCTGAGCTTCTACTCCTGGATCGCGGGCCTGGCCACCTTGATGATCACCGTGCTGCCCTTCGCCGCCGGCACGACCCTGTCGGTCAAGGTCGCCACCGCTTTGATCAACTTCGTGGTCGGCATGGTCTACGTCGCGCTGCTGCCCCAGGTCGCCGCGGCGAGCCTCCGGTCCGCGCCCGCCCGTCCCGAGGTGCGGGGACCGCGGTGAGCGACGCCGGCCACCGGGCGGACGGAGTTCCCGGCACGCGCGCGCCGGCACCGGCCCTCGCCGAGACCGCGGGCACGGCCACCGCGGACGCCGCCGAACTGAAGCGGCTGCGCGCGGAGGTGACGGAGTTGCGCGCCCGTCTCGCCGGGGCGCCGCCGGCCCGGCACCGGGCCCGGCCGGCCCTGCTGAACGTACGGCAGGCGATCGCCACGGTGCTGGTCGCCCTGGCGGCCATCGGCGCCGTCGTCTCCGTCGTCGGCGTCTGGGGCGCGCGCACCACGCTCAACACGGACCGCTGGGTCGCCACCGTGGGGCCGCTGCCCGAGCACCCGGAGGTCAATGCGGCAATGGCGACCTATCTCACCGACCAGGTCTTCCGCGAACTCAACGTCCAGCAGCGGATCTCCCAGGCGCTGCCGCCGAAGGCCGGCTTCCTGGCAGGTCCGACGACCGACGCCGTGCAGAGCTACGTGCGGGACACGATCCAGAAGTTCATGGCGACCGCGCAGTTCCGGGCGCTCTGGGACGACGCCGATCGCCAGGCCCATGCCACCATCGTGGCGATCCTGGAGAAACGCAGTGAGACCGTGTCGGTCAGCGGCGGGACCGTGACGCTGAACCTGCTGCCCATCGTCAACAACATCCTGGTCGCCCTCGAGAGCCGGCTGCCCACCATGTTCGGCAAGCGACTCGACCTCCCCGCCCTGACGTCCGGCGAGGTCCCTCCCGGCCTGCGGCAACGCGTCGAGACCGCGCTGGGCGTCGCGCTGCCCGCCGACTTCGCCCAGATCAAGCTGTACAACCGCGACACGCTCGGCGAGCTGCAGCAGGCGGTGCTGGTCTTCAAGCGCTCCGTGGCCCTCCTGATCACCGGGACCCTGCTGCTCCTGGCGACGGCCCTGGCGATCGCCCCGCACCGCCGCCGGACGCTCCTGCAGTTCGGTGTGGGGCTGGCGCTGTCGGTGGTGGTGCTGTCGGCCGTGCTCCGGGCGGTCCGGGACCAGCTGCTCGCCCACGTGCCGGAGGGGCTGTACCGCCAGGCCGCCTCGGTGGCGATGCACGAGGTGTTCACCACCCTGCGGGTGCGCGGCGACCAGCTGCTCTGGCTCGGAATCGTCATCGCCGCCCTTGCCTACCTCGTGGGCCCCGGACGGCTGCCCGTCGCCCTGCGGCGCGCGTCCGTCGAGTACGGGCGCAAGGGCGTGCGGACGGCACGCGACGTCGGCACGAGCGACGAACTCCGCCGGTGGACGGCGCGCCACCTCGACCCGCTGCGGCTCGGCGGAGCCGTGGCGGCCGCGATCGTCGCCCTGCTGTTCTCCTCCTGGACGGCGCTCCTCGCCATCGCGGTCCTGCTGGCCGGCTTCGAAGGGCTGGTCACGCTGCTCGCCCGATGGGGCCGCGCCGAGGGCGGATCCGTCAGTGGGCCAGCAGGACTTTGAGGGCGACGATGACCAGGCCGAGGAAGAGGTTGACCAGCCCCGCCAGGAGCATCCGCCGCCGCGGGGCCCCGGCCTGGTAGGAGGCCGCCAGCGCCCAGCCCACCTGGCCGCCCAACGCCACCAGGAGCGCCAGCCAGGCGGTCGTCGCGTCATCCAGCCCCGCCAGCCGGCCGGCGACCGCCACCGCGGCCGGGGGAAGCGCCGCCTCGGCGAGCGGCCGCTCGGCGGCGGCCACCGATCTCACGGCGGGCCAGTCCACCGCCGTTCCGGGCGAACGTTCGCCCGCGAGGCGGGCGTAGGCGTGCGCTAGCCAGAACACCAGCCCGGTGGCCAGCAGGAGGATCGCGAGTGAGGAGGCCGGGACCGGGTCCTCGCGCGGGCTGGTGCCGGCGACGACGGAGGCCGCCAGCAGCGAGCCGTACACCGCGCCCGCGAAGTCCGCGCGAGGGGACACGCCGGCCTCCCGGCCTCCGTCCGCCGTCATCGGTCAGTCCGAGGCGGTGTCCGCGGACCGCTTGGAGTACACGGCCAGGGCCCAGATCGTCGCGACGTCCAGCGCGATGATCAGCAGGGACCAGACGGGGTAGTAGGGGATGAACATGAAGTTCGCGATGGCGTTCAGCACGGCCAGGAAGATGCCCAGCGCGCGGGCCCATGTCCGCCCCGCGAGCACGAAGAATCCGGCCACCCCGACCACGATCCCCACCGCCAGGTGGATCCAGCCCCAGGCCGTGACGTCGAACTTGAACACGTAGTCGGCGTGGACGACGTAGAACTGGTCCTTGAGGATGGCGGAGAGCCCCGCGATCGCTCCGAAAAGCCCGACCAGCATCATCACGCATCCGGCGAACAGGGTGAGCCCTACGGCCCATTCGCTCACCGGCTCGCCGGTGCCGCGTCCCCGGGGGTGCGCTCCTTCTGCCATTTCTGGTCCTCCTGCCACGGAATGAATCGACTCGGTCGAGAACACCGTCGGCCGTGGAGGCGCAGCCCGTATCACCCGCAGCGGATGAGACGCGCGCACAGGTGGGCCAGGCCGCTCGGAGGGCCCGGCCCGGCTGAACCGGGGGCCGCTCACCCGCCACGGAGGATGCGTCGGCAGCTCGGCCGCGGTGCGCTTGACGCCGCACCGCGCACGGCGCGGTGACCATTTGCCCGGCCCCCTGCGGGGCACGGGCAAGACCGAGGAGGGTCCATGACCTCAGCGACATCTCCGCAGGCAGCCGGTCAGGTGGCCCCACCCGACGACAAGCTCATGATGCGGCTGGGGGCGAACGCGTGGGGATTCGCCGTCGCCGCCGGGCTCGCCTCTCTGGGGCTCGGGCTCGCCATCGTGGCGTGGCCGGACGCCACCATCAAGGTCGTGGCCATCCTGTTCGGCCTGAAGTTGATAGGCCACGGCGTGTACCGGATCGTCCTGGCCGTCACCGCGGGGGAGGGGACTTCCGCCCGCGTCCTGTTCACCCTGCTCGGCGTGTTCTCCATCGCCGTCGGCGTGATCGTCCTGCGCCACCAGTTCCAGACCGTCACGGCCCTGGCCCTGCTGTTCGGCCTGTTCTGGCTGATCGCCGGCATCGTCGAACTCGTCACCGCGGTGAGCGACCGGGGCCTGCGGGGACGCGGCCCGCAGGCGGCCGCCGGCGGCCTGTCGATCGCCGCGGGACTGGTCATGCTGCTGTACCCCGAGATCACCCTCACCGCGCTGACCTGGCTGCTCGGTCTGTGGCTCATCACCTGGGGCCTGCTGACCGCCGGGGTCGCGCTGTGGATCCGGCACGCGGTCCGGCGGCAGGCCAGCCCGGGCCGGTGACCGGCCCCGAGCCGCGCTGCGGCTATGAGATCAGGATCAAGGGCCGGCTCCGCGGCTCGCTGCAGGGCGCCTTCGCGGGCCTCAACGTCACCGTCAAACCGGTCGAAACCGTGGTGTGGGGGCCGGATCTGGACCAGGCGGCCCTGTACGGCGTGTTGGAGCAGGTCCACGCCCTGGGGCTGGACCTCATCGAGGTGCGCCGGCTTCCCGATCCGAACACACGTTGACGAGGGAAGATCCCGGACGGAGAATCGCCAGGGGGTGACAAGGGGCGCCGGCCATGCCGCGAAATCATCGGATCAGACGGCGGCGGAGTTCCGCCGCGGAGGTTCCGTCCACGGTCGACGGCATCGCCGTCACGAAGCTGCGCGCTCCCGAGCCGCGCGACGAGTGGATCAGCCGGTCGGCGCTGGTGCGTTCGCTGACGAACGCGCGAACCGAAAGGCTGTTCGTCATCGCCGCACCCGCGGGCTACGGCAAGTCGACGCTCGCGGCGCAGTGGCGCACGGACCCCGCCGAGACCCGGGCGTTCGCCTGGGTCTCCCTGGACCGCGGCGACAACGTTCCCGCGATCCTCTGGACCTCGATCCTCAGAGCCCTGGAGGACGCCGGGGCCATGCCGGATGCGGCCGGCGTGATCCAGGGGTTCGCGGACGAGCCGTCGGCCTTCGGCGACGCGTTCCCGCTGGAGATCGTCAACCGTCTCGTCAGGCACGACGGCCGCGTGGTGCTCGTCCTCGACAACTGCCACCGCGTTCAGAACGCCGACTGCCGCCGGCAGCTCGAGTCCTTCATCGACTGGCTGCCGGCCAACGTCCAGCTCGCCATCCTGAGCCGCGCGGAGCCGCAGCTGCCGCTGGCGCGGTTCCGGGCGTCCGGTGACGTCCTGGAGCTGGGCGCCCGGCAGCTGAGCTTCACCACCGAGGAGACGGACCGGTTCGTCCGCCGGTTGAGCAATGTCCAGTTGTCCAAGGCCGAGCTCGACGGCCTCGTGGAGCGGACCGAGGGGTGGGCGGCAGGCGTCCACCTCGCCGCGCTGGGCATGCGGGAGCACCCGGATCCGGCGGCGTTCGTCCGCGATTTCGACGGCGCCAACCGGCACGTCGTGGACTACTTCTCGGAGGAGGTGTTCGCACCCTTCCAGGACGAGATGTACAGCTTCCTCGCCAGGACGTCCATCCTGACGGCCTTCACCGCTCCGCTGTGCGCCGCGGTGGCCCACAGCCAGAACTCCGGTGCCATCGTCGCCGGGCTGGCACAGTCCAACCTGTTCGTCATACCGCTCGACGAAGAGCGGAACTGGTACAGATACCACCCGCTCTTCCGGGGCGCCCTGCACCGGCTGCTGCTCGCGCACGAACCGGAAATGGTCACCGTGCTGCACGAGCGTGCCGGCTCCTGGCTTGAGCGGCACGGCCGGATCGGCGATGCCGTACGGCACGCCCTGGGCGCGGACGATCCCGACCACGCCATCCGCCTCATCGCCCGCAACTGGCCGTTCTTCGCGCTATCCGGCACGGCACAGCTGGCGACGATCGCGAGCTGGGTGGCGTCGGTGGACATCCGCCGCTTCGATCGCGACCCGGTGGCCGCCGTGTGCGCGGCCTGGATCACGGCCCTGTCCGGGGACGAGGCGTCCGGCCGGCGCTGGCTGGATACGGCCCGCTGGCTCGGGCACACCGGGCCCCTGCCCGACGGCGCGGCCTCCCTGGAGTCGTCGGCGGCGTTGCTGGAGAGCATCATGGGGACCGGAGGCGTCCACGACATGATCGCGTCGGCGCGCACCGCCGTCGCCCTCGAGAGCGACCCCGCGTCCCGCTGGTACGCCATGGCGCGCTGCAGCCTGGGCTGCGCCCACTATCTCGCCGGCGAGTACTCGGCCGCCATCACGCCGCTGAGGGACGCCGCGGAGAACATCGCCGCCTTCCCGGCCACCAAGGTGCAGGCGCTCGCGGTCCTCTCCCTCACGACGGCCGAACTCGGACGGGAAACGCAGGCGGCCGAACTCGCCGCCGCTTCGCTCGCACTCGCCGAAACGCACGAGCTCACCGGCTCCGCCCAGATGGACATCGCCCGCATGGCGATGGGCGCCTCGCTCACGCGGCACGGCCATACCGCCGAGGCGCGGGCCCTCCTGGAACGCGTCCAGGAGGCCCGCAGAAGTTCCCCGCGGTTCGCCACGTGGCCCACGCTGGAGAACCTGCACCTGCTCATCAGCGTGCAGCTCGACCTCGGGGAGACCGCCGAGGCCCGGGCGCTGGCCGAGGAGGCCGCGGAGCTGCTGGCCTCGCTGCCGGCCGACTCCGGCCGCCTGCGGGTCCGCCATGCGCAGCTCCAGCGGCAGCTGAACACCCTGGCCAAGGCGACCGTGCAGCTGGAGCCGCTGACCGACCGCGAGTTCGCCGTCCTGCGCCTGCTGCGCAGCGAGATGTCGTTGCGCGAGGTGGGCGCCGAGCTGTTCGTCACCCAGAACACCGTCAAGACGCACGCCCGTGCGATCTACCGCAAACTCGAAGTCTCCTCCCGGGACGAGGCACTGCGGCGCGCTCAGGACGTCGGAATCCTCTGACCGGCCCGCCGGGACGGCTCAGTCGCGCAGCAACGCGAGCGTCCGGGCGCGCCGCACCGCCTCTCCCCTCCTCGTCACCCCGAGCTTCCGATAGATGCTCTTGAGGTGCGTCTTGACCGTGTTGATCGACAGGCACAGATCCGCGGCGATCTCCTCGGTGGTCAGCATCCGGGCCAGCCGCAGCAGGACATCGAGTTCCCGCGGGCTCAGGCTCTCGACGGCGGCCGTCTTCTCCCGCTCCGGTCCGCCCGGGGACCGAGGTGCCCGGACGCCCATGCCGAGCGGGCCGAGCAGCCGCTGGTACGGCCGTCCCAGTTCCGGATCATGTCGCAGTACGGGACCCAGCCATTCCCTGGCCAGCGCGAACGGGAGCCGGATCTGCTCGCGATCGGCGAGCCGGAACGCGCGGTCGAGGGAGCGGCGGCCACGCGGCGATTCCTGTCCGCCGTAGGCGAGACACGCGTCCAGGAGCCAGGCCTCGACGCGGACGTCGGCCGGCACGGCCGGCGGTCCGGCCAGGACCTGCCGCACCAGGTCGGCCGCGGCCCCGTGCTCGCCACCGCACATCTCCGCGCGCGCCAACGCCACGGCCGAACCGGGCATGCCCGCGCCGCCGGCCAGCACCGCGGCGGCCCGGGCCTCGTCCACCGCTCCGCGGGCCGCGTGGGCCTGCACGGCCACCAGGCGCAGCCTGCGATCGAGCCAGGGCACCCGCCGCGGCTCCCGGCCGATCACGCCGAGCACCTCGAGGGCACGTGCGGGCCGTCCTCGCGCGACCTCCGCGCGGGCGGCGAAGAGGCGATGCACGACGGACAGGAACGCGTCGGGGCAGTCGAGGAGCGCCGACTCCGCCTTGCCCAGCTCCTCACATGCCGCGGCAGGCTCGCAGCGTTCGAGTTCCACGGCGGCGCTCGCCAGGTGCGCGGCCGCCGACCGCCTGCCGGGCGGAGACGTCGACACCTCTGGCAGCCGGGCGGCACGGCCGGTGAGCTCCGCGGCACGAGTCACCCTGCCGAGCAGGACCTCGACGAGCGCCAGGTATCCGAGGGAGGACCGGCGCTGGAAGTCACCGCCCGCCTGCGTCGCGGCCTCCACGGCCACCTCGAAGAGCCCGGCCGCCTCGTCCAGCCGGCCGTCCCGCAGGACGGCGGCCGCCTGCACCGAGGTGAGCAGCGACCGCAGGCCCGGATTCTCGCCCAGCAGCCGTTCCGGGAATCTGAGCGGGCGGCCCCGGGCCTCAACGGCCGGCCCCTCGGCCGCGATGGAGTCGAGGGACCGGTCCCGGGCGAAACGGACCGCGCTGGCGCAGAGCCGCGCCGCGGGCGCCTGCCCGATCGGAAGACGCCCGAGAAGACGCTCGGCGTGCTGGAGGGCGACGGCACAGGCCCGTTCGTCGCCACGGGACACCGCCACGGCGGCCGCCACGATGGCCGGCTCCGGCTCCGAGCCGGAGAAGGCGGGCTCGCCCGGCATGTCGCGGAAGACCTCGGCGAGCGGGTCGGCCACGCGGAAGCCGAGCACCCGCCCGACGGCGAGCCGGTCGACGACCAGCCAGGCCGCGTACCGCCAGTCCCCCGCGCACGCGGCCTGCTGGACGGCCTCGGTCAGCCGGCCCGCGCGGTCGAACCAGGAGGCCGCCCGGCGGTTCAGGACGGCTTCCTCCCCAGGCGTCTCATGACGAAGGACGAGACGCAACGCCTCGCGGAACATCGCGTGGTACCGATACCAGCCATGGCCGAGCGGCTCGACGAACGAGTTCCGCTCCGTCATCGCGGCGAAGGCCACGGCGGCTCCGGGACCCGCCAGTTCCGCCGCCAGCTCGGCGTTGACGCCGTCCACGACGCTCGTGGCCAGCAGCAGGCGCCTGACGGCCGGCGGTTGCGCGTCGAGCACCTCCTCCAGCAGGTAGCCGACCACCGCCTGGTCGTCGCCGGCGAACTGCTCGACGAACGCCTCGGGATCGGGATGAGCCTCCATCGACATCGCGGCGAGGCGCACGCCCGCCGCCCACCCTTCCGTCCTCGCGCCGAGCGCCCGCAGTGCGGACGCGCTGAGCCGCACGCCGTGCTGGGCGAGAACGGCCGCGATCTCCGGCTCGCCGAACGCCAGATCGCCGGCGCGGATCTGGGTGACCCGACCGGCCAGCGAGTACCGGCGCAGCGGGAGCGGCGGATCGCTCCGGCACATGATGACGATGTGGAGGGCCGGCCCCGCGTACGCCATCAGCTGGACGACACAGTCGGCCGGCACCGAGTCCGGCTCCGGCGGGAAGTCGTCCAGCACCAGCACCACCCGGGTGCCCAATCCGGCCAGATGCGCCGCCACCTCCGTCAGAACATCATCGTCATCGCCGCTCCGGGAGAGCCCCGTCCACCCCGCGACCCCTGACTCGGACAGACTCCCGGCAAGGCGTGCGCAGAACCCTTCGATCGTGTGCACAGGCCGTTCCCCGGAAATCCAGAGGACGGGTCCCGCCGCTCGCGGTTCCAGGGCCGCCCAGGACGCGACGGCGATGGTCTTTCCCGCTCCCGGTGGACCGGTGACCACCGTGAGCGGACCGCGAACGCCCTTCCTCAGATGCTCCAGCAACCGGGCCCGGACCACGACACGCTCGGACATGAACGGGAGCGTCGCCTTGTAGTCCTCCGTGCCCATCGGCACGGCCGCGTGGGCGGCCGCACCAGGTGGTCGTGCGATGTCCTCGACAGGCTGAACAGTCATCATCGTCGGGCTCCGTCCGAAGGGGGAGGGCCTTAGGTAAGGTGTCCCTCTCCGTGGGGTGACCCGACAACCACCCCTGTGGCCGCCTCACCCGGGTGAGGCGGCCTCACCCGGGTGAGCGAATCCCCGTTCCGGTGCACGATCGCGACGGGGCACGGCGCGTACAGGAGCATCGCCTGGCTGGTCGAGCCCAGCAGGAGCGGCGGGTCCCCCTCCGCCACCCGGTCCCCCATCGCGAGCATCTGGGCTCCCGCCGCCGCTCCGGCGAGCGCGCGGCGCGGTGGCTCGGGAGTGATCGAAATCCGTGCGTCGACGTTCGGGTGCCTGGCCCTGTGCGGCGCGATCAAGCGTTCGAGCCTGGCGCCCGCCGCCCGCCCGAGCTCCGCCATGTCCGCCCGCCCGCCGCTCCCGGCGCCGGGCGGCGCCCGTTCCGCTCCGTAACCGTGCACCAGGTGAACCCGCCAGCCCTGCAGCGCCGCCTCGGCGAAGCCGAACGCGAGGACCCTGCTGCAGGACACCGCGTCGGCGTACCCGACGACGATCCGCCCGTCCCCCGGGCCCACATCCCGTACGACGATCACCGGGCAGGGCGCGCGGGCCGCCACCCGGGACGCCGTGGCCCCCAGCGGCATCTCGTCATGGCCGTTCGCGCCCAGCACGACCAGCTCGGCACGCGCGCTCTCGTGCAGAAGCACCGAGGCCACCGGCCCTTCCACGAGCCGGCCGGTGACCGCGGTCCTGGGCGCGAGCCCACTGGCGAGGCCGACTCCGTGCTCGAGCACCCTCTCCGCCAGCGTCCTGATGACCCGCTTCGCGGAAGGGTCGACCTCGCGCTCCAGATACGGCCAGGACCACGCGTGGCAGACCGTCAGCCCGATGCGCCGGCGCCGCGCCTCGTCCACCGACCAGCGCAGTGCCCTTTCCCCCTCGCGTAACCCGTCGTATCCGACGACCACATGCGAGTACCAAGCCATGGGAGCTCCAGTGTCAGCCTCGTCCAGTATGCGATCCCGGATGCGGGCCGGCTCGGAGCCGTCGGCGGAGTGCCCCTTGACAAGGTCGGTCAAGTTTCGTATACGTCCCGTCCGGCGCGGCGGAGGGATTCACACCGCGCCGGAGGCGTTCCACTCAACCGGCCAGAACCTTGGCCTTCGCGCGCTCGTACTCGTCGGCACTGAGGTCGCCATGGTTCTTGAGGTCGACGAGCCGCTCCAGTGCGCCGGCCTGACCGGCGGGCACGCTGCCAGGGAGCATGTTGTGCCGATGGTCCATCCCGCGCCGCCGGTGCCAGTTGGTCTCCCTGTCGCCCATCCCGCCGCCTCGCACGGCCAGGTACGCGAAGACCCCGATGAACGGCAGGACGATGACGAGGACGGACCAGCCGGCCTTGGCCCCGCCGCTCAGCGAGTCGTCACGGAAGAGGTCGGCGATGACGCGGAACAGCAGCGCGAACCAGAGAATCCAGAGGAAGAACCACATCGTGGTCCAGAACACGCCCAGCAGAGGGTAGTCGTCCATGGTCGATCTCCTGTCGGTCGTGAGGGATGTGGCGGCCGCGTGGTGGTGTCGGCTGGGAGCCGCCGCGCAGTCATGTGCCACCGACCATGACGCAGGCTCCAGTGGACTGATCTGGAGACAGGTTCGTCCCGCCCGGCATGGACGTCATCACCCGCAGCGGGCGAGCAACGTCCCATGGAGAGGCCAGGGCGCGTGGTCGCCGGCTCGGGCGCCAGAGCATGCTCGGCTGCCACCGGACCAGCGCGGGCAATCACCCTGGCCGGGTGATGGCCCGCCCATCACCCGGCCCCATGCTGATCGCACCGAAGTACTGCGGCCCGAGGCCGCCGACGACCGTCCGGATGAGGAGACCGCGAGATGACCGATCAGACCGTCACGCCGCCGCGCCAGTTGAACACGGGCTCGCTTCTCGCCGGTGCCGCCTTCATCGGAGCGGGGACGCTCCTCAGCCTGACCGGCGTCGCGCTCAGCGGCTCGGCGCTGCTCGCGGGCACCCGGCGGTGGGTCCAGCAGATGGACGTGCCGCCCCGCGAACTCGCCATGCAGAAGCTGTCCCAGGCCAGGGCCGCCACCACAGCAGGCGTCGCGGCCTGGCAGAACGCCCCCGTCCACCAGGGCCGACCCACGTGAATGAACTGCCCCCGCTCCGCGACCATGTGACCAGATTTGGTCGCGGAACGGGGCCGTTCATACGTTCACCGCCCCGCAGGTCTTCGGCGATGCCGTCCGCCCATGCGCGGCGGGCGAAATGACGCGCCTCCCGATGCCAGCGCCCCCCGTAAGCGGACACTGATTCGAGCGGGTCGAAGGTCCCGGACGTACGGGACGCTCGGCACTGATCTCCCGGCCGGCCGGTTGCGACGCTGGAAGCGACCGAGGGAGGTCATCAATGCAGATCCTGCTCGAACACCGCGCCGTCGTGGTCGGCGTGGACGGATCCCCCAACTCCCTGGCCGCGCTCCGCCGCGCCGCCCGGGAGGCCGTGGAGCGGCGCGCGCGCCTGGACGTCATCCGGGTGGTGAACCCCGGCGCCGACGCCATGCCCCGCCCGCTGCGCACCGCCAAGGAGTGGCTGCGGCTGCGCGACCTGGTCGCCCACGCCGTCCCCCGCACCCAGCACCTCACGACCCGCCTCAAGATCGCTCATGGCAGGCCCGGCGAGGTTCTGGCCAAGGCCGCCGAGCACGCCGAGCTGCTGGTGATCGGCGCGCGGGTGAACTCCGAGCACGGCAACCCCTTCGGCGGCGACACCGTGCCCGTCGCCCGCGAGCTGGCGCGCTGCCCGGTGGTCATCTGCGCCGACCAGACCGCCGCGTCCCAGGAAACCTCGTAGCCCTTCAGCGCCGTGCCCGTCCTCGACGACGACGGACGCCTCGCCGGAATCGTCACCGAAGCCGACCCGCTCCGCAAGGAGGAGTTCAAGCCCGACGACGCCGGAGAACGCCCGCTGTGGGGCCGCCGCCGGCACCACGCACTCAGCAAGGCCCTCGCGATCGACGCCGGCGGCCTGATGACCTCGCCCGCCGTCGACGCGAGCGGAGCCTGTGCGGCATCGTCGCCCAGCGCGACCTGCTAAGCGTGTTCCACCGCAGCGGCCGAAGGCGTCGTGGACGTCGTCAGCGACCTCGCCTACGAGCGCGACGACACCCGCCCGACCGCCTATCCGAGAGCGTGAGAGGTCCGGCTGGGACGACGGCTCCGAGCAGGCCGAATCCTTTTAAGGCCGTGGGGACGTGCTGACCGACCGATGGACCTCGCACGATCGTCGCCGAACGGTTCATCAGCCGGTGCCCGCATCCCTGCCGTCTGCGCGCGGGGGTTCGAGGGACAGCGCCGCCAGCCCGTCCCGGCAGGACCGCAGAACTGGGTGATCAGCCGCAACCTCGGGTCCGAGGATGCCAATGGCACGCCGGTAGAGCGGCTCGGCCGCCACGGCGTCGCCACGGTCTTCGCACAGCCGCGCGAGGTTGTGCAGGACGGTCGCGAGGTCCGGGTGCCCGGGTCCCTGGGTCCTCTCCCGAAGCACCAGGGACCTGCGGTACAGCCTCTCGGCCCGGGCCGTCTCCCCACGCCGGTGGAGCAGGGCCGCCAGGTTGCCCTGGGTGATCGCCACCTCGAGGTGATCGGGTCCGAGGGCGCGGGTGAAGACGTCCAGGGCGTCCGTGAGCAGCGCTTCGGCCTCGGCGTCCTCTCCGAGGGCGTCGAGGATCGCCGCGAGCGCGGCCCGGTCCGCGGCCACGTCGACATGGCCGTCGCCCAGCGCGCGGATGCGCAGCTCGACCGAACGCCGGGCATGCCCGGCCGCCTCGGCGTAGTTCCCTCGGGCGTGTTCGAGGCCGCCGAGGTTGTGGCAGAGGCCGGCGACGTCGTTCGGGTCGGATCCGCCCGTCCGCTCGATGATGGCCAGGGCGTCCAGGTAGAGCCGGGACGCCTCCTCGAACCGACCCGCGTACTTGAAGGTGACGGCAAGCTCGTTCAGCAGGTAGGCGGTCTCGGCAGCGTCCGGTCCGTACGCCTGCTCGGCGTGCCGGATGCCGCGCCGGAGCAGCGACGCGGCCTCGCCGTAGCCGCCCCGGAGGCGTGCCAGCTTGCCCAGCGCGTGGAGGGCATCGGCCCGCCATGCGTCCGCCCGCGCCCCGGCCGCGTCGCCGGCCAGCCCCAGGATCCGCTGGTAGGGCACCTCGGCGGCGTCTTGATCGCCTGACTCCTCGAACGCCCGGCCGGCCGCGAACAGCGACCTGACCTCGTCCGCAACGGCGTCCGGCCGTTTCATGCCGCTCCCTCTTCCGGTCGGGCGGTGCCGGGCCGTCCGAGATCGAGGCCCGCGGGCAGAAGACGCTCGACGCGCCTGGTCAGCGCGGCCGCCACGGCGAGCACCGCGACGCATCCGCCGAGGAACGCCGCCGCGGCGCCGCCGGCGAAGGCCAGGCCGCACGCCGCCGGGCCGACAATGAAGCCGGTGGTGTACGCCAGCGCGTGCAGGCCGTTGTACCGGCCCCGGGAATGCGCCGGGGCCAGGTCGTTCACCAGCGGCGCCACGGTCGGCGCCAGGAACGTCTCGCCGACCGCGAAGACGACCATCGCCAACGCGAAAACGATGAGGCGGCCATCGGCCAAGAGGGTCAGTCCCCAGGACACCGCCCAGCAGAGGCAGACCAGCGCCATGCCGTGGGTCCGCCGCCGTCCGGCCATGACCTTCAGGACGGGCAATTGGACGGCCAGCACGGTGACGCAGTTCGCCGCGTAGACGATGCCGAGCCCGCCCGCGGTGAGGCCGCCCTCGCCGGTGGCGTACGCGGGAAAAGCGGCGTGGAACTGCGCGGCGCCGGCGGCCACGGCCAGCGACAGCCAGACCCAGATCCAGCGGAACGGCTTGTCGGCGATGGCGTGCCGGAATCCGCGCGGGCCGTCGTCGGCCGCGCCGTCGTCCGCGGGCGGCCTGCGGCCGAGGCCCCGGCACAGCATCAGCACCGGGATCAGGAGCAGGAAGCTCAGCGCGTCCAGGAGGTACAGGCGCTGGAAGCTCGCCGCCGAGGACAGGTCGGCCAGCAGCCCGGACGCGGCCGCGCCCATCGCGAGCCCGAAGTTCATGGTCGCGTGGCGCACCGCGAAGACCGTCGATCGCTGTGCCGGACCGGCCAGCGAGCCGAGCAGCGCGTCCTGCGCCGGCCAGATGATCGCCGCGCCCAGACCGAGCAGCCCGCACGCGACGAACGCCGCGGGCACCGACCCGGCGCCGACCAGCGCGGCCGATCCCACGGCCGCGACCACCAGACCGGCCACCAGGGCGTTGCGGGCCCCCGCGCGGTCCGCCAGCTGACCGCCGGCCGGGTTGCCCAGAAGGCCGGCGAAGGCCACCGCGGACACCGCGAGGCCCGCCCAGCGCACGTCGAGACCGCGCACCGTGTGCAGGTAGACCAGGAGGAAGGGAAGGGTGAGACCACTGCCCGCGGCCGAGGCCGCGTCCGCGGCGAGCACCACCCAGACCTGCCGCGGCAGGTCGGGGACGAACCGAGGGATCCGGAAGGTGCCACCCGCAGCGCCACGGACGAGCCGCTTCGCCGACATGTTCATGACCGACCTTTCGGATCCCCCAGCCCGAGACGGGCCGTTCCTACCGCCGCGCGACCAGGATCTCGTTGTGGTTGATCGAGATGCCCTTGCACTTCGCCCCGACGACGGTCTCGTTGTGGTTCACCGAGATACCCCTGCGCTTCGCCCCGACGACGGTCTCGTTGTGGTTCACCGAGATACCCCTGCGCTTCGCCGCCACCACGGTCTCGTTGTGGTTCAGCGAGATTCCGCGGGAACGCCGTTCCGTAGCAGTCATTTCGCGGCCCCCTTTCCGGTTTCTGATCGGTGTCTTGAAACCAGAATCACTCTCGGAGATGAATGAGGGGAGAGGCCAAGGTCCCGCTACTTTCACCAGAGGTCCCGAATCCGACATTCGGGGGCGCCGCCCCACCGGCCCGGGCACTCCCGTCTTTCGCGGCCACCGCGGGGCCCGAGGGGCGCGTTTCCGTGACATGCGATGCGCCTGTGTCCCGCTGCCGCACGCCGAATAGGCGCTCACCGAAGTGAGCGCCTCTCGGGTGTCTTCGTCTATCGGGTCACTTGAGAATCGGAAGGCGCTGGACCAGGGGCATCTTGGCCCACCAGCGGCCGAGGCCGAGGGTGTCGCCGGCGCTGACCAGGGCCAGGCCGATGATCAGGATCGCGTAGATCAGGTGGTCGTCCATGAAGAGGTTGTTGGCCGGCGGCAGGGTCGCCGACCACATCATGACCAGCAGCGCCGCGCCGCCGGCCGCCGCGATCCGCATGCCGACGCCCAGGATCAGGGCGGCGCCGACGCCGCCGAGACCGATCATGAACAGCCAGTCGGCCCAGGCCGCGCCGGCGATGTCGTGGTAGAACCCGGCGAACGGGCCCTTCGGCGAGAACTTCAGGAATCCTTCGGTGGGGCTACCGCCCTTGGTCCACGCCTTGGCGGCGGGGGTCTCGTGCCCCAGCCCGAACAGCTTGTCCAGGAACGCCCACAGGAACACCCACCCCAGCGCCAGCCGCGCGGCCGCCCACATGTACCGGGCGGCGGGCGACTCGGTCAGCGGTTTGGGGGCCACCACCCGCACCAGCGCGCGGTGTCCGTGCCGGGTGGTCATCTTGTGCTCGGAGACCGCCATCGTGTCTCACCTTCCATCGCATCGCCTTTTCTTTTGCCACCTCGAATTCAACTTCATGGGCAGCGCGTGCTGTAGGTCCGTTCGGGTCATGATGGACGGGACCTACGTCCCGTTACCCAGCCGTTTTCCCGTGCTTGCAGACCGACTGTTCTCAGTCGGGACGTCCCTGGTGTCTTAACCTCGCCAGGAAGGACTCGGGAGGGAAATAGTGAGCGGATCTGGACCCGGCGACAATCGGACCGTGAACGGTCATCCGTCCTTGAGCGGCACGCGCCAGACCAGGATCGTGCCGCCACCCGGCCGCCGCTTGATATCGAAGGAGCCGCCGCAGGTCTCGGCGCGTTCGCTCATGTTGCGAAGGCCGCTACGGCGGCCGCCCTCGGGAATGCCCACACCGTCGTCCTCGACGCGCACCGTCAACTCGTCGCCGACATCGATGACGACGGCCGCTTCACTGGCCCGGGCGTGCCGCGCCACGTTCGACAGCGCCTCGCGCACGATCGCCAGCAAGTGCTCGCCGGTCTCATCGTCGACGGAGATGTCGAGCAGGCCGTCGAGCCTCACCGACGGGGAGAACCCCAGTTGCTCGGCGGCGTTTTCGACGAGGGCGTGGACGCGGCCGCGCAGGGACTCCTCGTCGCCCGCCGCCTGCAGCGCGAAGATCGACGAGCGGATCTGGCGGATGGTGTCGTCGAGGTCGTCCACGGCGCGCTGGACCCGGACCGCGACCTCCCGCTTCTGGGTGATCTTGATGGCGGCCATCAGCGTCATCGCGGTCGCGAACAGCCGCTGGATGACGGTGTCGTGCAGGTCCTTGGCGATCCGGTCGCGGTCCTCCAGCAGCGCCAGCCGTTCGGCGTCGCGGCGCCGGTCGGCCAATTCCAGGGCCACCGCCGCCTGCCCGGCGAACGCCTCCAGCAGCCGCTGCGTCCCCTCGGAGAAGGCCGGTCCGCCGGGTCCGTTGACGACCGAGAGGAGACCGCGGGCCGAGGAGCCCACGCCCAGCGGCACCACCAGGAGCGGACCGATCTCCAAGTCGACCGGCGTGCCGGCCTCGCTGACCGCCGCGGCACCGTCGGTCAGGCGCAGCGTCGTCCCCTTCCCGAAGACGTTCCCGGCGATCGAATGGTCCCCGGGGATCCGCAACCCGCGCATCCGATCGGCCTCGGTGCCGTCGGCGGCCTCCACCACGAACTCACCGCCCGCCTCGTCGACCAACGCGACGGTGGCCAGTTCCGCGTCGGCGATCTCGCGCGCCCGCTCGGCGACCACGGCGGTGACCTGGTGCGGATCGGTCCCCGACAGCAACGCCGTGGTGATCTCCGCGGAAGCCTCCAGCCAGCGCTCCCGCCGTCTGGCCTCCTGATACAGCCGGGCGTTCTCGATCGCCACACCCGCGGCCGTCGCCAGCGCGGTGACGACGACCTCGTCCTCCTCCTCGAAGTGACCGCCGCCGGCCTTCTCCGTCAGGTAGAGGTTGCCGAAGACCTCGTCCCTGACCCGGATGGGGACGCCCAGGAACGTGCGCATCGGCGGATGGTTGGCCGGGAAACCGTACGACTCGGCGTGCTCGGGCAGGTCCGGCAGCCGCAGCGACTGCGGCTCCTTGATCAGCAGCCCCAGGATGCCGAGGCCGTGCGGCCAGTGGCCGATCGCCGCGATCTCGTCCTCGGTGACCCCGACGGTGACGAACTGGACGAGGTGCTCTCCCTCTTCGTCGATCACACCGAGCGCACCGTAGCGGGCGTCGACGAGCGTGGTGGCGGCTTCGGTGATGCGCCTCAGCACCGTCTCCAGGTCCAGCTCGCCGCCGATGGAGACCACGGCCTCCAGCAGGGCGTGCACCCGGTCACGGGTCGACCGCGCCGCCGCCAGCCTGGTCTGGAGTTCGGCCAGGAGATCGTCCAACTGCAATTGAGGAAGAATCAGCCGTGCCTTGTCCTCGCCCGCCCCGGGCTCATCGGTCACGCCCCCAGTATCGCCGATCCCATCCCGATCAGGGCTCCTCGAGCATGACGTCCTCGACCGGCCGCCGCACGGTCGCCAACTCCTCCCCCGCCGGCACTCCGATCCGCAGGAGCATTTGCGGGTGGGCGTCGCCGCAGAAATGCGTGCGGATGAACGCCCGCAGCTCGGGAACCTGCATTGCCTGCGTGTGGAATGCGGCAGACAAATCGTCCTGGGCGGCGCGCAATAGCATGCGCTCCAGCGCCTGGCCCGCGTGCAGCCACGCGGCCGGAGTGTCCTCGGCCGTGACGAGCAGCACGGCGATGCCCGTGAGAGCGATCCCGTCGTCGTCTGCGGGCTCGACGCCCCACCCCTGTCCGCGGGCGAAGTCTCGCGGTGGGAAGTGCGGTTCGGTCCTGGGGGTCCGCCTCGGATAGGAGACGGGCTGCACGCCGTCCTTACGCGCCGTGGTCGGCGACGGCGCCCAGCGGGCGATCTCCGTCGAGTAGGCGGACGTGCGGCGCTGGACGTGCTCGGCCGCGTCGGTCAGCGCGGCCAGCGCGCCCTTGACATGGACGTCGACGGCCTGGACGACCCGAGCTCCTTCCTGCTCGGCCGCGAGCCTCAGGGCCGCCGGCAGACCGGGCGGCACCGGGCCCGGCCGGAATCCGCCGCGGTGGCTGTGCCGCCGCTCGATCTGGGCGTACTCTCCGTCGATCTCCCTGGTGACCGGCTCCCGATCGGGTTCCACCTCGACATCGGCCAGCAGGTTCGGGCGATCCACGTCGGGCAGCAGCCGCACGTCCGGTTCGTAGCCGCGCTTCCGCAGTGACAGCCGCAGGTTGTACAGGGCCGCCCCGCAGCTGATCAGCATTTCCCTGCCCTGCGGGTCGGCGACGTCCAGGCGGCGATCGGGGTCGGCGCGCAGGCTGATCCGCGACCCGCGCGCGCTGAAGCGCCATGGCTGGGTGTTGTGCACCGACGGTGCCCGGATCGCGTCCTCCACTGCGCCGCGGAGGACGTCACGCCCGATCGCGGCGCTGTCGCTGGTATGCATCGATCGCTCCTTCCGCTCTCTACTTCCAGCCCATCACCCGGCCTCACCCGCCGAAAGGGCCGAAGGTCCGCGACAAGACCGCATCTGCTCGATGGGACGTTCGTCCCGGGGATCGAGGGACTTCCGGCGCCTGTGAGAGGCCCCGCGCGCCGGGTAGCGTCCGTGCCATCACCACTGACTCAAGGGAACGATCACTATGAACGGGCCGGACGATCAGAACGCTCCGCAGGACACGAAGACGATCCGGGTGTTCCTGATGGACGATCACGAGGTCGTCCGCCGCGGCGTCGCCGCCCTGCTGTCCGCCGAGGACGACATCGAGATCGTCGGCGAAGCCGGCACCGCACAACACGCCCTGGCACGGATCCCCGCCGCCCGGCCCGACGTCGCCGTCCTGGACGTCCGCCTCCCCGACGGCGACGGCGTCACCGTCTGCCGCGAAATCCGCTCCCAGATGCCCGACCTGGCCTGCCTGATGCTGACCTCCTTCGACGACGAGGACGCCCTCTTCGAAGCCGTCATGGCCGGCGCCTCCGGCTACGTCCTCAAACAGATCCACGGCTCCGACCTCGTCGGCGCCGTCCGCACCGTCGCCTCCGGCCAGTCGCTCCTCGACCCCCGCAGCACCGCCCGCATGCTCCAGCGGATCCGCGCCCGCCAAGAGAAGAAGGACCCCCTCAAAGGCCTCACTGAACAGGAACGCCACATCCTGGAACTCATCGGCGAAGGCCTCACCAACCGGCAGATCGGCGAACGCCTCTTCCTGGCGGAAAAGACCGTCAAGAACTACATCTCCAGCATCTTCAGCAAACTCGGCATGAGCCGCCGCACCCAGGCCGCCGCCCTCGCCGCGCAACTCAAGGCCGACGCTCCCAAGGACCGCGGCCGCTCCGAGTGATCAGCGACGAGTGATCAGGCCGGTCGCTGCGCCGACCTTCGCCTCTGTCTGCGGTGGGCCGCGGCGTGTCGCTGGCTTACCGGTCCGGTATGAGGGCCGAGGCGGCGCAGACGGCCACGCATCGTCTGGTGGACGCCCGCGTCGCCCGCACCGAGCCCGCGAGCACCGGCCAAGTGCGCTACTTCCACACCGTGCTGACCTGGACGAGCCCGGACGGCCGGACGCACTGGACAACCGTCCCGGCAAGGAAGTCGATGAGCCCCGGCACGGTACGACGGGTCTGGGTGGACGCCTCGGGAGAGCCCGCCCAGCGGCCGCAGAGCCGCGCCGCCATCGTCACCGCCACCGCGTTCGCCGGCGCCGCAGCGTTGGGCTTCGCGGGAGCACCGCCGCTGGCGGTCTACTTGCTGGTCCGCCGGCGTTGCGAGCGCCGCCGCGCACGGATGTGGGACGCCGACTGGTCCCGCCTGGACCGGCGCCAGGTGAACTGATCCTCGAGGGACTTTGGTCCCGGCGTCACGTGACCGATGGCCCTGGGAACGGAACGCCCGCGGAGAAACGATGTAATCGGCACCCGCCGATGGGAGGCAGGGCACCGAGCCCGGAGCAGCGGACCAGGCGGCCCTTCTCCCATCGGCGGGTGCCCCAGGCCCGGTCCGAGGAAGGCACCAATGTTCGCGCTGGAGCGCCGCGAGTCCCGCATCTTGCCCAACCTGCTCGACTGGCGTGCAGGGCGGCTATGAGCAAGGCGCCGGGAAAGGTCAAGCGGCTGCGCCGCGCGGTGTACGAACGGGAACTCCTCCGCCTGCAGGCGGAGCTGGTGAAGCTCCAGGAATGGGTGCGCGCCGAAGGCGCCCGCGTCGTCGTGGTCTTCGAGGGCCGGGACGCGGCCGGGAAGGGCAGCACCATCAAGCGGGTCTCCGAGTACCTCAACCCCCGGGTGGCCCGCATCGTGGCGCTCCCCGCGCCGACCGACCGGGAACGCACGCAGTGGTACTTCCAGCGCTACGTCGAGCATCTGCCCGCGGCCGGCGAGCTCGTGCTGTTCGACCGGTCCTGGTACAACCGGGCGGGCGTCGAGCGGGTCATGGGCTTCTGCACACAGCAGGAGTACACCCGTTTCCTCCACCAGTGCCCGATCTTCGAGCGCCTCCTCGTCGAGGACGGCATCATGCTGCGCAAGTACTGGTTCTCGGTCAGCGACGCCGAGCAGGAACGACGCTTCCGCAGCCGGCTCGACGACCCGATGCGGCGATGGAAACTCTCCCCCATGGACCTGGAGTCGATCATGAGGTGGGAGGACTACTCGCGGGCCAAGGACGAGATGTTCGTCCACACCGACATCCCCGAAGCACCGTGGTACGTCGTCGAGAGCGAGGACAAGCGACGGGCGCGGATCAACATGATCGCCCACCTGCTGTCGACCGTTCCCTACGCGGAGGTGGAGCGCCCGCCGCTCGAACTGCCTCCGCGGCCCGCCCCGAAGGGATACGAGCGGCCGCCTCGCGAGATGCAGACCCAGGTCCCCGACCACTGCGCGACCCTCGGGCCCGGGCGCTGACCGTCCGGAGCGGTCACGGCGTCCGCTCCCATCCCCGCAGGGGTGGGACCCGTCGCCAACCGAACGTCGCGGCTGCGGTAGACGATGTAGGGGCGGGCCAGGTAGCCACGCCGGTCATGTCGGCGACGACTGCCCACGGTGCCGTCCAAGACCGCGAAACCCACCTCAACGGGGGTCTGTGAGAAGCGCCCGGCATACATGACCCGCAGCGAAGCGCCGCGCGGCCAACTGCAGGTTGACGGACCTAGCATGAGGCCGGCGGGCCCGCCGAGACCGCGATGGCCCACGACGACCGCGACAGCGTCTCATGCAACTACCGTCCGCTGGGCACAGCGCGCCCGGTCAACCAAGCACAGTGCCCTTGCCGCGCTCGCGGCACAGGTCGACGGCCTGAGCCTCGTCCTCCACGGCAACGCCAGGACCATCCGGTATGCGACGTCCGGAAAGCATCTCGGGACGGATCCTGACGAACTGGTCCCGTTGTCCCGGCGCCCATGTCCGCAGTTCGGCCTTCTCCAGCGCGGCGATCTCGCCAGGCGCGGAAACGCGGCGAGCCGGACCGACGGCGACCACCGACCAGCCCGTCCGCGCGTCGGTGTCGAAGGTGTCTATCTCGAAGGCGACGATGGTTCCGGTCGCAGCGGTGGCCAGCCGGGAACTCCCCGAGGTGCGGAACACGATGTCGTCGCCGTCGAGGACGTAGTTGACCGGTTGGACCGCCGGCAGGGCATTGTGGGTGAAGACGATCCGGCCGACATCGGCATGCCGCAGCAGGTCCCGGCATTCTTCGGGGGCGAGGACCTCCAGCCCACTGCGATCAAGCTCCATGTCTCCAGCATGCAAGGCGTGCGTACACCCTGTTAGGGCCCAAGGTCCCGACTCAAGCATCCTGGACGGCACAGGCGCCATACCGCCCGACCACGGTCACAGTGATCTTTCCCCGTTTTACGTCCACCTGTCGCGTCCGCCTGCGTTCCCGTCCCCGGACGCGACGGACCCCGCTCTCGTCCGGGGACGGGAGCGGGGTCCGTGTTCGGGGGGATCAGGGGGATCGGGGGGGGCGCCTCGGTGGGGGCCAGCCGGATGGGCCGGATCAGCCGAGGGGCTTGGGGGTGCCCTTCTTGCCGGCGCCGTGGCCCCAGGACAGGACCTGGTACTTGACGCCCTTGAGGTGGCCGACCGAGGTGCCGGTGTCGTACTTGCTGCTCGGCTTGTGGCCGTCGA
>NZ_JBGNUT010000019.1:121661-193563 GCF_041951385.1 Actinomadura sp. NTSP31 | reverse complement strand
CTATGGAGCGACGACTCGCCGCACGTCAAAGAGTCAGGCGTCGGCCCGCTCTTTGAGCTCGACGCGGCGGACCTTGCCGGATGCGGTCTTCGGGAGCTCGTCCACGAAGACGACCTCACGGGGGACCTTGAAGTTCGCGAGGCGCTCGCGGCAGTGCGCGACCAGCTCGTCCGCCGTCGCGGTGCGGCCGGGGCGCAGCCGGACGTAGGCGCGGCCGACCTCGCCCATCCGTGCGTCCGGGACGCCCACGACGCCGGACTCGGCGACCGCGTCGTGCCGCGCGAGGACGTCCTCCACCTCGGCCGGGTACACGTTGAACCCGCCGACGACGAACATCTCCTTGGACCGTCCGGTGATCGACAGGTTGCCGCGCTCGTCGAGGCGGCCCCGGTCGCCGGTGTCGAGCCAGCCGTCCCGGATCGTCTCGGCGGTCGCCTCCGGGTCGTCGAGGTAGCCGCTCATCACGTTGTAGCCGCGGACGAGCACCTCGCCGTCGGCACCCGCCGGGACCTCGTCCCCCCGGTCGTCGACGATCTTCACTTCGACGTCGTCGATGGCCCTGCCGCAGGTCGTCGCGATCGTCTCGTCGTCGTCGTCCACCGAGCAGGCGGTCACCGTGCCGGTGCACTCCGTCAGCCCGTAGGCGGTGACGACCTGCGGGAACAGCTCCTCGCGGATCCGCCGCACCAGCGCGACGGGGACGTCGGCGGCACCGGTCACCGCGAGCCGCAGCGACGACAGGTCGCGCTCGCCGCGGCCGGGGGCGTCCAGCAGCGTGGTGTAGATCGTCGGCGGGCCGGGCAGCACCGTGATCCGCTCCGCCTCGATGATCCGCAGCGTCTCCGCCACCTCGAACACCGGCTGGAGCACCATCGTGGCGCCCTTCAGCACGCAGGCGATCACGCCGGCCTTGTAGCCGAACGAGTGGAACATCGGGTTGACGATCAGGTAGCGGTCGCCGGCGTGCACGCCGGTCCGCGCCGCCCACGCCTCGAACGTCCGGATGTTCTGCTCATGCGTGCACATCACGCCCTTGGGCCGCCCGGTCGTCCCGGACGTGAACAGGATGTCGGCGACGTCGCCCGGGCGGACCGCGGCGGCCCGCGCGTCCGCGTCCGCGAGCGGGACGGCCTTGCCGATGAACCCGGCCCACGACGTCACGCCCGGCCGCTCGTCACCGTTGAACGTGACGACGCCCTTCAGGTCGGGCAGGCCCGGGTAGGCGCCGGTCGCGTCGACCCCGAGCATGCCGGGGTAGTCGATGCCGAGGAACCCGTCGGCGACGAACAGCATCTTCACGCGGGCGCGGGTGAGCGGCCAGCGCGCCTCGTCGCCCTTGTACCGGGTGTTGAGCGGGACGAGCGTCGCGCCCGCGCCCATCGCGCCGAGGACGGTGACGATCCACGGCAGCCCGTTCGGCGCCCAGATCGCGATCCGGTCGCCCGGCTCGAGCCCGGCGCCGGCGAACGCGGCGGTCGCCTCCCGCACCCGGTCCCGCAGCTGCGCGAACGTCACCCGGACGTCCCCGTCCACCACGGCCTCGGCGTCCGGAAACGCCTCCGCCGCCCGTCCCAACACCGCCGGAATCGTCAGTTCGCCCATGACAGCCCATGGTGGCCCCGGCCGCCCGGGATCGGCTAGGGCGTCCCGCTCACCGGTACCCGGCGAGCGGGACGCACGACCAGTGGTAAGACGGCACCGCCGGAGCCGGGGCGGTGTGGTGCGGCGGTCCAGACGGCGGCGACCTGATCGCCGCCCTGGGCCTGCCCGCGTAAACGGGGACATGTATAGTCCCGGTTATGCGGATGGGCGAAGGCGTCGAATGGGGCCTGCACTGCTGCGTGACGCTCGGCTGGCTGGACGACCGGGCGCCGGTGTCGATCCGGCGGCTGGCCGACTGGTTCGACCTGCCGCAGGAGTACCTCAAGAAGCGCCTCCAGCCGCTCGCCCGGGCCGGGATCCTGACCTCCGGCCCCGGGGTGCGGGGCGGCTGGTCCCTCGCCCGCCCGCCCGCGGAGATCACGGTGATGGACGTCGTCACCGCGCTCGAAGGGCCGCTCGAGGCGTTCCGCTGCACCGAGATCCGGCAGCGCGGAACCGGCGGCCGTGACGCCGGGCGGGAGTTCGACGGCCCCTGCGGCATCTCCGCCGTGATGCGCCGGGCCGAACTGGCGTGGCGCCGCGAACTGGCCGGCACCACCATCGCCGACCTGATGGACGACGCCCCCGAGGGCGCCGCCCGCACCCGCCGCAACTACAGCCGCCTCACGGACTGACCGTTCCGGCCCGGACGCGTCCTGGCCCCCCACGGAAGAAACAGGGACGTTGAATACCCCGATACATCGCCAAGCCGAGCGGCCGGCGCCGCCGGCCGACGCCCCGCGCGGCCTCCGCTCCACCCTCATCCTGGCGCTCGGCACCTTCGCCGTCGGGACGGACGCCTACGTCGTCGCGGGCTTCCTGCCCGAGATGGCGTCCTCCCTGCACGTGTCCGAGGGCACCGCCGGGCAGTCGGCCACGGCGTTCGCCGTCACCTACGCCGTCCTGTCGCCGGTCCTCGCGACCGTCCTCGCCCGCGTCCCCCGCCGCGCGCTGCTCGTCGCCGCCCTCGCCGTGCTGGCCCTCGCCAACCTCGGCTCGGCGCTGGCGCCGAACTTCGCGCTCCTCATGGTGTCGCGCGTCGTCGCCGCGTCCGGCGCCGCGGCCTTCACCCCGAACGCCGGGGCGGTCGCCTCCTCGCTGGTCGCCCCCGCCCAGCGCGCCCGCGCCCTCGCCGTCGTCATCGGCGGGCTCACCGTCGCCACCGCCCTCGGCGTCCCGCTCGGCAACCTGGCCGCCCGTGCCCTCGACTGGCACGCCGCGCTCGCGCTGGTCGCGGCGCTGTGCGCGATCGCCGCCGCGGGCGTGTTCGCCGCGATGCCCGCGCTACCCGGCGGCCCCCGGATCCCGCTCCGCCGGCGCCTCGCGGCCCTGCGCCATCCCGGCGTCGTCGCCGTCCTGCCGCTCACCGTCCTCGGCATGGCCGCCGGGTACGGCCTGTACGCGTACGCCGTCCCGATCATGCGCGCCCTCGGCGCCGGCGAGGGCGCCGAGCCCTGGCTCCTGTTCCTCTACGGCGCCGGCGCGGTCGCGGGCAACCTCGTCGCGGGCGCGCGGGTCGACCGGCACGGCCCCATCCGCGTCCAGTTCGCCGGCTACACCGCCCTCGCGGCGACCCTCGCCGCCTTGACCTGGGCCGTCGCCGCGAACGCGGACCGGCTCCCGCTCACCGCGCTGCTGATGATCGCCTGGGGCGCCGCGACCTGGTTCCAGACCCCGGCCCAGCAGGTGCGCCTCATCAGCGCCGCCCCGCAGGAGACCGCCGTCGTCGTCGGCCTGAACGCCTCCGCCCTCTACGCCGGGATCGGCCTCGGCACCGTCCTCGGCGGCGCCCTCCTCCCCCTCGGCGCCACGGCGGCCCTCGCCACCTGCGCCGGGCTGGCCGCCCTCTGCCTCGTCCACCTGCTCCTCACCCGCCGTCACTGACCCCGCCCGCGGCGCCGCTCGTATCGCGAGCGCGCGAGGTCGTGCGCCGTGCGGAGAAGTTCCCGGACGGCCGCCTCCGTGCCCGCCCCCGGATTCACCACGGCCAGCCACCCCGCGTAGACCGGATGCGCCATCAGGACGTCCGCCGCGCTCGGGTCCGACTCCCGTTCCGTCCAGCGCGCGGAGGCGTCCTTCCCGGCGGCGAAGTTCAGCCGGAACGCGCCCGGCCGATCGAGCCGGGAGCCCTCGTCGCCGGGATAGTCCTTGGTCACGATCGTCGCGTACGGCTGCGTCGCCTCCGGGACGTTCCCGTCGGGCGCGTAATAGAGGAACACGTCACCCCAGGCGATCTCGGGCGAACCGTCGCCGGGCTGCGGCCGGAGGACCAGCACGCCATCGAACCCGCCCGCGAACTCCAGGATCTCGTCGATGCTCATGCGTTCCAGCGTTCCATTCAAGTGCTCGTGGAGACTTCGCGCCGCAGACCTCAAGCTTGAGGGGTGACAAGTCGCAACTCCGCCCTGCGAACGGTGGACGTCGCGCGCCGTGCGGGGTACTCCGTCCAACAGGTGCGCAACCTGGAACGCGACGGAGTCCTACCCCCTGCGACGCGCACCGCTTCCGGCTACCGCGTCTACGCCGAGGCCCACGTGCACTCCGCCCTGGCGTACCGGGCCTTCGCCGCCGGCACCGGCCCCGTCCAGGCCAAGACGATCATGCGGGCCGCACACGCGTACCCGGACTCCGACCTGCTCCCCCTCCTGGACGCCGCGCACGCCCGCCTCGCCGCCGAGCGCCGCGACCTGGCCCTGGCCAGGCGGGCCGCCGAGGCGATCAGGGCCGAGCCGATCGAGGACGTCCGCCCGTCCGACTCCATGGGCATCGCCGAACTCGCCGCCGCCCTCGGCGTGCGCGCCTCGACCCTGCGCCACTGGGACGCCGAAGGCCTCGTCGTGCCGGGCCGGACCACCCCGCGCGGGACCCGCGCGTACGCACCCGGCGACGTCCGGGACGCCCGGATCGTCCACCAACTCCGCCTCGCCGGCTACCGCATCGCTCCGCTCAAGACCCTGATGCCGGACCTGCGCAGCGCGCGCAGCCACGACGACCTGACCGCCGCGCTCGCCGCCCGGGACGCGGCCATCGACGCCCGCTCGAAGGCCCTCCTCAAAGCGACCGCGGCCCTCGACTCCGTCCTCGCACTCCCCATGCCCTGAACGGCGGATCTAGCGTTCGGGCGTCAGCAGGCTCAGCCCGCCGGTCAGTTCGCGTAGGCAACGCACGACGAGGTCCGCCGGCGTCTCGGCGGACTCATCGTCCGCCGCCGCCCACGCCTCCAGGGCGACCCGGATCGCGCTGGTCGCCGCGGCGGCGACCAGCCGGACCTCCAGGGGGTCGGCGTCCGGCCCGGCCAGCCGGGCCACCACCGGGATGAGCCGCTCCTCCGAATCATGGTTCACCTGGGCCCAGACCGCCCGCAGGGCGGGGTCGTCCTGGGCCGCGCGCAGCAGGCCGCGCGTCCAGCGCAGCCCTTCGGCCGCCACGTCGCCCGGTGCCGAGAGCGATGCGACCGCCGCGGACTCCAGCGCCTCGGCCAGCCCGGTGTCCGGGCCGGTCTCGGCGAGCAGCGCGCGCCAGCGGTCCCCGCCGGACGCGAGCAGCGGTCCGATCGCGTCCTGCTTGCTGCGGAAGTACCGGTAGAAGGTGCGCAGCGCGACCCCGGCGCGACCGGCGATCTCCTCGGCGGTCGTGCCGTCCGGCCCCTTGTCGGCGAACAGTTCGGCCGCCGCGCGGGCGATGTCGAGCTGCGTCGCGGCCTTGCGGCGCTCGGTCAGCGAGGGCGTCCGGTCCTGCTTCGTCCTGGGGCGGTCCATGACGGAAGCCTACGTCCGGGGACGACAGTGAGGCACGACAAGTCACTATGACAAAACGTGCCACCACGACGTACTGTGGACATCGAGGGCCCCGAGTCGAGGCCCCCTCCCACCAGGACATCGGAGACGACATGGACCGTTACAACGGACGCCGGGCACTCGTCACGGGCGGCGGCTCGGGCATCGGCCAGGCCACGGTGCTGCGCCTGCTCGCGGAAGGCGGCGACGTGGTCGCCGCCGACGTGAGCGAGGCGGGCCTCAAGGACACCGTCGCCAAGGCGGGAGCCCATGCCGAGCGCCTGCGCACGGTCGTCGTGGACGTCGCGGACGAAGCGTCCGTGCGCGCCGCCGTCGCCTCCGCCCTCGCGACCCTCGGCGGCCTGGACGTCCTGGTCAACGCGGCCGGCATCCTGCGCTCCTCGCACACGCACGAGACGTCCCTCGCCGACTTCACCAAGGTCATCGCGGTCAACCTGACCGGCACCTTCCTGGTGATCCGCGAGGCGATCCCGGCCCTGCTGGAGGGCACGGCCCCGGCCGTGGTGAACTTCAGCTCGACCTCCGCGATGTTCGCCCACCCCTACATGGCGGCCTACGCGGCCAGCAAGGGCGGCATCCAGTCGATGACGCACGCGCTGGCCGCCGAGTACGCCGGGCGGGGCATCCGCTTCACGGCCGTCCAGCCCGGATCGATCTCCTCCGGCATGACGGACGGCTCCGGGGAGAGCAGGCAGAGCCTGGGCCCCGGCCTCCCCGAGGACGCCGACCTCCGCCTGTTCGCGAAGCTGTCCCCCGCCCTCGGCAAGGGGTTCGCCGGCCCCGAGTCGGTCGCGGGCGTCGTCGCGATGCTCGCCTCCGAAGACGGCGCCTTCATCACCGGCACCGAAATCCGCATCGACGGCGGCACCCACTTCTGACTCCGGCGTGCGCACGACCCGCCGCCCCAGGCGGGTACGACGGTTAGATCAGGCGAAGGAGGCTTGGGCCGCGGCGAGGACGGTTTTGCCGTCCACGGACGCCTCGAAAGTCGTCGCGTCGCCGGCTTTCCAGGCTTCCATGGCGAGTTCGTCGCCGGGGAAGACCGGGGAGGCGAAGCGGGCTTCGAGGTCCTTCAGGTCGGCGGGGTGGGCGCCGACCGCGGCGGCCAGGGGCAGGGTCACTGCGGCCAGGGTGCACAGGCCGTGCATGAAGGGGCGGGGCATGCCCGCCGCCTCGGCGGCCGACGGGTCGATGTGCATGTGGTGGCGGTCCCCCAGCAGGCGGTAGAGCGCCGCTTGGTCCGGGTTCGTTCGGACAGGGAGGGACATGTCCGGCGCCGCGGACGGGCGGGGCCGCGCGGACGGGCCCCGTTCGCCGCCGAAGCCGCCGCGGCCGGGGGCGAACAGCGACCAGGTCGCCTCGAAGTAGTCGCTGGTCACGGTGACGTCGAAGACGGCGGCGCGGCCCTTGTCCCAGACGTCGGAGACGTGCGCCGACATCTCGACCGCCCCGGAGCGCGGGAGCTCCCGCAGGACGCGGAGGCGCTGCGTCCCGTGGACGGCGGTGCGGACGTCGAAGGCGCCGGCGGAGCCGAGGGCGTCCGGGGCCCACTGGGCGAGCGTCAGCGCGAACGTCGGCAGGACGCGCAGCCGCTCCTCGAAGACGAGGTCGAGGTCGGTGGCGTGGGCGCCGACGGCGAGCGCGTAGAGGATGGGGCGCGTCTCGTCGTAGGAGACCGTGCGGGTGCCGAGCGGGCGGCCCTGCCATTCGTTCACTGGTCGGCTCCCAGGATCAGGCCGCTGGTCGGGACGCCGGTCCCGGCGGTGACGAGGACGTTGTGCACGTCGCCGGGCTGGTTCACCGAGGTGCCGCGCAGCAGCCGGACGGCCTCGGCGATGCCGTTCATGCCGTGGATGTAGGCCTCGCCGAGCTGGCCGCCGTGGGTGTTGAAGGGGAGGCGGCCGGTCAGCGAGAGGTTGCCGTCGGCGATGAAGTCCTTGGCCTCGCCCCGGGCGCAGAACCCGAGCTCTTCGAGCTGCGGCAGGACGAGCGGCGTGAAGTGGTCGTAGAGGATCGCGGCCTGGATGTCGGCGGGCGTCAGGCTCGACTGGGCGTAGAGCTGCCGTCCGACCAGTCCCATTTCGGGGATGCCGCTGATCTCGGAGCGGTAGTAGCTCGTCATCATGTGCTGGTCGTTGCCCGAGCCCTGCGCGGCGCCCCAGACCAGCGCGGGGCGGTGCGGGAGGTCGCGGGCGCGCTGCGCGGAGACGACGACGAGGGCCTGGCCGCCGTCGCTCTCCTGGCAGCAGTCGAGGAGGTGCAGGGGTTCGGCGATCCAGCGGGACGCCTGGTGCTGTTCGAGGGTGATCGGCCGCCCGTGGAACCAGGCCTTGGGGTTCGTGGCGGCGTGGGCGCGGTCGACGACGGCGACGCGGCCGAAATCCTCGCTGGTCGCGCCGTACTCGTGCATGTAGCGGGTGGCGAACATGGCGACCCACTGGGCCGGGGTCGACAGCCCGAACGGGGTCATCCACGAGTAGGCGGCGCGGTCGGCGCTGACGTCCATCGGGCGGTTCGCCTGGCCGAGGCCGTAGCGCTCGCCGGACCGCTCGTTGAACGCGCGGTAGCAGACGACGACGTCGGCGACGCCGGTCGCGACGGCCATCGCGGCCTGCTGGACGGTGCCGCAGGCGGCGCCGCCGCCGTACCCGACGCGGGAGAAGAACGTCAGCTCGCCGATGCCGAGGTTGCGGGCGATGTGGATCTCGCTGCTGGTGTCGGCGGTGAAGGTGACCAGGCCGTCGACGTCGGACGGCTCCAGTCCGGCGTCGGTGATGGCGGCGAGGACGGCCTCGCAGGCGAGCTGCAGCTCGCTGCGTCCGGACTCCTTGGAGAACTCGGTGGCGCCGATGCCCGCGATCGCGGCGGCGCCGGGCAGGACGCTCATTCGGCACCTCCCTGCTCCGGGGCGACGGGGAGCCGGACGACGACGGACCCGGTGACGTGCGGGCCGATCGCGTTGACGCCGCGGACGGCGATCTCGACGCGGCGGTCCTCGTCGTGCTTGGCGGAGACGGTGCCGGTCAGGACCATCGTGTCGCCCGGGTAGTTGGGCGCGCCGAGCCGGATCCTGATGGCCTTCACCTCGGCGGCGGGCCCGGCCCAGGAGGTGACGTACCGGTCGACGAGCCCGTTGGTGGTCAGGATGTTCATGAAGACGTCCCTGGAGCCGCGCTCCCCGGCGAGCGCCGGGTCGTGGTGGACGTCCTGGTAGTCGCGGCTCGCGATGGCGGTCGCGACGATCATCGTGCGGGTCAGCGGGATCGGCAGCTCGGGGAGCTCCTCCCCCACCGCGACCTCGTCGTAGGCGCGGCTCACAGGGCGGCGCCCAGGGTCTCGAGGTCGGCGGACGCGCCGCCGAGCATCCCGGAGATCTGCTTGCCCCACAGGAAGTACCGGTGGACGGGGTAGTCGACGTCCACGCCGATGCCGCCGTGCAGGTGCTGGACGCGGTGCACGACGTTGAGCCCGCCCTCGTCCGACCACCACTTGGCGACCAGGACGGCCGTCTCCGCGTCCTCGCCGGCCGCGATCAGCGAGACGGCGTGCCAGAGGCAGACGCGCAGCGCGTCGATCTCGATGTAGCAGTCGGCGAGCTGGTGCTGGACGGCCTGGAAGGCGGCGAGCGGCCGGCCGAACTGCTCGCGCCCGGCGAGGTACCCGGCGGCGATGCGCAGCGCGCCCTCGGCGACGCCGACCTGGACGGCGGCGAGCGCGACCCGCGACAGCCGCAGCGCGGTCGCGAGGGACCCGGCCGGGAGCTGCTGCGCGGGGGCCCCGTCGAGGACGAGGGTGGCGGCGCCGTCGTGCGCGGTGGTGTCGGCGTCCTCCCAGCCCGTCCCGGCGACGCCGGTGCCGAGCAGGAACAGGCCGGGGCCGTCCGGGGTGCGGGCGGCGACCAGCATGAAGTCGGCGCCGCGGGCGGACGGGACGGCGGCCTTCGTCCCGGTCAGCCGCCATCCGTCGCCGTCGCGGGCGGCCTCGCAGCGCGGCTCGGCCGGGTCGGCGGGCGCGAACTCCTCCAGCGCGAGCGTCAGCCGCGCCGTCCCGTCCACGACCCCGGACACCAGCAGGCCGGACGTCTTGTGCGAGGCCAGGGTGAGGGCCGCGACGAGCGACGGCCACAGCGGGACGGGCGCGACGGCGCGTCCCTGCTCCTCCAGCAGGACGCACAGCGCCTCGACGCCGAGGCCCGCGCCGCCCGCGTCCTCGGGCAGCGCGACGCCGAGCAGGCCGGCGGACGCCAGCTCGTTCCAGAGCGCGTGGTCGACGCCGGTCCCGGACTGCTCGGCGGCGCGGAGGCGGTCCTGCGTGGCGTGGTCGGTGAAGATCTGCCGGGCCAGGTCCCGGACCGCTTCCAGCTCCTCGCCAAGGGTGAAGTCCATCAGCGCTCCTCACGTGCGGCCGGGCGGAACACCGGCAGCGAAAGGTCGGGGTCGGGGTCGATCCAGTCGAGGACGACGGGCATGCCGACCTCGACGTCCGCGGGCTCGACGCCCGTCATGTTCGCGATCAGCCGGGTGCCCTCCGCCAGCTCGATCACCGCGACGACCAGCGGGTAGTCGAACGCGGGGTGCTTGGGGTGGTGGTTGACCGTGAAGGTGTAGACGTGGCCCGCGCCGGACGACTCGACGGTGTCCCAGGCGAACGAGCCGCACTGCGGGCAGCACGGGCCGGGCGGGTGCCGCAGCGACTTGCAGTCGGCGCACCGCTGGATGACGAGCCGGTGCTCGCGGGCCGCCTCGAACCAGAACGCGTTGTCCGGGTTGACCGCCGGCCGCGGCCGCGGAGCCTTCGGGGCGGGCTTCTCGGCGGGGCGGAACCGGAGCGTCCGCCACCGCTGCGTCGCGACGACCGCGCCGGACGCGTCCCGGTACGTCTTCACCGTGCTGACGAACCGGCCGGTGCCGAGGCCGGTCCGCTTCTCCGGGGAGATCGACTCGACGTGCTCCTCGACGGACACGTGGTCGCCCGGGACCAGCTCGCGCTCGAACTCCAGCTCCGAGTCGGTCGCGACGACGGAGGTGTAGCCGCCCTCGGCGAGCAGCGCGACCAGCTCGTCGAACCCGCTCGGCTCGTCCGGCGGGCGCACGGTGGCGGCGTAGCCCCGCATCGTCCACGCCTGGATCATCGACGCGGGCGCCACGACGCCGTCGCGTCCCGTCGCCTTCGCGGCGTCCTCGTCCAGGTAGACCGGGTTCGGGTCCTCCATCGCCTCGACCCAGTGCCGGATCATCGGGACGTTCACCGGGTCCTGGCCGGGGCGCCGCGCGACCAGCTCGCGCCCGACCCACGCCTGCAGGCGGGCCTCGTAGTCGTCCATGGCCGCGTCCTCGCTCATGGCCGCGTCCTCGCTCATGACCGCCTCGACCTCGGCAGCCCGAGCCCCTGGACGGCGACCATGTCGCGCAGCACCTCGTTGACGCCGCCGCCGAAGGTGTTGACGATGCCCTGCCGGGACAGCTGCTCGATCTGCCCGTACAGCACCGCGCCCGGCGACTCGGGGCGGATCCGGCCGGCCGCGCCGAGGATCCCGGTCAGCGTCCGCTGCACGAAGATGTGCGTCTCGGTGCCGTAGGACTTCGCGGCGCCGGCCTGCGCGCCGGTCAGCTCGCCCGCCTCGACGGCCATCGTCATCTTCCAGTTCATCAGCCGCATGGCCTCGAGCCGGGCGTGGGTGCGGGCGAGGTCGGCGCGCACCCACGGCAGGCCGATGACGCCGTTCTCGCGGGCCCAGTCCCGGACGTCCTCCCACAGCCGGATCATCCGGCCGCCGAGCGCGGCGAGGCCGATCCGCTCGTGGTTGAGCTGGGTGGTGATCAGCTTCCAGCCGCCGTCGACCTCGCCGACGACGTCGGACGCGGGGACGCGGATGCCGTTGTAGTACGTCGCCGTCACGACCATCCCGCCGACCGTCTGGATCGGGCTCCAGGAGAACCCGTCCGCGCTGGTCGGCACGGTCAGGATCGAGATGCCCTTGTGCTTGGGCGCGTCGGGGTTCGTGCGGGCGGCGAGCCAGATGTAGTCGGCGGTGTTGGCGCCGCTGGTGAAGACCTTGTTGCCGTCGATGACGTAGTGGTCGCCGTCCAGGACGGCCCGGGTGCGCAGCGACGCCAGGTCGGTGCCCGCGTCCGGCTCGGAGTAGCCGATCGCGAACACGATGTCGCCGGCGAGGATGCCGGGCAGGAACTTCTGCTTCTGCTCGTCGGTCCCGTACCGGATCAGCGTCGGGCCGACCGTGTTCACCGTGACGAACGGGAACGGCAGGCCCGCCCGCTGCACCTCGTCGAAGAACACGTACTGCTCGGCGATCGACCGGCCCTGCCCGCCGTACTCGGTGGGCCAGCCGTAGCCGAGCCAGCCGTCCTTGCCGAGCATCTTCACGATCTCGCGGAAGGTGCCGCCGCCGACGCCCTCCTCGCCGGCCCGGCGGCGGACGTCCGGGGGCAGCAGGCGCGCGAAGTACGCCCTCAGTTCCGCGCGCAGTTCCTGGTGCGCCGCGGACTCACGCAGATCCATGTAAGCCCTCTCGTGGTCGTCGGATCAGGGGAGGAAGCGTTCGCGGCCGCTGGCGGCGAACTCCTCGCGGAGCGCCGCCTTGTCCGCCTCGGTCATCGGCTCGTACCGCGGCGCACCGCGGCCGGTCCACCGGTACACGGGGTCGGCGGTGCGCCAGCCTTCGAGCTGGAGCTGCTTCTTGCCGAGCTTGCCGGAGCCGGTGGTCGGCAGCGCGTGCGAGACGCGGACGAACCGCGGCGCGCCCTTGGTGCCGAGGTCGTCCTGGCCGGCCAGGAACGCGGCGAAGTCCAGGTCCTCGAACTCCACGCCGTCGGGGATCTCGATGGCGGCCATCACCTGGTCGCCGGAGCGCGGGTCCGGGACGCCGAACGCGACCGCGTCGACGATCTTCGGGTGGCGGCGGACGACGGTCTGGGTGAGCAGCGCGGAGATGTTCTCGGAGTCGACGCGGATCCAGTCGCCGGAGCGGCCCGCGAAGTACAGGAACCCGGCCTCGTCGATGTAGCCGAGGTCGCCCGTCCAGTACCAGCCGTGCCGGACGCGCTCGGCGTCCGCCTCGGGGTTCCGGTAGTAGCCCTCGAACTTCCCGGCGCCGTCGACGTCGACGATCTCGCCGACGGCCTCCTCGGGGTTGGTGACGCGGCCGAGGCCGTCGAGGACGGCGCGGGCGCACGTCTCGCGGGTCTCCGGGTGCACGATGCGGACGCCGTCGTGCATGGGGACGCCGAACGCGGTCGGCGGCGCGTCCGGCACCCGCCTGATCATCCCGGCGCCCTCGCTGGACCCGTAGCCCTCGACGAGCTGCGCGCCGAAGCGGCGCAGGAACCCGGCCTTGTCCTCGGGGGACGCCTCGGTGCCGAACCCGTGCGTGAGGGTGTTGTCGGCGTCGTCGGGCTGCTCGGGCGTGGTGAGGATGTAGCCGATCGCCTTGCCGACGTAGGTGAAGAACGTCGCGCCGTAGAAGCGGACGTCCGGCAGGAACCCGGACGCGGAGAACTTGGGCGTCAGCACGACGCAGGCGCCGACCGCCAGCGACGGCGCCCACAGCGCCATCAGCGCGTTGCCGTGGAACAGCGGCATCGGGCAGTAGCTGATGTCGTCGCGCTTGATGTCGTACTTGGCGCTGTTGTTGCGGCCCAGCTCGGCGAGCCGGCCCTGCGAGCAGCGGGCCGCCTTGGACGCCCCGGTCGTGCCGGAGGTGAACAGCAGCAGCATCTGCGTCTTCGGCGTGATCGCCGGGTCGCGTGCGGGCTCGCAGGCGTGGCGTTCGACCAGCGGCGCGTAGCCGGGGTCGTCGATCAGGACGAAGCGGTCGCGCGGGACGCCGACGTCCAGGCCGTCCAGCAGCTTCGCGCCGGCCGCGTCGGTGACGATCAGCTGGAGGTCGGTGTGCCGGACCTCCTGCTCCAGGTACGCGCCGGTGCGGGTCGGGTTGATCCCGACGATCGTCGCGCCGCTCAGCGCCGCCGCGCCGAGCCACAGGACGTACTCGGGCACGTTGTCGAGCAGCACGCCGATGTGGAACGGTCCGTCCTGACGCAGTTCACGGGCCAGCGACGCGCGCGCCGCGCTGTCCCGGACGACCTCGTCCCACGTCCATGTCCGCTCGCGGCTGCGCAGGCCGGGCCGCCCGTCGCCGAGCTTCTCCAGCAGCAGGTCCGCGATCGTCTCGTCACGCACTCGGGCTTCCCCAGGCCGGCTCGGTGGACAGGACGCAGTGGGTGCCGCCGTAGATCGCCGTCATGCACTTGTTGCAGTGGATGCACAGCGACCCGGTCGCGGGGTCGTCCTTGATCCGGTTGATCAGGTCGGGCTCGCGGAGCAGGGCGCGGGCCATCGCGACGAACTCGAAGCCCTCCGCCATCGCGGTGTCCATGCCCGCCCGGTCGGTGACGCCGCCGAGCAGGATCATCGGCAGCTTCACCGCGGCGCGGATCTGCCGGGCGTCCTTCAGCAGGTACAGGTCCTGGTACGGGTAGGACTTCAGGAAGTGCTTGCCGATCAGCTTGATGCCGAGCCTGGTCGGCTGCTTCATCACGGCGGCGAACTCGTGCAGCGGCGCGTCGCCCTTGAACAGGTACATCGGGTTGAGGAGCGAGCTGCCGGCGGTCATCTGGAGGGCGTCGACCGAGCCGTCCGCCTCCAGCCACCGCGCGACCTGGATCGCCTCGTCCACCCAGAAGCCGCCGGGCACGCCGTCGTCCATGTTCAGCTTCGCGGTGATCGCGATGCGGTCGCCGACGGCGTCGCGGACGGCGCGGCCGATGTCGCGCGCCAGCCGGGCCCGGTTCTCCAGCGACCCGCCGTACTCGTCCTTGCGGTGGTTGACCTTGGGGCTGAGGAACGAGCTCGTCAGGTAGTTGTGCCCCATGTGGATCTCGATCGAGTCGAACCCGGCCTCGATCGCCATCTTTCCCGCGTAGGCGTGCGCGTCGACGACCCGGGCGATGTCCGCGTGCGTGACGGCCTTGGCGACGGTCTGCGTCGTCAGGTGGAAGCGGCGGCTCGGGGCGAGCGCCGGCAGCTTGTTGCTCTTGGGGTTGGCGACCGGGCCGGCGTGCCCGATCTGCGCCTGGACGGCCGCCCCCTCGGCGTGCACGGCGTCGGTCAGCTTCCGCAGGCCGGGCATCGCCTCGTCCCGCCAGTAGATCTGCCGCCGGTCGGTCCGCCCCTCCGGCGCGACCGCGCAGTACGCGACCGTCGTCATCCCGACGCCGCCGCGCGCGTGCCGGACATGGAAGTCGATCAGCGCGTCGGTGACCTGGCCCCGCCTGGTCAGGCCCTCGTAGGTGGCCGCCTTGACGATGCGGTTGCGCAGCGTGATCGGCCCCAGTCTCGCCGGGGCGAACACATCGGGAGTTTCCTTGGTCATCGAGTTCCCTGGGTGAGTCTTTCGGGTCGGCGCGCCGGGTGGGTGGCCACTCGACGTTAATCAGCGGGATGCCCGGACGTTCCGGACATCCCGCTGACCGGGAGCGACGAGGGTCATCAGCGGCTCTCGAGCGCCGCCGTGATCTGGTCGGTGTGGGACTGGGACTCGGCCAGCTGGCGCAGCAGCCACAGGCGCAGCACGCGGGTCACGGCGGACGCCAGGTACAGCGCGCCGCCGATCCGCAGCGCCCCGCCGAAGCGCGGCCCTCCGGCGGCCGGTGGACGCGGGGTCAGCCGAAGTGGGCCTGACCGCCGTCCAGCGGCACGGTCGCGCCGGTCAGGTAGCGCATGGCCGGCTGCAGGAGGGCGACGACGGCGTTGCCGATGTCGGCCTCGCAGTCGCCGATGTAGCCGAGCGGGATGGTCTTGCGGAACTCCTCCGCCGCCTCCGGGAACGCCTCCGTCCACCGCTTCAGGCCAGGTGAGAGGGCGTGCGGGGCGATGGAGTTGGCGCGGATCCCGTCCGGTCCCCATTCGGCGGCGGCCGTCCGGGTCAGCGACCGCAGCGCCTGCTTGGCCGCCGCGTACGCGCCGTAGGTCGTCGGGTCCCAGCGCACCATCGCCGAGGTGACGAGGTTGATGATGTTGCCGCCGCCGCGCGCCTTCATGTGCGGGTGGCACGCCTTCATGAACGCGAACGCCGCGAACGGCCCGGTCAGGAAGCCGCGCTGGAACTTCTCGTTGCTCATCTCCAGCAGCGGCCCGTACCCGCCCGAGTAGGCGTTGTTGACGAGGATGTCGACGCCCCCGAAACGGCCGGCGACCTCTTCCACGACGCCGGGGATCGCCTCGGTGCGGGCCACGTCGCAGGCGAACGGCTCGGCGGTCGCGCCCCGCTCCCGGATCAGGGCGCAGGTCGTCTCGAGCTTCTCCGGCGTCCGGCCGAGCACGGCGATCGCCGCGCCCTCCGACGCCAGCGCCAGCGCGATGCCCTGGCCGACGCCCTGGCCCGCACCGGTGACGATCGCGACCTTGCCGTCGAGGCTTCCCATGTCATCCCCCCTGCATCCGTCCTGGTGCGGTCATGGTGATGTGACGCGGCCCACGCGAGCGCCGCGGTCCCGCTCACCGGGAACGCTCCAACGCGGCCGGGTGCCCCGCGGCGCGGTCTCGCTCAGCGGAACGGCCCGCTGGCCCGCGCGGCCGGGGTGAGAGCCTTCGGCCACGCGAGGAGGAGGCTCGATGGCCACGACGGCGATGGAGATCATGCAGCGGCTGACCGGTCCCGGCGGCGCGTTCGAACTGCGCGAGGAAGAGGTGCTCGGCACCCGGCTCCCCGTGTTCGCCGGACGGGCCCGGAGCCTCGGCGAGGTGCTCGCCCGGTCCGCCGGGTTCGGCGACCGCGACTACATCGTCACCGCGACCCGCCGGCTGAGCTTCGCCGAGCACGCCGCGCGGGCCGCGTCGCTGGCGAAGGCGCTGCGTGACGAGCACGGCGTGCGGCCCGGCGACCGCGTCGCCATCGACGCCGCCAACAGCCCGGAATGGATCATCGCGTTCTGGGGCGCGATCGCCGCCGGCGCCATCGCCGTCGGCTACAACGCCTGGTGGGCGCCCCGCGAGATCGAGTACGCCCTCGGCCACACCGAGCCGGCGCTCGTCGTCGCCGACGCCAAGCGCGCGGCGCAGATGCCCGCCGGCACCCGGGTCCTGACGATCGAGGAGGACGTCCCGGCGCTCGCCGCCCGGTACCCGTCCGCCCCGCTCGACCTCCCGGACGCCGCCGAGGACGACCCGGCGGTCATCCTCTACACCAGCGGCACGTCAGGCCGCCCGAAGGGCGCGGTGCACTCGCACCGCAACCTGACCTCGGTGATCGAGTACCACCGGCTGAACGACGCGCTCATGCGGGCCTTCGGCGACCCGACCGACCCCGCGTCCCGCAGCTACCTGCTCGCGCTCCCGCTGTTCCACATCGCCAGCCTGCACAACCTCGCCGTCCCCCGGCTCGCGACCGGCACCGCCGTGGTCATGCACGAGGGGGCCTTCGACGTCGACGGGGTCCTGCGGCTGATCGAGAAGGAGCGCGTCACGAACTGGGGCGCCGTCCCCACGATGGCGAACCGGATGATCGAGCACGGCGACCTGTCCCGCTACGACACGTCCTCGCTCACCGGGTTCGCGCTGGCGTCCGCGCCGTCCTCGCCCGCGTTCAAGGAGAGGCTGCGCGCCGCGTTCCCGCCGGCCGCGAACGCCCTCGTCGACAGCTACGGCCTCACCGAGACCTGCACCGGCGTCGCCGTCGCGTCGCCCATGGACCTCGCCGAGTCCCCGGGCACGCTCGGCCGCCCGGTCGCCGGCGTCCAGCTGGAGATCCGCGACCCCGGCGGCAAGCCGCTGCCCGAGGGCGAGGAGGGCGAGGTCTGCGTCCGCAGCGCCTACAACATGCTCGGCTACTGGCGCGATGAGGACGCCACCGCCCGCGCCATCGGCCCCGGCCGCTGGCTGCGCACCGGCGACATCGGCACGGTCGAGCAGGGCCGGCTCCGCCTCACCGCCCGCCGCTCCGACCTGATCATCCGCGGCGGCGAGAACGTCTACCCGGCCGAGATCGAGAACGTCCTCGCCGAGTACCCGGGCGTCCGCGAGTGCATCGTCCTCGGCGTCCCGCACCCCGACCTCGGCCAGGAGGTCCTCGCCGTCGTCGTGTTCGGCGCCGCCCCCGCCGCCGAGGCGGACCTGGCCGCGTTCGCCCGCGACCGCCTCGCCTACTTCAAGGTCCCGTCCCGCTGGAAGATCACCACCGCGCCCCTCCCCCGCAACGCCACCGGCAAGGTCATCCGCCGCGAGGTCGAGAAGACCCTCGCCTGAGGCCGGGATCAGGAACGCCAGGCGGCGACCACGTCCTCCGGCGTCCAGACGAGGTCGACGCCGTCGCGCTCCTGGACGCCGGACAGGGACACCACCGCGAGCCCGGCCGTGGCCGGGTCGAACCCCGGGACCTGGACGGCCGCGCGCCGCAGGCCCGCGAGGTCGTGGCCGTCGAAGGGGCCGGCGAGCCACTTGACCGACCCGGCGAACCCGATGCGGCCCGCGACGGGCGCGCGGTCGGCGCCGACCAGGTCGACCTCGGGATCGAACCGCCGGTTCCACCAGCCGCCGACCGCCTCCACCTCCGGCCAGGGCAGGTCCGCGCGTTCGAGGGCCTCCCTCACCAGCGGCTCGACGGCGCGTCCGCGCCACGATGTCCAGCGCCGCCGGACGATCCGGAAGCCCGCCTCCGGGCGGCCCCGCCGCGCCTGCTCGTGCGCCGCCCGCAGCGCCGCCAGATACAGCCGCAGGTTGCTGTCGGCGATGCGGTAGAGGGCGGGTTTGCCGGGACGCGTCGACAGCGGCTCGTCCACCGCGATGACCCGCTTCTCCTCGGTGAGGCGCCGCAGCAGGGGCGAGAGCGTCCCCGAGGGGACGGCGCCGGCGCGGCTGCCCGCGGACGCGGCGATGTTGGCGTGCGTGCGGTCGCCGAATCCCACCGCCTCGATGACGCGGCGGGAGACGTCGGGGTTGGGGAACTCGGCGAGCAGCGACGCCTCCGGGACGCCGAACAGCGCCGCCGCGGGGTCGGCGCACTCCTCCTCGATGAACTCCAGCGCGGGCGTCCCGTGCGGCCAGGTGCGGACGATCCCGGGCAGGCCGCCCGTGACCAGGTGCGCGTCGATCGCGTCCGCCGCCCCCAGCCCGAGTGCCCCGCTCAGGTCCGCCGGGTTCAGCGGACCGAGGACCATGGTGTCGGCGCGACCGTAGAACGGCCGGTCGTGGGCGGTCAGCCGCTCCATCATGTGCACGTCGCTGCCGAGCAGCAGGAGCAGCACCGGCCTGGACGACAGGAGCCGGTCCCAGCCCGTCTGCAGCGCGCCGTCGAACAGCGCGTCCTGCTCGGCCAGCCAGGGCAGCTCGTCCAGGACGAGGATGGACGGCGCGTCGGGCAGCACCGAGGCCAGCACCCGGAAGGCGTCCGGCCAGCTGCCGTTCTGCAGCGTCGGCACGAGTTCGGGGTCCGCAGGCAGCGCCGACTCCCGGACGTCCCGCAGGAAGGCGTCCACCGCCTCGATCGGCGAGGCGCCCTTGGTGGCGGTGGAGAACACGTACGGCACGCCGGCGCGGTCGCAGAACTCCTGGACGAGCCGGGACTTGCCCACCTGCCGCCGGCCGCGCAGCGCGAGCGCCGCTCCCGTCCCGGTCCTGGCGACGCGTTCGAGCCGCTTGCGCAGGACGGCGAGCTCCGCATCCCGCCCGATGAACCCCGGCAATGTAGCTCCACTCTACGTAGATTGCATCTACATAGATTAACTCAAGGGCGAGCCTGGGCTTCGAGGTCGGCGGCGGCGGCGTCCCCGCCGCAGGAGCGGCGGTCGGCCTGGAGGGCCATCGGCATCAGGCCCTCCCGGCGGGCCGCGGGTCGCGGGGCAGCCCGAGGAGCCGCTCGCCGATGATGTTGAGCTGGACGTCGGTGGTACCGCCCGCGATCGACATGTTGCGGGAGTTGAGGAACATCCAGGTCGGGTCGCCCCTGCCGCCGGCGCTCTCGCCGGTCAGCGCGTCCGGGCCGATCCAGTCGACGGCGGTCTCCCACACCTGCTGGAGGTGCTCGACGCCGATCAGCTTGCCGATGCTGGACTCGGCGCCGGGCTGCTCGCCGGCGAGGGAGCGCAGCGTGGTGCGCAGCCCGAACAGGCTGCTGGACTGGGCGTCGCAGAGGATGCCGCCGAGGGTGGTGAGCCGCTCGTCGTCGGCGTCCGCGGCGAGCTTCAGGAGTGCCTCGCCGCCGCTGCCGAGGGACGAGTCGTTGGACAGCGAGACGCGTTCGTTGGCGAGGGTGGTGCGGGCGAGCTTCCAGCCGTCGCCGGGCCGCGCGACGAGCAGGTCGTCGGGGATGAAGACGCCGTCAAGGAACACCTCGTTGAACAGGGTGTCGCCGGTCAGCTCGCGCAGCGGGCGGATGTCGATGCCGGGCGACCTCATGTCGAGCAGGAAGTACGACAGGCCTTTGTGCTTGGGGACGGACGGGTCGGTGCGGGCGAGCAGGATGCCCCAGTCGGCCTCGCGGGCCATGGAGGTCCAGACCTTCTGACCGTCGATCCGCCAGCCGCCGTCGGCCTTCTCGGCGCGGGTGGACAGCGCGGCGAGGTCGGAGCCGGCGCCGGGCTCGGAGAACAGCTGGCACCAGCGGATGTCGCCGCGCAGCGAGGCGGGCAGGAACCGCTCGTGCTGGGCGGGCGAGCCGTGCGCGATCAGCGTCGGGACGACCCAGTTGCCGATGACCATGTCGTGGGCGCGCAGGCCAGCGGCGCGCATCTCCTCGGAGATGACGAGCTGGGTGACGGCGCCGGCGCCCTTGCCCCAGGGGGCGGGCAGGTGCGGGGCGGTGTAGCCGCGGTCGGCGAGGTAGTCGGTGCGCTCCTTGCCGGTGAGGGCCTTGGCGGGGTCGAGTTCGGCGCGGATCCCGGCGCGGATCGCCTCGGCCTCGGCGGGCAGGTCGACGCTCAGTTCGCGGCGGACCCCGCCGAGGGTGAGGGACGCGACGCGGCGCCGCCACGAGGCGGTGGAGCCGAGCAGGACGCGCAGGGTCTGGGTGCGGCGCAGGTAGAGGCTCGCGTCGTGTTCCCAGGTGAAGCCGATGCCGCCGAGGGTCTGGATGCAGTCCTTGGCGGTCTGGAACGCGGCCTGGACGCTGGTGGCGCCGGCGACGGCGGCGGCGAGGGACGCCTCACCGGGGTCGGCGGCCGGGTCGTCCTGGGCGCGGGCGGCGTCCCAGGCGCAGGCGCGGGCCTGCTCGGCGTGCGCGAGCATCCGGGCGCAGCGGTGCTTGACGCCCTGGAACTGGCCGATCGGGCGGCCGAACTGCTCGCGGACCTTGGCGTATTCGGCGGCGGTGGTGGTGGCCCGGTCGGCGAGCCCGGACGACTCGGCGGCGAACAGCGTCGCGGCGAGGTCCAGCACGTCGCGCGAGTCCAGATTCACAACGGACTCGGACGGGACCGTTGTGTTCTCCAACCTGACCCTGGCCAGGCGGCGGGTGAGGTCGTGGCTGGGCAGCGCCTCGACGGTGACGGCGTCGCGCGGCAGGACGGTCCACACGGTCGCGTCGCCGTCGGCGGCCGGCAGGACGAACGCGTCGGCGAGCTGCCCGCCGAGGACCGGCGCGGAGACGCCGTCCAGCGTGATCCCGCCGCCGGCACGCGACACCGTGACACCGCCCGCTTCCAGCCCGACCGCGCCGAACGTCGCGCCCGATGCCAGCCCGGACAGCAGCGAGGAGTGCCCGGCCCGGTGCAGCACCGCGCTCGCCAGGACGGTCGGCAGGAACGGCCCGGGGGTCATCGCGCGGCCCAGTTCCTCCAGCACGACGGCCAGCTCGACCAGCCCGTATCCGGCGCCGCCCGCGTCCTCCGGCAGGTGCAGGCCGAGCAGCCCCTGCGCCGCGAGATCGGCCCAGAACGCGGGCGCCTTCTCCGTCTCGGCGTCGACGGCGGTGCGGACGGCCGCCTGCGTCACCTGCCGGGACGTGAAGGCCCGCACCGCGTCGCGCAGGTCGCGGTGCTCCTCGGTGAGCCCGATGGTCATGGGTGTCCTCGGATCCGTTCGATGATGGTGGCCGGCTCGGCGCATGGATGGGCGCGACACTAGAATTCGTTCTTGCCGACGGCAAGCGGCGTCCCACTCACCGGTCCCGCAGGCCAGGGCCTCGGGCGCGGCCCGCTCAGCGGGACGGCCGCCGCGAGCGCACTAGAATACGTACTAGCCTCCGTGTCCGGCCGAATCGCACGGACTTACCGGGAGCACCGATGAACGCTGACCTCTCCCTGGCGGGCCGCACCGCCGTCGTCACCGGCGCGGGCGCCGGGCTGGGCCGCGCCGAGGCCCTCGCGCTGGCCGCGCGGGGCGCCAACGTCGTCGTCAACGACGTGGGGCAGGCCGCCGAGAAGGTCGTCGCCGAGATCACCGAGGCGGGCGGCAGCGCGGTCGCGGTCACCGGGGACGTCGGCGACTGGTCGATGGGCGACACCCTCGTCTCCGCCGCCGTCGACACCTACGGGGCCCTGGACGTGCTGGTCAACAACGCCGGCGTGCTGCGCGACAAGATGCTGTTCAACCTGTCGGAGTCGGACTGGGACGACGTGATCCACGTCCACCTGAAGGGGCACGCGTCGGTGTCGCGCGCCGCCGCCGTGCACTGGCGGGCGGCGAGCAAGGCCGCCGGCGGCCCGGTCTACGGCCGCGTGGTCAACACCGCGTCCGAGGCCTTCCTGTTCGGCTCGCCGGGACAGCCGAACTACTCCGCGGCCAAGGCCGGCATCGTCGCGCTCACCCTGTCGACGTCCGCCGGGCTCGCCCGGTACGGCGTACGCGCCAACGCGATCTGCCCCCGCGCGCGCACGTCGATGACCGAGGCGACCTTCGGCGAGGGCACCTCCCCCGGCGGCCTGGACGCGATGGCGCCCGAGCGCGTCGGCACGTTCGTCGGCTACCTCGCCTCGCCCGCCGCCGAGAAGATCAGCGGCCAGGTGTTCGTCGTGTACGGCGACATGGTCGCGCTGATGGCCGCACCGACCGTCGAGCAGAAGTTCACCGCGGCGGACGGCGTGTTCTCCGTCGAGGAGTTCGGCGCGCAGCTCACCCCGTACTTCGAGGACCGCGACCCGCACCGGACCTACGCCGCCTACAGCGTCGCCAAGCTGGACGACACCGGCACCAACGTCCGCTGACCGAACGTCCGCTGACCGGACGTCCGCCGACCGGACGTCCGCCGACCGGACGTCCGCCGACCGAACGTCCGAAGGCCGCCCCCGGCGCGGAGGGCGGCCTTCGGTCTTTCCCGCTCAGAGCACCGGGTCAGAAGACGGACGGGCCGCGCAGGGTGGCTTCAGCGCCGCCGTCGACGTAGACGACCTGGCCCGCCATGTGGGAGTTCGCGGGCGACACCAGCCAGGCGAGCGCCTCGGCGATCACGATCGCGTCCGCGTAGCCGTTCAGCGGCATCGGCAAGGCCTCGTTCATGATCTTGAACATCTTCGCGTCCTCGAACAGCGGCGCGCTCATCGGCGTCCGGACGACGCCGGGCGCGATCGCGTTCAGCGGGATCCCGGCGCCCGCCCACTCGGGCGTGACCGACACGCGCCGCAGCCACTGCGCGAGCGCCGACTTCGACGACGGGTAGAGCCGGTTGCCCTGCCCGGTCTCCAGGACGCGGTCCGCCGCCGCGAGCGCGGCCGGCTCGTCGCCGTCCAGGCAGGCGCGCAGCACCGCCTCGTCCAGCGGCTGCGTGCCGGAGATCGACCCGACGGCGGCGGCGCGCGGCGCCCGGGCCTCGGCCAGCGCGGGCCGCAGGCCGTCCAGCAGCGCGACCGCGCCGAAGTAGTTGACCTGCACGGTCAGCGGCGTCGGCCCGGTCACGCCGGCGCAGGCCACGGCGCCGTCCAGCGTGCCGCCGGACCGTTCCAGCACCTCCGCGACCGCCTGCATGCGGCCCTCGGCCGTGCTCAGGTCGGCGCAGACCTCGGCGTCGCGCAGATCGACGCCGACGACGTCGTCGCCCTGCTCGCGCAGCAGCTCCGCCAGCGTCTTCCCGATGCCGGAGGCCGACCCGCTCACGGCGATGGTGCGTCCCATGTACGACTTCCCTTCGAATGTCCCGGACGGCGCTACAGGTGCGAGCCGCCGTCGACGCGCAGCTCGGCACCGGTCAGGTAGCCGGCGTCGGACGACCCGGCGAACGCGATGACGGACGCGATCTGCTCCGGATCGGCGACCCCGAACGGTGACACGACCCGCGCGAAGTAGCTGAGGTCGATCCCCTTGGGGAACATGTCCGCCCTGGTCAGCGGGGTGTCGACGGTTCCGGGGGAGATCGGCACGACGCGGATGCGGCGGGCGGTCAGCTCGGCCGCCAGGCTCAGCGAGAACGACAGCACCGCGCCCTTGGACGCCGAGTAGGCCGTCATGTACGGGTTGCCCTGCGTCGCCGACAGCGACGCGGTGTTGACGATGACGCCGGTGCCGTCCGGGAGGTGCCGGAGCGCCTCCCGGCAGAACAGCGCGGTGCCGACCAGGTTGACGTTGAAGATCCACATCAGGTCCGCGACCGACAGCGTCCCGATGGGCGTGGTCTTGTGCACGCCCGCGACGTTGACCAGGACGTCGATGCCGCCCAGCGTCTCCGCCGCGCCGTCCACGGCGGCGATCACGGCGGGCTCGTCGGTGACGTCCGCGACCCGCGTGGTGATCGTCCCGGGGCCGGTGGCGCCGGCGGCGGTCTCGGCGAGGCCGTCCTCGGACAGGTCCACCGCGCAGACCGCGGCGCCCTCGGCGGCGAGCCGGTGCGCGGTCGCCCGCCCGATCCCCGACGCGGCCCCGGTGAGCAGGACCTTCACGCCGTCATAGCGATTCATGCGGGAACGCTAACCGCGCGCCCGGATCCCCGCCGGAATGATCCCGATGAACGGGAGCGTCTACTCGGACGCGTTCTGCGGAGCGTTCCGTGCGGCGTTCTGAGGGGCGTTGGAGCGCGGCGCGAGCAGCAGCTTGCAGGCGAGCCGGATGTCGCTCTCCACGTCCGCCATCGACGCCCGCCCGTTCAGGCTCGACTGCAGCACGCCGTACCAGCACTGCATCAGCAGCCGGACGAGCGTGACGTCCTTCGCCGTCGGTACCTCGATGCCCACGGCCCGCAACAGGATCTCGCGGAAGGTGTTGTCGATGTGGACGGTGTCGGCGACCGTCGCGACGTGCGCGGTGTTGGACGCGTGCAGCATCGACGTCGACAGCACCGGCTGCGCCATCAGGTACCGGCTGGCCTGCACCAGCATGTCGGCGACCGCGTCCTCGGGGGCGGCGCCCGGCTGCGGCTCGGTGACCTGCTCGCGGAGCCGGTCGACCTGCGCCGCCATCACCGCGGTGAACAGGTGGACCTTGGACGGGAAGTACCGGTAGAGGGTCCCGATCGCCACCCCGGCGGCCTTCGCGACCTCGTGCATCTGGACGCGCTCGAGGGTCTTCTCCGCGCCGATGCGCGCCGCGGCGCGGAGGATGCGCTGGCGGCGGTCGTGCTGGTCGGGTGAGTTCGGCTCGGCGGACAGCCTCGCCGACGCGATCCTCGCCACGGTCCTCCCCCAACGGGTCCATTCCTGTGCTGACAAGGAAGAATATCCGGCCCCCCGGCACGTCTCGCGATCGTCGATACCGGTCAGTGGGACGGGGCGTCCCGGCGCGCCGCGGCCCCGCTTACGTTGACCGCGCGCCAGGACCCGAGGGCTCGGAGGGGACGTCACATGGGAAAAGCCGGGGAATCGTGGGACGACGAGTACGACATCGTGGTGGCCGGCTCCGGTGCCGGCGCGATGGCGGGCGCGCTGGCCGCGGCCTCCGCCGGCCTGCGGACGGCCGTCCTGGAGAAGACGGGCGTGCTCGGCGGGACGTCCGCCTACTCGGGGTCGGCGATCTGGCTGCCCGGGACGCGGGTGCAGGAACGCGCCGGGATCGGCGACTCGACCGAAGGGGCGCGCGCCTACCTGCGGGCGCTGATCGGCGACGGCAACGCCGCGCACCGCGAGGCGTTTCTGGAAACGGCGCCCGAGCTGGTGGAGTTCCTGGAGAAGGACCCGGCGATCGAGTTCGAGTTCCAGGCGTTCCCCGACTACTACGACGCGCCGGGACGCCTGGCCATGGGCCGGTCGTTCGTCCCGCTGCCGCTGCCCGCCGAACGGCTCGGTGATCTCGCCGGGCTCGTCCGCCCGCCGGTCGACCGCGACCGCGCCGGGCGCGGCCACTCCGCGTCCAGGCCGCTGGTGCAGGGCCGGGCGCTGATCGGCCGGCTGCTGCTGGCGATCACCGCGACCGGCAACGGCGCCGTCCGCACCCGGACGGCGCTGACCGGCCTGCTCACGGAGAACGGGCAGGTCACCGGGGTGACGGCGGCGACAGCGAGCGGCCCCGTCCGGCTGCGCGCCCGGCGCGGCGTGCTGCTCGCCGCCGGGGGCTTCGAGTCGTCGGCGGCGCTGCGCCAGGAGCGCGGCGTGCCCGGCGCCGCCGGCTGGACGATGGCCCCGGACGGCGCCAACACCGGCGACGCGATCACCGCCGCCACCGCGGTCGGCGCGTCCACCGGGCTGCTGGACCAGGCCTGGTTCTGCCCCGGCGTCCTCACCCCGGACGGCCTGCCCGCGTTCACGCTCGGCCTCCGCGGCGGCCTCATCGTGGACGGCTCGGGCCGCCGCTTCGCCAACGAGTCGCTGCCCTACGACCAGATGGGCCGGCGCCTCGCGGCGGCCGACGGCCCCTTCCACCTGGTGTTCGACGCCCGCTCCGAGGGCCTGCCCGCGATCTCCGTCCCGCCGGTGAGGTTGGCGGAGCAGGTGGCGTCGGGCACCTGGATCCAGGCCGGCACGCTGGAGGAGCTGGCCGCGAGGACCGGCCTTCCCGCCGCCGCCCTCACCGCCACCGTGGAACGGTTCAACGGCTTCGCCGAGAAGGGCGTCGACGAGGACTTCCACCGTGGCGAGGACCCCTACGACCTGTTCTTCTCCGGCGGCAGGTCCTGCCTCGCCGCCGTCGCCGAGCCGCCCTTCTACGCGGCGGAGATCGTCCTGAGCGACCTCGGGACGAAGGGCGGGCTGCGCACCGACCCCGACGGCCGCGTCCTGGACACCGCCGGCGGCCCCATCCCCGGCCTCTACGCCGCGGGCAACACCAGTGCCTCGTTCACCGGCCCCGTCTACCCCGGGCCCGGCATCCCGATCGGATCGGCGATGGCCTTCGCCTACCGCGCCGTCCAGGACATGAGAAGGAGCAACACGTGAGATTCGCCAGGGGACGCGCGGCCGGGATCGCCGCCGTCACCGCCGCCGGGCTCGCCGTCACGGCGGTCCCCGCCCACGCCGGCGCGGGGCACCGGGGAAGCCTGCTGAGCAGCAGGCCGCTGCACACCACGGCGGCGCTGCCGTCCGCCTCGGTCACCCGCTCGATCAGCTACGTCTCCGAGGGCGTCGGCGGCAGGCGGATCACGGTGACGGGCACCGTCGCCGTGCCGAGGGGCAGGGCCCCGCGCGGCGGCTGGCCCGTGATCAGCTGGGCGCACGGCACGACCGGCAACGCCGACGTCTGCGCCCCGTCCCGCGACACCGCCACCGGCCCCGCCCACGACTACCTGTCGATCACCGAGGGGTACCTGGACAAGTGGGTCGCGCGCGGCTTCGCCGTCGTCCAGACCGACTACGAGGGCATGGGCACGCCGGGCGGGCACCCGTACATGAACGGCGCGAGCGAGGCGAACACCGTCCTCGACATCGTCCGCGCCGCGCGCCGCCTCGACCCCCACATCGGGCGGAACTGGTACGTGGCGGGCCACAGCCAGGGCGGCCAGGCGACGCTGTTCACGGCCGCCGCCGCGAAGGCCCGCGACGTCCGGCTGAAGGGAGCCGTGTCGATCGCGCCCGGCTCGCACATGGCGGAGACCGCGCAGTACGTCCAGGCTCAGTACCCGGGCGCGGAGGCGGCGCTGCCGTTCCTGTTCGTGCTGCTCAACGGCGCGAAGGCGGCGAACCCGTCGTTCCACCCGGAGGACCTGCTGACGACGGCCGCCGCGAAGGTGCTCGCGGCCGGGCAGAAGGACGCGTGCCTCGCCCAGCTCCGCGACGCGGGCGCGTCGATCCCGCTGGACCAGGTCTTCCGGCCGGGCGCCGACCTGACCGCGTTCGAGAACTACTTCGACTCGCAGGAGGCCGCCGGCCTCGGCCTGGGCGTCCCCACCTTCGTCGCCCAGGGGTCCGCCGACACCTCGGTGTCCCCCGCCGCGACGACGGCGCTCGTCGCCGACCTGTGCAAGCGGTACCCGGACATCTCCTACCGCGAGTACCAGGGCGCCGACCACCGCGCCAGCATCGGCGCGTCCTTCGGCGACGCCCTGAGCTTCGTCCAGGCCGTGCAGTCCGGCCGCACGCCCAGCGGAACCTGCTGACCGGGCCCCGTTCACTTGTGGCGGGTCGCCCTTGCCAGCCTCCGGATAAGAGCGACCCGCCACGACTCGACGACCTAACTCCAGGTGCCGAAATGGCGCGCGAAGAAGAGAACGGCGTTGTCCGCCTCGAACCTGGGGAGTTCCTTGTGCGCGCCCGCATTGGCGTGCAGCGTCTTCTCCTTCGACGCGAAGGCGTCGAACAGCGCGAGACCGGATTCCCGCGGGATGTGCTCGTCGTCCCACTGGAGATCGAACTCGATCGGAATGGCGATCCGCCGCGCCGCGTCGGCCAGCGCGTCGGGCCAGTGCAGGCCGAAGACGGCGGCGGAGATCCTGGGGTCGGCCGCCACGAACGGGACGCCGATCGCGGTGCCCATGTTCAGCCCGAAGAAGCCGACCGGCCCTTCGGTGCCGATCTCGGGCAGTTCCTGGAGGGCGTCGAGGGTCGCGCGGTACTCCGGGACGGCCCGCTCCGCGAGGTGGGCGTTGTACCGGACGACGATCGGCCCTTCCGGCTCGCCCGCCGCCCTCGCCCGGAACAGCTCGGCGATCTCCTGCTCGTCGTGCGGCGTGCGGGGACGGTCGCCGTGCCCGGGGGCGTCGATGACGGCGACGTGGAAGCCGCAGCCGGTGACGAGGCGGTGCGCGCGGCCCGACATCGCCGGCGACTTCTTGTGGTTGCCGCCGCCGTGGGCCATCAGGATCAGGGGCCTACGATCGGCGCCGGATTCGGGCGACCAGAGAACGCCGGGAAGCCCGCCCACGGTGAAGTCGCGTTCGCGGACGCCGTTCACGGCGGTGTCGGCGGTGAAGTGCAGAGAATGCATGGTGGTGCCTTTCGGGAGTGCCTTGTTCGGGCGCTCCCGGCGACACCTATGTCAGCCGCACGACCGTGGCGAAAGGGGGAGCACCCACCTCGTTACTGCGTTCATGGGTCTCACCTCCTCGCGGTCCTTCACGATCTCGTGGAACCTACCAGGCGGACGTCGTCACGCCCAACCCTTTTCAGACGAGGTTGTCCTCCACCGCGAGGCCGAACTCCCCGCGCCCGTACATCGACAGCGCGTGCTCGACGTCGTTCGCCACGTGCACGCTGCCCGCGTGCGCGTCCCGCCAGGCGCGCTCGATCACGTTCCCGCGGTGCAGCGAGTTGCCGCCCGCCGTCTTGAACAGGATGTCGATCGCCTCGATGGCCCGCTCGGTGCCGCGCACCTGGTCCCGGCGCGCGCGCAGCCGCAGCTCCATCGGGATCTTCTCGTTGCGGACCGCGTACTCGTAGATCTCCCGGACGTTCCGGTCGGTCTGCAGGATCGCCGCGTCGATCTCCGACGCCGCCCGTGCCACCGCGACCTGCGCGAACTGGTCCTCGACGAACCGTCCGCCGCCGAGGCTCAGCCGGATCCGGTCGCGCATCCGCGCCACGTACAGGTCGTGGCAGCCCGCCGCCATCCCGATCACGCTGGCCGCGACCGTCGTGGTGAAGATCGTGCCGAACGGCAGCCGGTACAGCGGGCCGGTGTTGACCTTGCGGCCCGCGGTGCGCAGCTGCGCCTGGTCGAAGTTGCGCATCGCGCGGTGCTCCGGCACGAACGCCTTCTCCACCACGATGTCGTCGCTGGCGGTGCCGCGCAGGCCCATCGAGTTCCACACCCGGCGGATCTCGTAGTCCCGCTTCGGGACGAGCACCGTCATGAAGTCGACCGGGCGGCCCTCCGCGCCGACGACGAGGCCGCCGAGCAGCGCCCAGTCCGCGAACTCGCAGCCGGACGAGAACGCCCACCGGCCCGACACCTCGAACCCGCCGTCGACGGGGGTGAGCCGGCCGATCGGCGCGTACGACGAGGCGGCCAGGACGTCCGGTCCCGGCTCCCACACCTCGCGCTGCGCCTCGTCCGGGAACAGCCCGAGATGCCAGGAGTGGACGCCGAGCACGGCCGTCACCCAGCCGGTCGACCCGCACGCGCCCGACACCGCCCGGACCACCTCGTAGAACGCGACCGGGTCGTCCTCCGCGCCGCCGTACCGGGCCGGCTGCAGCATCCGGAACACCCCGGCGGCGGTCAGCTCCTTGATCGTCTCGGCCGGGATGCGGCCCTTGTCGTCCACGGCCCGGGCCCGTTCGGCGATCTCCGGCAGCAGCCCGCGCACGGCCTCCAGGACCTCGTTGCTCATCCCCGCTCCTCGTTCCCGTCTTCCCTCGTCCGGCCCTCGCAGGACACCATGTCGGGGTGCCGCCGCGCGGACGCGCGTCCCGGCCACCGAGACTGCCGGGACCGGACGGCGGGGCGCGACCTAACGTTCGAATCACCCGTCCATCGCCGAAGGGATGATCCACGTGACCGCAACCGAGCCGGACGCCGTCCGCAAGATCGAGGCGGAGGCCGTCTCCTCCCGTTTCGCCCGGGGATGGCACTGCCTCGGGCTGGCCGAGAAGTTCAAGGACGGCAAGCCCCACACGGTCAACGCGTTCGGGGGGAAACTCGTCGTCTTCACCGGCGCGGACGGCAAGACGAACGTGCTGGACGGCTACTGCCGGCACATGGGCGGCGACCTGTCCGACGGCACCGTCAAGGGCAACGAGATCGCCTGCCCGTTCCACGACTGGCGCTGGGGCGGGGACGGCCGCTGCAAGAAGATCCCGTACTCGCGCCGCGTCCCGCTGCGCGCCCGCACCGCCGCGTGGCCGACGATGGAGCAGGACAAGCTGCTGTTCGTCTGGAACGACCCGGAGGGCAAGCAGCCGCCGGCGGACGTGACGATCCCGGTGATCGAGGGCGCCACCCGCGACGACTGGACGGACTGGCGCTGGACCGAGCAGGTCGTCCACACCAACTGCCGCGAGATCATCGACAACGTCGTCGACATGGCGCACTTCTTCTACATCCACAACTCGTTCCCGACGTACTTCAAGAACATCTTCGAGGGGCCCGTCGCGACGCAGATCATGAAGGGCAAGAGCCGGCCGGACGCGCGCCGCGAGGGCAGCGGGAGCGGCGGGCCGCGGATGCTCGGCAACTCCTCCGTCGCGTCCTACCACGGCCCGTCCTTCATGATCGACGAGCTCACGTACCACTACGAGGGCTACGACCTGAACTCGGTGCTGATCAACTGCCACTACCCGATCGACGAGCACTCGTTCGCGCTGCACTCGGGGATCATCGTCCAGCACAGCGACAAGCTGCCGCCGGAGGTCGCCGAGGCCACCGCGGAGAAGCTGTCCAGCTTCATCCTCACCGGGTTCGAGCAGGACGTCGCGATCTGGAAGCGCAAGGCCCGCATCGACAACCCGCTGCTGTGCGAGGAGGACGGGCCCGTCTACCAGCTGCGCCGCTGGTACCAGCAGTTCTACGTGGACGCCGCCGACGTGCGGCCGGAGATGACCGACCGGTTCGAGTTCGAGATCGACACGACCCGTCCCGTCGAGTCGTGGGAGAAGGAGGTCGAGGAGAACCTGGCCCGCCGCGCGGCCGAAGGGGCCTCGGCGTGACGATCCGCCAGGACGACCGGCTCGTGGACGGGCCGCTGCTGCCCGTCCGCTGCCGACGCTGCGCCGCCGAGGTGCTGGTGCGCAAGTCGAGCTGGGAGCAGACGAGCATCCAGTGGACGGCCGAGGCCCGGGCCGCGTGCCCGGAGCTCGCCGCGGACCCGCACGAGACGTGCCCGGCGCTGCGCTCGGCGATCCAGGAGGCCGCGCTGACCGGCGCGATCCGGGTGATCGATGAGTGACGCCGCGCACGCTGACCCGGACGGCCGCCCGCGAATGGGCGCCGGCCGGCGTCGTCGTCGACGCCATCTGCCCGGGCGCGAAGAGCGTGCGCCGGTCGCGGTGTTCCTGGCCTCCGACGGCGCCCGCTACCTGACCGGAAACACCCTGTTCGTGGCCGGCGGCTCGCCTGTCAACGGCGTCGCCTGGACGCCGGACCTGGACGGAGAACAATGATCGACCGCTACGGCCGGTGGGCCGTCATCGCCGGCGGCTCCGAGGGCGTCGGCTCCGCCTTCGCCCACCGGCTGGCCGACGCGGGACTGAACCTCGTGCTGATCGCCCGCAAGCCCGGACCCCTCGCGCGCACCGCCGAGGAGGTCCGCGCGAAGGGCGTGGAGGTCCGCACCATCGAGCTGGACCTCGTCGCCCCCGAGCCGCTCAAGAGGATCCGCGAGGTGACGGACGGCCTGGAGGTCGGGCTCCTAGTCTTCAACGCGGGCGCCAACAGCTACGGCCACGAGTTCGCGTCCGGCGACCTGGCCCGCTTCCAGGGCGTCATCGACCTGAACATCACCGCGCAGCTGGCGCTGACGCAGCACTTCGGCGCGCTGATGAAGGAGCGCGGGCGCGGCGGGATCCTGCTGGTCGGCTCGCTCGCCGGCTACATGGGGCAGCCGCAGATCAGCATCTACGCCGCGGTGAAGGCGTTCGGCCGCGTCTTCGCCGAGGGGCTGTGGCTCGAACTGCGCGAGTACGGCGTGGACGTGCTGGAACTCGTCCTCGGCGTCACCCGCACCCCGGCGATGGAACGCGCCGGCCTCAACATGGACATCCCGGGCCTCAACGTCGCCGAGCCGGACGACATCGCCCGCGAGGGGCTGGAGCACCTTTCCGACGGCCCGGTCTGGGTCGCGGGCGGCAACTACAGGGCCGCCCGGAAACGGGCCGGCTTTCCCCGCAACGAGCTGGTCGCGGGCGCGCACGAGGCGATGAAGCGGATGCTCCCGAAGCCGTCCTGACCTTCCCTTCCCGGGCGGTCACGTGCCTTCGACGTGCGACTCGTAGAGCCGCCTCAGCAGCCGGTTGAGCTGGGCACGCTCCGTTCCGTCGAGGGGGCGCAGGAAGGCGTCCTGCTCCCCGGCGGCCGCCTCGGCGATCGCCTTGACGAGGGTTCTCCCCTGCTCCGTGAGCGCCACGGTGCGGCGGCGCTTGTCCGCTTCGTCCGGACGTCTCTCCACGAGCCCCCGCCCGGCCAGCGAATCGAGCACCGCGACGAGGTTGCGGGCGTCCACGGCGACGAGCCCGGCGAGCCGCCGCTGCCCCTGCGGGCCGTGCTCGTCGAGCGTGACGAGAACCGCGTACTGGCCCTGCGTCAGGTCGTGGGCGGCGAGGAACGCCGTCCACGACCGCGCCGCCAGCGACCCCATCCGGGCCAGCAGGAACCCGGTTCCCCGCTCGTAGGCGTGCACGGCGCCAGCCTAGTTGTTAGACATACATCATGTGCTTTGATAGACATGGTTCATGTCAATCCGCCATGCCCGCGTCCCGGCCGGTGCCCATTCCCTGCACATCGCCGAGTCCGGCGACCCGGCGGGCCGTCCGTTCCTGTTCCTGCACGGCTGGCCCGAGTCATGGCGGACGTGGACGGGCGTCATGGAGGCCGCGCCGTCCGGCGCCCGCCTGATCGCGATCGACCTGCCCGGAATCGGCGCGTCCACCGGGCCCTCCACCGGCGGCTCGAAACTCGAACTCGCGTCGCTCGTCCACGGCCTCGTGGAACGTCTCGAACTCGCCGACCTCACGCTCGTCGGCCACGACGCCGGAGGCATGGTCGCCTACGCCCACCTGCGGCGGTACGACACCGCACGGGTCGTCATCATGAACACGGTCGTCCCCGGTGTGGCCCCGTGGGACGACGTCCTGCGGGACCCCTACGTCTGGCACTTCGGCCTGCACGCCGTCCCGTCGCTGCCGGAGACGCTCGTCCGGGGCCGCGAGCGCGAGTACTTCGACTACTTCTACGCGGTGCTGTCCGTCGATCCGTCACGGATCACGCCGGAATCCCGGGCCGCGCACGCCGCCGCGTACACCGGCACCTCGCTCACCGCCGGCTTCGACCTCTACCGCGCGTTCGCCCAGGACGAGAAGGACAACGCGGCCTTCACCGACCCCACCTCGACCCCGCTCCTCTACCTTCGCGGCGACGGCGAGGGCAGCGACATCGACGCTTACGCACAGGGCTTCCGCGACGCGGGCGTCCGCGACGTCACGACGGCGACCGTCCAGGACGCCGGGCACTTCGCCCAAGAGGAGCAGCCGGCACAGGTGTGGTCCCGCATCGCATCCTTCGCCGGGTGAAAGATCCGGGGATCCCGCGACATGTGAAGGACGACCGCCGAGGAGGCCACATGCGGAGGATCCCCGCCGATGGATAAAGAGGAGTTCGCGGCCGTCTACGCCACGACCTACAGAGGGCTGCTCGGCTACGCGCTGCGGCGCTGCGACACCCCCGATGACGCGGCGGACGTCGTCGCCGAGACCTTCACGATCGCCTGGCGGCGCGCCGCCGACATCCCCGCCGGCGACGGCGCCCGGCTGTGGCTGTACGGGGTGGCGCGCCGCGTCCTCGCCAACCACCGGCGCGGCGTCCAGCGCCACGCGCACAAGACGGCGGCGCTGCGCGCCGAACTCTCCGCGCCCGCCCACGACGACTCCCCCGTGGCCGAGGTGTTCCGCACCCTCCCCGACCGCGACCGCGAACTGCTCACCCTCGTCGCGTGGGAGGGCCTGACCGTCCCCGAGATCGCCGCGGTGCTCGGCTGCTCCCGCAACGCCGCGAGCATCCGCCTCCACCGAGCCCGCAAACGCTTCGCGCGCGCTCTGCAGGCCGCCGGAATCGACCAACCGGGGCCGGGCAGGCCCGTCCTGAGGAGCGAGCTGGCATGACCTACCCGATGGACGACGTCGTGGCGTCCCTGAACCCCGTCCGCGACGACGACATCCCCGCGTCGGACGAAGCGGCCCGCACCCTCCTGAACGCCATCACCACGGACACGCCGCCGGCCCGGCGCCGCCGCTTCCGTCTCGCCGCGTTGGCGGCCACAGCCGTCGCCGCCGCAACCACCACGCTCATTGTCCTGTCCGGCCACGATTCCGGCCCGCTCCGCAGCTACGCCAACGCCGCCGTGCAGATCGACGTCACGGGCAAGGACGCCTACGAGGTCGAGGTCAAGGACGCCTACGCCGACCAGCGCGAGTTCCGCGAGGCGTTCGCGAAGTTCGGGCTGGACGTCCGGCTGAGCATCGTGCCGGTGTCCCCGGGCGAGGAGCGCCGGCTCATCCGCATCGGCCCGCTGCACGCCTCCGACGGAGACCTGCCGCCGGGCGGCGTGACCGGCACGTCCGACACCGACCTGGCATGCCCGCCCGACCGGGGCGCCTGCCCGCTGAGGGTCAGGCTCGGCGGCCCGATGTTCCACCTGGAGGGCGCCGACGTCGTCCTCGGCCGCAAGGCCCGCCCCGGCGAGCTCTACCAGGACGCCACCCCCGAGCCCGGCGACCGCCCGAAAAGCCTGCACCTCACCGGCCGCACCGTCGACCAGGCCCTCGCCGACCTCGACCGCCGCAGCCTGACCTGGGCGTTCTCCCTCGGCCAGTTCAAGCCGGACGGCTCGGGCGGCAGCTGGAACGCCCCGGCGAACTGGCGCCCCGCCGGCGACCGCCGGATCACCGGCGCCTGGATGCGCAGCTCCAACTCGCTCGGCCTCCTCGTCACCCCGCAGAAGGGCGACCCGGAACCCGACCCGAACAACTGACGCCCGCTTCACCACGTCGCCGGAAACATGCGGCGCCTGAGCAGGCGGCCAACCCGCTCAGACGCCGCATTGACGTCACCGCACGGGAACAAGACGCGACTCCGCCCCCGCCGCACCTCGCAGTATCCCCACCCATTACCGGGCAGAGCGCGCACGCCGACAACGACGCCCACGTCCTCGGCAACGCCACTCGCATAAACCCACAACAACGGCTCTGGGAAAGGGAAGCGGTCGTCGCGGTAAAACTTCACGCAACGCCACCCGTCCATACGCACGGCGACGGACAAGTGATCCAGATATCGGATGGCGAATTGCCGTCCCCGCCGCCTCAGCAGGATCCGCTCGCGCATCAGAAGGCGACCTCCGCCCAGACCCACTTGCCGGGCCGCGTCCGCTCCACCCCGCACCGGCTCGCCAGCGCCTGGACGATCGGGAGGCCCCACCCGCCCGTCCCGTCGTCGTGCCCCGCGTCCAGCGCACACGCGTCGGGGACGATGTCGTCCAGGGTCAGTTCCAGCACCGGCCTGGCGACCGGCATGGCGTCCGAGGCGTCCCACACCATCAGCCGCACGACCCGTTCCGCCCGTACGAACCTGACCCGGATCTCCCGATCGGGCGTGCTTTGTATCGCATTTGCGACCAGTTCCCCGGCGATGAGATGAACGTCCCCCGCCAATCCGGCCAGCCTCCATTCCGCGAGCCGGAACTCGATCAGCGCCCGCACCATCCCCGGCACCGTGGCCGCCGCCAGACACACCACATCCAATTCGCCCGAATTAGCGGCTTTAATCCCCATGACCTCCCCCTTCCCTCCCTCGTTTTCCAGGACAAGAATGAGAGCGGTTGGCTACGTTGTCACCATTGCCGGACGAGTTGGCAACTACCGTTCCCCCCGGAAGGCGATCGATCATGGTCAGGAAGTCCCCCGACCCCAACGTCTCGCTCTACGCCCTCATCGCCTACTACCTGCGCTTCCTCCGCCAGAAGCACAAGATGACGCAGGAGGAGGTCGGAAAGATCATCGGCTGTACGAAGAGCCAAGTTTCCAAGTACGAGGGCGGCACCCGCCAGCTCGACGAACGTGAAGCCGCGGTCCTCGACCAGCTGTGGGACACCGGCGGCCTGCTCACCATCCTCCTCCGCTACGCCAAGCTCGGCGTGGACCCCAACTGGTCCGAGAAGCTCCGCAAATACGAGCGAACCGCCACAACCCATCGCATCTTCAGCACCAACCTCATCCCGATGCCATTTCAGTCCGAGGGGTACGCACGGGCGCTTCTCAGCGCAGGACATGCCGCCAGCCTGGTCAAGGACGTGGACGCGGCAGTCGAAAGGCGACTTGGCCACCAAGCCGCAATGCTCGCCGACGCCCCACAAATATGGGGGGTGCTGGACGAAATCTCGCTGCGCCCAATGGGGGGCAGCGCCGTCATGGAAGAGCAACGCGATCTGCTACTCGCCCTCGGACGGGAACGCCACATATCACTACGCGTTATACCCGAGAAGGCGGCCCCTCACGTCGGCGTCGACGGTTCGTTCAGGCATTTCGAACTGCCGCGCGGCCTCTGCGCCGCCTTCGCAGGAACGACCCTCGAAGTCGGGCGAGTGATAGAAGATCAAGGAGAAGCAGCGGAGGTGGTTGTACGCTTCGAACGGATCGCCGCTCGGGCATGGAGCGAAGATCAGTCTCGCGAATGGATAGCAGGGATGCGTACATGACGACTTGGCGGAAGAGCAGCCACAGCGGCTCAGGTACGAGTGAGTGTGTGGAAGTCGCACGTCTCCCCGAAGCCATCGCCGTCCGCGACAGCAAGGCCCCGGGCGCCGGATGCCTCGAACTCTCTCCGCGAGCCTTCGCCGCCCTGCTCGGTCAACTGAGGAACGACCAGCCCTTCGTCTGATGGGAGCCCAATGACGACCTGGCGAAAGAGCAGCCGCAGCGACGAGACCGGTGGGGCCTGCGTCGAGCTAGCTCGTTTTCCCCTCAGCGTCGCCGTCCGTGACAGCAAGGATCCCGAGGCCGGACATCTCCAACTTCCTCTCTCGTCCTTCGCCATCCTCCTCGATCACCTCAAGCACCACCAGACGTCCAACTGACGAGGTCAATATGACGACCTGGCGCAAGTCCAGCCGCAGCGACGAGACCGGGGGGCAGTGCGTCGAGCTGGCTCGGCTTTCCCACGCCGTCTGCGTCCGCGACAGCAAGGATCCCGCAGCTGGGCACCTCCAACTCGCCCCCAAGCCTTCGCCGCCCTCCTCGACCACCTGAAGCGCGATCAGACGTCCGATTGACGAGGCGGCCGTGCCGAACAGGCGAAAGAGCAGCCCTAGCGCCCCTGACCTGCTCTTACAGAGAGAAGGCATTGGACGCCGACGGCGCCGGGGGGATCGAGCACGTGGATGCCGTGGACGACGCGCGCGGCCCTGGCGCGGGACCGGTCGACCGTTTAGACCGTCCCCGCCGAGCCAGGCGGGACGTCGCAGTAGGAGACCCATGCTGCTCCACTTGCCAGCTCCGTCGGCCGAGCGCGCGTCTCGTCTGGTCTCTCTGGCCGCACTCGGAGCGACCTTGTGCCTGGGCGGGTGCGGCGGTCAGGGGCACTCCAGCGCTGCGCCCAGTCCCGGCGGGACGGTCGCACCGCTTCCGAATCCGATCTCGCACGTCTACAAATGCGGGGAACGACCGGCGCTTTCCCCGTCCTCGGAAGGCCCGCTGACGCTGCGGCTCGCGGCCGTGCGGGCGGATCGCGATGGGGCACCGGTGGTCGACTACACCATCACCTCTGCCATGGCCGCCAATATCACCGCCCCATCCGACACCCGGCCGTTCCGCCTGCTGATCCTTGACCACGGCACCGTCGTCGGCGGGCAGAATCCGTCCGTGCCGCTGGACTTCAACCTCAAGCTCGTTGTCCCGGCCAAGATCGGCCCTGCCCGGCCTACCCATGGCACGGTGACCCTCTACGTCCCTCATCCCTGTCCTGGCCGCACGTGGAAAGAGCTCGGCGAGGAGGGCTCGGGCGTCAAAGCCGCGCTCGTCGCCATGCCGCGTCTGACGATCTTCCAGAACCATCGGTTCAGGAATATCCTCACCGCGCGTTTGTCCGCCGCTGCGCCGCTGGCGGCTCGCGGCGACTGATCGGGCCGTTGGTGTGACGTCAGGCGGTGTGGTTGAGGTGGGCTGGGGATTCGTAGGACTCGCGGGCGTCGAGCAGTTCGTCCCAGTGCTGCTCGGCCCAGGCGCAGGCGGCCGCCATCGGTTCGAGCATGCTGCGGCCCAGCGGGGTCAGCTCGTACTCCACGTGGGGGGTGGCCTCGGCGTAGACGGTGCGCTTGACCAGTCCGTCCCGTTCGAGAGAGCGCAGCGACTGGGTGAGCACCTTGGGGGTGACGCGGCTCAGCGGCACGCGCAGTTCGGAGAAGCGGCGCGGCCCCTGTTCGAGGCAGCGGACGATGAGCCCCGCCCATTTGTCGCCGAATCGGAACGGATTCAGCGATGACGGGCACAGCTCGTCGAACATGTCGGCGGGCAGCGGTTCCCTCATGGGCTCACGATAGCCGGTATCCCGGAAGTAACCGCTGCCCCCGTTAGCGTCGGCGAACCGGCCGGGAGCGTGGGCTCCGGCCCTGGTGAAAGGCGGTTCGTCATGAACGTTGTGGTCTTCGGCGCGGGTGGGCGCGCGGGGCGGCAGGCCGTCGCGGAGGCGCACCGGCGCGGCCACGAGGTGACCGCGGTGGTGCGCGACCCGGCACGCCACGACGACCTGGTCGGCGCGCGGGTGGTGGCGGGCGATGTCACGGACGAGGCCGCTATCGAGCAGGCCGCCGCCGGGCACGACGCCGCCATCGTCGCCGCCGCGGATCTGTCCGTGCCGCCGCACGACTTCTTCACCACCTCGGCCCGCGCCCTGGCCACCGGGCTGGCGAAGGCGGGCGTGCGCCGCCTGGTGCTGGTCGGCATCGCGACGGTCATGCCCGGGCCGTCCGGCACACGACTCATGGACGAGCCCGGCTTTCCGGACGAGTTCCGCCCGTTCTCCCTCGGCCACGCCGCGGGCCTGGAGGAGCTTCGGGCCAGTGACCTGGACTGGGCCTACATCTCTCCCGCGGGCGACTTCGACCATGCCGGCGCACGCACCGGCCGGTACAAGATCGCCGACCATGGGGACATGGCCAGCCGGATCTCCTATGCGGACTTCGCGATCGCGCTGCTCGACGAGGTGGACGCTCCCCGCCACCACCGCGCCGCCGTCGGCGTGCGGGAGGGATGATTCCTGAAGGCCGTTGCGCCTGGCAGGGAATGCTGGGTGTGTGGACGACAGGGAGCCGCTGCTGACCTTCGGGCATGGGACGGCGGAGCGGCAGGAACTCGCGTCCCTGCTCCGGGGTGCCGGGGTGCGGGACGTGGTGGACGTGCGGACCGCGCCCGGCAGCAGGCGCAACCCGGACGTGCACCGCGACGCGCTGCGCGAGTGGCTGCCCGAAGAGGGCATCGGCTACCGGTGGGAGAAGCGGCTCGGCGGTTTCCGCCGGGCCGCGCCGGACTCGCCGGACACCTTCTGGCGCAACGACTCCTTCCGCGGCTACGCCGGGTACACCCGCGCCCCCGAGTTCCTGGCCGCCATGGACGAGCTGCTGCCCGAGGCCGACCGGGGGCGGACGGCCGTGATGTGCAGCGAGTCGGTGTGGTGGCGCTGCCACCGGCGGCTGATCGCCGATTTCGCGGTGCTGGCCCGCGGCCGGTCCGTCCTGCACCTCGCGCACGACGGCCGTCTCACCGAGCATCCGCCGACGCCGGGAGCGCGGCTGCGGGCCGATGGGCTGCTGGTCTACGACGGCGAGTGATCCCGGAGCGCGACCTCGTCGCGGGTGACGCGTGCGACCTGGTCCGGCCGTGAATGTCGAGGCCGGGTGGTCACTTCTCCGGTTCTACGAGGAAGACCGGGTGGTGTTCGCCGGTGGTGAAGGCGTCGCGGACGAACGGGACGATGCGGAACTTGTGCCGGTAGGCGCGCAGGACGCGGGGTGCGCGGTCGTCGTCGATCTCGGTGAGGCGCACCGGCCGGAGCCGCCGCCCGCGGCCGAGGGCCGCCCGTCCGTCCGCGCGCACGTTGCCGACCCAGTGGGTGTCGCCGAACGGCGAGACGAGCCACTGCCGCCCGTCGTACTTCAGCAGCGCGACGGGCGCGGTGCGGGGTAGGCCGGTGCGCCGGCCGCGCGTGCGCAGCAGGCGCAGGGGTCCCATCGGGACGCCCCATCCGAGCAGCCGCAACGGGCCGCGGCTCATCCGTGCCAGCTTCGGCGGGAGTTCAGCGGAGGCCATCACGACTCCTTCGACGCCATCTAAGCGGGGAAACTATCTCCGCTTAAGCGTGGCATGCCATCCGGCACCCGGCAACCCTAAGCGGAGAAATCTTCCCCATTTTTCCGCATGTGGGCGAGAAGGGCGGTGGCGGCGACCATGGCGGACGCGGTCGTGCCGGCGAGCAGCATGAGGACCGGCGGGCACGCATGGTCGAGGACGACGCCCCCGACCAGCGCGCCGCTCGACAGGGTCGCCTGGAACGACGCCGTGAACAGGACCGAGGCGGCCTCGGGGCTCTCCGGCGCCGATTCCGCGAAGCACGCCTGCGAGCAGACCGGGACGGCTCCGTAGCCGATCCCCCAGACGACGAGCAGCCCGAGGGCGCCCGGCTCCGCGCGTCCAAGGAACGGCAGCGCCAGGACGGCGAAGGCGATCAGGCCGCCGGCGACTCCGAACGCGGCGTACGGGCGGCGGGCCGCAGCCGCCCCCGCAAGGAAGGTGCCCGCGATCCCGGCGGCGCCGTAGACGAGCAGGAAGAGCGTGATCCGCCCTGGCGGCACGTCGGTGACGCGTTCGAGGAATGGCGTCACATAGGTGTAGGCGCCGAAGTGCGCGAGGACGATGAGGAAGGTCAGCAGCAGCGCGGACCGGGTGCCGGTGCCGCGGAGCATGCCGCGCAGGACGCCGAGGCGTGCGGGCCGCCCGGCGGGCAGCGGAGGCAGCAGCACGGCGAGCGCGACCAGCACCGCCGCCGACAGCGCGCCCGGCATGAGGAACCCGGCGCGCCACCCGGCGAGGTCTCCGATCAGCGTTCCGAGCGGCACGCCGACGACCGATCCCAGCGGAACGGCCGCGAACACCACCGCGGTGGCCCGGCGCGCGGACCGGGCGGGGACGAGCCGGCCGGCGAGCCCCGCGCCGACCGACCAGAACCCGCCGATGACGATCCCGACGAGGACCCGGGAGACCAGCACCGCCCAGTACGCCGGTGCCGCGGCGGCGAGAAGGTTCGCGACCGCCAGCAGGAACATGAAGGCGCACAGCATGCGCCGCCGGTCGACGCCCGCGGTCGCGACGGTGACGGTAGGCGCGGCGGCGGCCGCGACGTAGCCGGGCAGCGCCATCGTCAGCCCCGCGGTGCCGTCGGAGACGGTGAAGCCGGCCCCGATGGAGGTCAGCAGCCCGATCGGCAGGATCTCGGTGGTGACGATCGCGAAGATGCCGGCGGTCACCGCGAGCACCGCGGGCCAGCCGGAAGAGGGGGAGGCGAGCCGGCCGGTGGCCGGAGAGGTGGCCGTGCGCATCGGTTCCGCCCTGTGGTCGGAGGAGCGAGGACGCGTCACAGCCAATAGGCGGCGCGGGCGGAGGGCTGGCGGGTTTCCGACACCGACATGGGTGATGTCGCTTTCCCGCGATGCCCCCTACGAGGACCTCAGGCGTCCACGCGGGTGCAGCCGGGGCCCGGCCCTTCGGCGGTCGCGATGAGGGCGTCGAGGCGGTCGCGGACGTCCAGCAGCTCGCGGGCCTGCCGGTCGATGCGGTCGCGTTCCGACGCCAGCCTGTTCAGCAGGGCCGTCGTCACATCGCCGGAGTCCATGCACGGCAGCATCTCGCGGATGACCCGGCTCGGCAGGCCGGCGGCGTAGAACTGCTGGATCAGCCGGACGCGTTCGACCGCGGCGGGCGGGTACAGCCGCTGCCCGCCGGAGTTGCGGGCGGGGTGCAGGAGGTCCTGCTCCTCGTAGTAGCGCAGCGCCCGGACGCTCACCCCCGCCTGCGCGGCCACCTCGCCGATCCGCATCGCCCCTCCCGGACTTGCACCTGACGTCAACGTGAGGTTTTAGCGTAGCCGACGCGGGCGCCCACCCGGGCGTCCGCGGAACTCCACTGAACGAAGGACGGACCCATGAAGATCACCGATTCGGTCGCGCTCGTCACCGGTGCCAACCGGGGCATCGGCCGGCATTTCGCCGCGCAGCTGGTGGAGCGGGGCGCCGCCAAGGTCTACGCTGCGGCGCGCGACCCGGAGAGCGTCGACGTCCCGGGCGTGGAACCACTGCGGCTGGACATCACCGACCCGGCGTCCGTCGCGGCCGCGGCCGCGGCCGCTCCGGACGTGACGCTGCTGGTCAACAACGCCGGGATCATGACGGGCGCGCATCTGGTCAGCGGCGACATGGCTGAGATCAGGCGCGAGATGGACACCCACTTCTTCGGCACGCTGGGCATGGTCCGCGCCTTCGCGCCCGTGCTCGGGGGCAACGGCGGCGGCGCCATCGTGAACGTCCTGTCGGCGCTGTCCTGGTTCGCCTACGTCGGGTCGAACGCCTACGCGGCGGCGAAGGCCGCCGAATGGAACATGACCAACGGCGTCCGCCTCGAACTCGCGGACCAGGGCACCCTGGTCACCGGCGTGCACCTGGGCGCCGCCGACACCGCCATCACCGCGGACTACGACGGCGACAAGATCGATCCGGCCGACGTCGCCCGCGCCGCCCTCGACGGCGTCGAGGCGGGCCGGATCGAGGTGCTCGTCGACGCGTGGAGCGCCATGATCAAGGCGAGCCTGGCACGCGACCCGCGCGAGTTCTACGGCCGGTCGCTGCCGGCCGCCTGAGGTCACTCCCCGGCCACGTCCTGGACGGCGCGCTGGGTCGCCTGGTGGACGCGGACGGCCAGCACGGCGCGGGCGAACCGGGCGGCGAGCTCGCCGTCCAGGACGTCCGGGACCTGCTCGACGCCGATCAGGCCGCCGGGCCGGGCGATGATCACGCCGGACTCGCCGACCCGGACGCCCTGGCCCTCGTCGAGCTCCTCGACGGCGGGCAGGTCGAGCGCGGCGCGCAGGGTGTCCTGCAGCGAGCGGACGGTGGCGGCGTCCCGGTCGGCGCGCTCGGCGGCGGTCTCGGCGCGCTGCTCGGCGGTATCGGCGCGCTGCTCGGCGCGTTCGATGCGGGCGTCGGCGCCCTCGGCGCGGGCGGCGGTCTCGTCGGCGAGCCGCTCGGCGCGCTCGGCGCGCGCGGCCTGCTCGTCGGCGCGGGCGGCGGCGGACTCGCCCTCGGCGGCGAGCCGGGCGGCCTCGGCCTGCGCGGCGGTCAGCTCCTCGCGCAGCCGCCGCTCGGTCTCGGCGGCGGCGTCGAGCCGGGAGCGCGCCTCGTCGAGTTCGGCGCGGACCTCCTTCAGCTCGGCGTGCGCGGTGGCGAGCGCGGTCTGCTCGCCGGTGAGGCGGCCGGCGAGGGCGTCGCGCTCGTTCTCGGCCTCGGTGCGGGCCTGGTGCTCGGTCCGCCAGACCGTCTCGGCGTGCTTGCGGAGCCCGTCGGCGTGCGCGGCCTCGTTGGCGGCGGTGGCGCGGGCCTGCTGCGCGGCGCCGGCCTCCTTCCAGGCGTTGGCCTCGCTCTCCTGGGCGGCGGCGATGCTGGCCTTCGCGGCGGCCATGCCGTCGTGCAGATCCTCGAGGGCGGCGGCGGCCTCCGCGCGGGCGGCCTCGGCGCGGGCCTCGGCCTCGCGGGTGCGGGCGTCGGCCTCGGCGGCGGCGCGGCGGGCGGCGCGCGCCTCGGCCAGCGCCTCCTCGCCGCCGTCGATCGCGCCGCGGACCTCGCCGTCCAGCCGCTCGCCGAGCGCGGCGGCGGCCTTGACCAGCTGGACGACCAGGTCGCCGAGCCGGTCGACGCCGTCGCCGAAGGTCTGCAGGGCGGCGGTCCCGGCGGCGTCGCGGCGGTCGGCCTCCTGCTCGTGCGCGGCGCGGTGGGCGTCGCTGCAGAACCGGTGCGCGCCGGGCGGGAGCGGGCGGGCGCAGTGCTCGCAGTACGCGGGGTCGGGTTCGGGTTCCGCGACGGCGGGCTCGCCGGGCGTCTCGGGTGCCGGATCGTCGCCGCCCGCCGGGTCGTCGGGCAGCGGCCGCAGCGGCGCGGTCGCCAGTTCGACGGCCTCGGCGCCGGGGCCCCGCTCGTCTTGATCGTCGCGCACGGAAAGCATCCTAGTGAAGTGGGAGAAATCCGCACGTGAGGTACAAAAATCGGTCGAGGGCCCGGCTTTCCGGCGTTGACCTCAGCCTTGGTCGAGGTTCTAGCGTCCTCCTTGAACGGTTCAAGGGAGGGCACATGCGGGTTGCGGGATTCAGCGAGCCGGGCGGGCCGGACGTGCTCCGGGTGCTGGAGGTCCCGGCGCCGGAGGCGGGGCCCGGGCAGGTCCGGGTCCGCGTCAAGGCGGCCGGGGTGCAGCCGTTCGACGTCGCCGTCCGCGAGGGGTGGACGCCGCCGGGGACGCCCGAGGGGCTCCCGCGCGTGCCGGGCAACGAGTTCGCGGGCACGGTCGACCAGGTCGGAGCGGGCGTCACGGGCGTCCAGCCCGGTGACGAGGTGATGGGCAACTGCCGGCTCAACGCCTACGCGGAGTACGTCGCCGTCCCCGCCGAGGCGGTGACGGCCAAGCCCGCGAGCATGCCGTGGGACGTGGCGGGCGGCTTCCCGGCGGCGGTGATGACCCCGCACATCGCACTGGAGGAGATGGGCGTCGGGCACGGCGACACGCTGCTCGTCCACGCGGCGGCGGGCGGGGTCGGGGCGGTCGCCGTCCAGCTCGCGCGGATCGCCGGGGCGACGGTCGTCGGCACGGCGAGCGAGGCCAACCACGCCTACCTGCGCTCGCTCGGCGCGATCCCGGTCGCCTACGGGGACGGCCTGGAGGAACGCATCCGCGAGGCGGCGCCCGGCGGGGTGGACGCAGCGCTCGACGGGGCCGGCGGCGACGCGCTGGAGGTGTCGCTGAAGCTCGTCCGGGACCGGAGCCGGATCATCACGCTGGTCGAGCACGCCCGGGCCGCCGAGCTGGGGATCCGGACGACGCCGGACAAGCGGTCGTCGGCGCGGGTCGCGCAGGCCGCCCGGTTCCACGCGGAGGGGCGGCTGCGGCTGCACGTCCGCGCGACGTTCCCGCTCGACCGCGCGGCGGACGCGCACCGCCTGGTCGCGACCGGCCACGGCCGCGGAAAGGTCGTCCTCACGCTGGACTGACGGCCTGCCAGCGGGTGGCGCACCCTACCGGCCCGGCGCGGCCTCGGGGCGGAGGAGCGCGGCGGCGATCCGGGCGAACGAGCGGACGAGGGGGCCGGGGTCCGCGCCGGACCAGGCGACGACCAGCCGGCTCGGCGGCATGTCGGTCACCGGCACCGAGGTGAGGCCCTCGGGCAGCGCGTCGGCGAGCGGCCCCAGGCCGATCGTCCCGCTCCACAGCACGGCCTGCAGGCACTCGTTGACGGTGCGCACCACGGGCCGGTCCGCGGCGGGCCCGGCGGCGGGACCGGTCCAGTAGGCCGACCAGACCGGGTCGGTCCCGTCCGGGAACCGGAACCAGCGGCGGCCGGCGAGATCGTCCAGCCGCACGGCGGCGCGTCCGGCGAGCGGGTCGTCGGTGCGCAGCACGACCCCGACGGGATCGGCGCGCAGCTCGTGGACGGTGATCCCGGTGTCGTCGAAGGGCGTCCGGGTGAGGGCGACGTCGACCAGCCCGTTCCGCAGGCCGGTGGTCGGGTCGGTGAGGTCGGCCTCCCGGACGCGCACCTCGACGCCGGGGTGGCGGCGGCGGAACGCCGCGGCCAGGCGGGTGCCCGCCTGCTGCGCGCTGTCGGCGAGGATGCCGATCGTCAGTGCGGCGGGGCCGGTCGCGGCGGCGACGCGGGCGCGCAGTTGCTCGGTCTGCTCCAGCAGCAGGCGCGCCTCGTCGTAGAGGACCGTCCCGGCGGCGGTCAGCGCGACCCCGGTGGGCGAGCGGTGCAGCAGGACGGCTCCGAGGTCGGTCTCCAGCCGCCTGACCGCCCGGCTCAGCGGCGGCTGGGTCATGTGCAGCCGGGCGGCGGCGCGCCCGAAGTGGCGTTCCTCGGCGACGGCCACGAAGTAGCGCAGCGAGCGTAGGTCCATCACCGGCGACGATACGCGGACGGTATCGGGCGAACGGAACCGGTGTTGGACGCCCCGGACGTCCCGGCGATGCACTGGGACCTTCACTGACCTGCGATACAGGAGTCCATGCAATGGCCGAGTACACGGCACCCGACCCGATCGTCGATGTCACCGGAGCGCAGGACGTCGCCGACGATCTCGTGGTGATCCCCAACCGGGGAGTGCAGCTGGTGCCGAACATCGGCGTGATCGGCGGTTCCCATTCGGTGCTGGTGGTCGAGACCGGGATGGGCCCCCGCAACGCCGAGTCCGTGCTGGAGTTCGCGGCCGGGTACGCCAAGGGCCGCAGGCTGTACCTGACCACGACGCATTTCCATCCCGAGCACTCGTTCGGCGCACAGGTGTTCGCCGAGGAGGCGACGTACCTGGTCAACGGCGCGCAGGCCGAGGAGCGGGCCGCGAAGGGCGCCGGTTACCTGGCCATGTTCCGGGGGCTCGGCGCTCCGGTCGCGCGGGAGCTCGAAGGCGTCGAGCTGGGCGCCCCCGACACCGTCTACGACGGCTCGCACGACCTCGACCTGGGCGGGCGGGTGGTGCGGCTGCGGGCCACCGGCCGCGCGCACAGCCGGGGCGACCAGGTCGTGACGGTCCCGGACGCCGGGGTGATGTTCACCGGCGACCTCGTGGAGACCGGGCAGTTCGCGATCTTCCCTTGGTTCCCGCCGCACGACGCCGACGTCTCCGGCATCCGGTGGATCGAGGTGATGCGGCGGCTGGCGGCGGAGCGCCCCCGCCTGGTGGTCCCGGGCCACGGGGACACCGGCGACGCGCGCCTGCTCGCGGACGTCCGCGCCTACCTCGAACTGCTCCGCGACGAGACCTGGGCGCGCCGGGACTCCGCCGTGGGCGAGGAGACGATCGTCGAGGAGGTCCGGGCGCTGATGATCGAGCGGCACCCGGACTGGGCCGGACGGGAGTGGATCGAGCCGGGCGTCGGGTGCCTCTGCGCCGAGCACCCCGACGGTTCAGGCGAAGAATGATTTAGCACGAGTACCATCGGCGGCATGAGCGACGCCAAGGCCCTGCCCGCGACGGTCGCGTTCCGGCTCGGGACGCTCGGCGCGATCTTCGGCGACCGGCTGGCCGGAAAGATCGCCGCCTACGACCTGAAGCTCAAGCACGCCGGGCTGATGACGGCGCTGGAGGCGGGCGTCGCCGCCTCGCAGCAGGACCTCGCCGCGCGGATGGGCGTCGCGCCGAGCCTCGTCGTCGCGCTCGCCGACCACCTGGTGGCGCTCGGCGCGATCGAGCGGCGGCGCGACCCGGCCGACCGGCGCCGGCAGGTCCTCACGCTGACCGGCCACGGCCGCGAGCTGCTGCGCAAGTGCGCGGCGGCGGCGCGCGAGGTGGACGAGGAGATCGCCGCCCCGCTCGCGCCCGCCCAGCGCGCGGCGCTGCACGAGGCGCTCGGGCTGATCGCCGAGCGGGAGGGGCTGCCCACCGCCTGAACGGCGCTCAGCCCGCGGCGCCCGGAGACCGCAGGACATAGGAGCCGTCGCGGCGCTCGTAGACGGGGTCGGCGGTGTTCCACGCCGCGTCCCGCAGCGGACGCTTGATCACCTTGTTGGTCGGGGTGCGCGGCAGCTCCGCGACGATCCGGACGTAGCGCGGCGCCCACTTGGTGCCCAGGTCGGGCTGGGCCGCCAGGAACGCGGCGAAGGCGCCGGGCTCGAACGCCCGCCCCGGGGCCATCGAGACCGCCGCCATGACCTGGTCGCCGACATGCTCGTCCGGCACCGCGTAGACGGCGACGTCCGCGAACGCCTCGAAGCGCGCGAGCAGCCGCTCGACGGGCGCGGCGGCGAAGTTCTCGCCGTCCACCCGCAGCCAGTCGCTGTCGCGCCCGGCGAAGTACCAGTAGCCGTCGGCGTCGCGGTAGGCGAGGTCGCCCGACCACGTCCAGCCGTTGCGGACGCGCTTCGCCGTCGCCTCCGGGTTGTTGTAGTAGCCCTCGAACTTCGCGGCGCCCTTCATGTCGACGATCTCGCCGATCGCCTCCTCGGCGTTCAGCAGCTCGCCGTGCGCGCCGAACTTGGCGGGCGGGCATTCCCGCAGCGTGTCCGGGTCCATCACCACGGTCCCCTCCTCGGCGACGCCGAGCGAACCCGGCGGCGTCCCCGGGACGCGGGTGAGCCGGATCTCCCCCTCGCTCGACCCGTAGGAGTCGATCACGGTGCAGCCGAAGCGGCGCGCGAACTCCTCGATGTCGCGCTGGGCCGCCTCGTTGCCGAACGCGATCCGCAGCGGGTTGTCGGCGTCGTCCGGCTCCTCGGGGACGGCCAGGACGTAGTTCAGCGGCTTGCCGACGTAGTTGAAGAACGTGACGCCGTGGCGGCGGACGTCCGGCAGGAACCCCGACGCCGAGAACCTGCGCCGCAGCACCACGCACCCGCCCGCCGCGACCGCCGGCGCGATCCCGGCCATCAGCGCGTTGGAGTGGAACATCGGCATCACGACGTAGAAGACGTCGTCGCGGGTGAGGCGGCGCCGGTCGCGCTGCTGGACGGCGATCCGCCCGAGCCGGCCCTGCGTGCAGATGACCGCCTTCGGCGCCGCCGTCGTCCCGGACGTGAACACCAGCGAGAAGATCGTCTCCGGGGAGACCGGCTCGGCGGCGGCGGGACGGGCCGCGCCGAGCGCCTCGGCGTACGCGGCGGCGTCCACGGTCAGCCGCGCGACCTCCGGGACGAGCCCGTCGACCAGCGGCGACCGGGACGTCTCGGTGACCAGCAGCGCGCAGTCGGTGTGCGTGATGTCGCGGGCCAGCTCCGCGCCGCGCCGGGTCGGGTTCAGCTCCACCACCGGGACGCCCGCGAGGGCCGCGCCGAGCAGCCAGAACAGGTGCTCGGGCCCGTTCTCCAGGAACAGCCCGAGATGCCACGGGCCCGGCCGCCGCGCGTCCCGGACGAGCCCGGCGCGCAGCCGCGCCTCGGCGACGACCTCGCGCCACGTCCACGAGCGGTCCTCGAACCGCAGGCCCGTCCGGTCGTCGTCCGCGCGGGCCGCGACCAGCTCCCCGAACGTGACCTCATCGGCCGGCCGGTCGTCCCCCAGCACCTCTGCCATCTGTCCCTCCCTGTCAGCCGTCCCTGTCAGCCATTACGGCGCCTTCGGACCGGACGGGTCTCGATGGAGTCGATCCGCTGCTCGCGGCGGGCGATCCGCCACGTCCCGCCGTCGAGCCGGTAGGCGTCGGTGTAGCGGCAGTTCCATACGAGGTCGGACGTCCGGCCGTCGTCGCGTTCGGTCAGGTGGTGGGCGACGCAGGCGATCTCCCCGGTGGCCGTGCCGGGTCCGGGGCCCGCGTCGAACACCTGCCCGACGAGGGCGTGGAACGTGACCGGGATGGCGTTCAGCACCGACAGCGTCGCGGTGATCTCCGCGCGTCCGGTGAAGGCGCGCACCGGGTCGAGCTCCTCGGGGGCGGACGGCAGGACGAGCACCGCGTCGCCGGTGAAGAGGCCCGCCATCGCGTCGATGTCGCGGCGGTCGGCGTACAGGGCGTAGCGGGCGACCAGGTCGCCAAGGGCGATCCGGTCGTCCGTTCCCAGCGTCATGAGAGGCCGAGACGCTGCGCGCACGCCGACAGCTCGTCCTTCGCCTCGTCGAGCGACTTCGTCGCGTTCCCGCGCAGGACGAGACGGCCCGCGCCGAGGGCTGCGAGCTTCTCCGCCTTCTCCGGCGTGACCGCCGACAGCGAATGGCCGAGCGTGAGTTCCAGCGCGTCCGGGTCGCGGCCGTTCTTCTCGGCCTCCTCGCGCATCAGCGCGACCAGCCCGCGAAGCTCGTCACCCGCGACGCCGAGGGGCTGGAGGCCGTCGCCGTAGCGGCCGGCGCGCCGCGCGGCGGCCTTGGTGTGGCCGCCGACGTGGATCGGCACGCCGCCCTCCTGCACCGGCTTCGGGTAGCTCATCGCGCCCTTGAACTGGAAGAACTCGCCGTCGTGCGACGCGCCCTCCGGCCCCGTCTCCGCCCACAGCTTCCGCAGCACCTGGAGCTGCTCGTCACCGCGTCGCCCGCGCGAGCCGAAGTCGGCGCCGCACGCCTCGATCTCCTCGCGCATCCAGCCCATGCCGACGACCAGCCGCAGCCGCCCGCCCGACAGCGCGTCGATCGTCGCGAGCCGCTTGGCAAGCACCACCGGATGGTGGTTCGGCAGGACGAGGACGCCGGTGGCGAGGCCGATCCGGGTCGTCCGGCCGGCGAGGAACGCCAGCAGGTCGAGCGGATCGGGGATGTCCAGGTCGTCCGCCAGCTCCATCTTCCCCGAGCTGTCGTAGGGGTAGACCGAGGAGTAGCCGCTCGCCACCACCGCGTGCTCGACCGCGCCGACGGACTCGAAACCGCAGTCCTCGGCATGCCGGACGTACGCGCCGATCCACTCGGGATCGGCGGTCACCCCGGCCGCGACGGGCAGCAGGACGGCGTACTTCATGCATTCTCCTTCTCGAGAGCGGCGGCGGCGCGTCCGGCGCGGCGGCCGAAGAACGTGCCGTCACCCAGGGACGTCCCGCTGACATATCCCTCGCCGTGCATGCCGGACGCGGCGCGGCCCGCCGCGTACAGGCCCGGCACCGGCTCGCCCGAGTTGTTCAGGACCTCGCCGTCGACGGTGGTGTGCAGCCCGCCGAGCGTGAACCCGGACGCGCCGCTCGCCGGCCCGCCGGTGCCGCCGAAGAAGCCCGCGCCCGGGTCGATCGCCGCGAACGGGGCCTTCAGCGGCCGCAGCCACTTGGGGTCCTTGTGGAAGTAGGGGTCCTCGCCCCTCTCGGCGTGCCGGTTGTACGTCTCGACCGTCGCCTCCAGGGACCCGGGCGGCATGCCGAGGGCCTCCTCCAGCTCGGCGAGGGTCTCGGCGGCGTGCTTCGGCAGCACGCCCCACCGGTCCGCCTCGGGGACGGACTCGTACCCCTCCTCGTCGATGATCGTCCAGTAGGGGCCCGGCTGGTCGCGGACCGCGTGGACGCTCCAGTGGCCCGGGTAGACGTCCTCGTTGAGGAACCGGCGGCCCAGCCCGTCGACGAGCATGCCGCGGCACACCATCGCGGGCAGCGCCGTCAGCGCGATCTCGACCATGCCCATCCGCCGGGTCGCGGCGCCGATCGCCGCCGCCATCCGGATGCCGGAGCCGTCGTCCAGGCCGTCGCTGACCTTGCCGTGCCCGAGCAGCACCGGCGCGTGGTCGGCCAGCATCTCCTCGTTGTCGACGAACCCGCCGGTGGTGAGCACCACAGCGCGGCGCGCCCGGTAGGCGACCCGCTCGCCGTACTTGCGGGCGACGAGCCCGGCGACGCGACCGTCCCCGTCCAGGACGAGGTTCGACGCCACGGTGTCGACATGCGTGACGGCACCGGCCCCGGTCGCCGCCGCAGCCAGCTTCTCCATCAGCACGGTGCCGCCGAACCCGCTCGCAGCCGGACGGTGCCCGCGCGGGACGGGACGGGCGACGGTGTTGTACGGCCAGGAGTTCTCACCGATCCACATCAGCCCGTCCTCGGACATGGGCATCCACGTCGGCGAGTCGTAGAAGCTGTGGTTGAACGTGACGCCGCACTCCTGGAACCACGTGAAGTGCTCGACGCTCCCGTCGCAGTACAGCCGGATCTTCTCGGTGTCGGCGTTCGGGCCGATCGCCTTCACCAGGTAGGCGTACATGTTGTCGGGGTCGTCGTCGAAGCCGCACGCCTTCTGCACCTCGGTGCCGCCGCCGAGGTACAGCTCGCCGCCGGACTGCGCCGACGACCCGCCGGGCCCGCTCGCCCGCTCCAGCACCAGCACGTCCGCGCCGGCCCGCGCCGCCTCGTACGCCGCCGCCGCGCCCGCGCAGCCGAACCCGACGACGAGCACGTCGCACTCGTGGTCGAACGCGCCGATCTCCGCGAGCGGGACCGGCTCGACCGAGGAACGAGGGCTCACCCGATCACTTCCCGGGCGGGGTGAAGGCGGCCAGCGGCTCGGAGCCCGACCAGTCGTGGCCCCAGTAGCTGTCCTTGGTGATCTCCTCGGCGGTGTAGTACGCCTCGTCGACGAGCATGCCCTCGCAGCCGTACTCGATGTCCCAGCCGCCGGGGGCGCGCACGTAGAACGACACCATCTTGTCGTTGGTGTGCCGGCCGAGCGTGGAGGAGATCGAGAAGCCGTGCTCCTTCACCGCGTCCAGCGCGATGCCGACGGCGTCAAGGGTGTCGACCTCCACCATCAGGTGCACCAGGCCGGGCGCGCCGTCGTGCGGGGCCGGGCAGATCGCCGCGCTGTGGTGCCGCTGGTTGACGCCCATGAAGCGGATCCGCACCGGGCCGCCGACCTTCATCGCGCCGCGCGGCAGGAAGCCGAGCACCTCGTTGTAGAACGCGGCGGTCTCGGCGAAGTTCGGGGTGGGCAGCACCACGTGGCCCATGCCCATCGCGCCGGTGACGAACTTCTGCGCGAAGCGGGTCAGCAGCGGGCTGTGGTCCAGGACCGGGCCGAAGAACACCTCGACCGGCGTGCCGCCGGGGTCGGTGAACGCGATGACCTCCTCGGCGTCGCGCTCGGCGGCCTCCTTCGCGGTCAGCGCCGTCACGGCGGTGCCGGACTTCTCGACGGCCTCGCGGACGGCGGCCAGCGCGTACTGGTCGCGGACCTCCCAGCCGACGGCCAGCACCTTGTCGGTGTCGCCGGGCACCAGCCGCAGCCGCGACCGGCGCTCGTCCATGCGCAGGTACAGGCCGTCGGGGTCGGGGCCCTCGCCCTCGGCGAACCCGAGCCCCTCGAAGGCGAACTCGCGCCAGCGTTCGATGTGCTGGGTCTGGACCTTCAGATAGCCCAGCCCTCGGATGTGCGTCACTGTCCTCGGTCCCTTCGGTGGTGCGGCCCGTACGGCGGCGCGGCCGACGCGGCGGCCGTCTCCGTCAACCTGCCAAATCCGGTGCCGGGGCGCGGAGACCTTCCCGCTCAGTGAGAGTCTTTCCGCGCCGGCGCCCTACCGCCGGATGTCATGCGCGAGGCGGAGCAGAGGACGGGAGATTCGATGACGGCGACGAGGCCGGTGGCGATGGTGACCGGGGCGAGCCGCGGGATCGGGCGGCGGACGGCGCTGGCGCTCGCCGGCGCCGGGTACGACGTCGCGTTCACGGCGCGGACCGTCGAGGAGGGGCAGGGCACGATCCCGCCGCGCTACGGGCACGCGGACGCGATCCCGGTGCCGGGCAGCCTGGCGCGGACGCGGGCGGAGATCGAGGCGCTCGGCGCGCGGGCGCTGCCCGTCCGGATGGACCTGCTCGACCGGGCGAGCGTGACGTCGGCCGCCGCGACCGTCCTGGACGCGTGGGGCCGCGTGGACGTGCTGGTCAACAACGCGGTGGCGCACATCGCGGGCACCCACGAGCGGTTCCTCGACCTGGACGCCGACGTCGCCGCGCAGGTCGTGACCGGCAACTACCTGAACCAGATCGCGCTGATCCAGGCGGTGCTGCCGGCGATGCTGGAGCGCGGCGGCGGGACGATCGTGAACCTGTGCTCGGGCTCGGCGACCAGCGACCCGCCGGGGCCGCCCGGCGAGGGCGGCTGGGGCGTGGCGTACGCGGCGTCCAAGGCGGCGTTCGGCCGGCTCGCGGGCGCGGTCAACGCCGAGTACCGCGGCCGCGGGATCCGCGCGTTCAACCTCGACCCCGGCTTCGTGATCACCGACGCGGGCGCGGCGCGCGGCGGCCTCACCACGCTCCAGGACGAGGGGTTCGAGGCGACGCCGGAGGAGGCGCCCGGCGCCGCCGTCGTCTGGCTCGTCACCTCTCCGGACGCCGACGCTCTCCTCGGCCGGGTGATCTGGACGCCGAAGCTCGTCGCCGACCAGCACCTGCTCCGTTGAGCCGCGGCGAGTCGTCGTCATGGACGCCGCCACGACGACGACTCGCCGCGAGCCGGCGTCAGATCATGGAGCGCATCGGGCCCTGCGGGGGCTCGATGTCCAGGTCGGTCAGCGCGGACACGTGGTAGACCGAGCCGGGGACGTGGATGGCGTGCGCGAGGCCGACGTGCGCGTCCCGCCAGAACCGCTGGATCGGGTTGTCCAGCCGCATCGCGTTGCCGCCCGACCGCACCACGATCTCGTTCATCGCCTGCGCCGCCCGCCACGCGGCGCGGACCTGGGTGCGGCGGCCCGCCGCCCGGTCGGCGAAGCTGATCTCCTCGCCGGCCGCGACCCGGTCGTACATCCGGGAGCAGTTGTCCAGCAGCGCGGTCCGGGACGCCTTGATCTCCTCGGCGGCCTCGCTGATCGCGTACAGCACGTACGGGTCGTCCTTGATCCGGGTGCCGGTGATCTGGACGCGGTTGCGCTGGTAGGCCAGGTGGTGGTGCAGCGCGCCCTCGGCGATGCCGATCACCGCGGCGGTGATGCCGAGCGGGAACACGCACGAGAACGGCATCAGGTAGGACGGGTTGGTCAGCCCCGCCTCGCGCGGCGCCGACCCGTCCACGACCTTGTCGTACCACAGCGTCCGGTACGACGGGACGAACGCGTCCTTGACGATGATGTCCTTGCTGCCGGTGCCCTTGAGGCCCGCGACGTCCCAGGAGTCCTGGACGATCTCGTAGTCCGAGCGCGGCAGGATCAGGTGCAGCGACCGCGGCGGCTGCGCCATCTTGCCCTCGTCGTCGCCGAGCATCCCGCCGAGGAAGATCCAGTCGCAGTGGTCGGTGCCGGAGGAGAACTGCCAGCGGCCGTTGAAGACGTAACCGCCGTCGACGGGCCGGGCGATGCCCATCGGCGCGTACGGGGACGCGATCCACGTGTCGGGGTCCTGGCCCCAGATCTCCTCGCGGACCTTCGGGTCGGCGTAGGCCATCTCCCACGGGTGGACGCCGACGATCCCGGCGACCCAGCCGGTCGAGCCGTCGAGGGAGGCGATGCCCATCACCGTCTCGGCGAACTCGCGCGGGTGCACCTCGAGGCCGCCGTGCGCGCGGGGCTGCAGCTGGCGGATCGCACCGGAGTCGCGCAGCGCCTTCGCGGCCTGGTCGTCGAGCCGGCCGAGCGACTCGTTCGACGGGCCGAGCGCGCGGATCTCCTCGGCCCGGTCCATCATCGCGTCGAGCACGGGGTTGGTCATCAAGTCCTCCGATGTGTCCGTCAGCCGTCGTAGCTGATCCTGAGCCGGTCGCTGACCGGCCTCGCCTGGCAGGCGAGGATGAGGCCGTCGGCGAGATCCTGCTCGTCGAGGACCGAGTTGGCGTCGAGCGCGACCTCGCCCTCCAGGGCCACGCAGGCGCAGGCGGAGCAGTTGCCCTCCCGGCAGGAGAACGGGGCGTCGACGCCGGCCCGCAGCAGCGCGTCCAGCAGCAGCTGCGACTTCGGCCACGGCACCGTCTGAGTCTCGCCGTCGATCTCCACCTCGATCTCGGCGACCCCGGCCTCGTCGGCCCCGGTCGGCGGCTCCGCGTCCCGCTCCTCGAACGGGTCGCCGGCCAGCGAGAAGAAGCGCTCGACGTTCACCCGCATGCCGAGGCCGGTCAGCGCGGCCTCCGCCATGTCCATGAACAGCCCGGGCCCGCACACGAACGCCTCGCGGCCGGTGAAGTGCCGGGCGAGGGAGTGGAACGCGGCGGGCGTCGGCAGGCCCTGCACCGACTCCAGCCAGTGCACGACCGTCAGCCGCTCGCCGTGCTCCTCGGTGAGGGCGCGCAGCTCCTCAGCGAAGATCACCGACCGTTCGTCGCGGTTGGCGTACAGCAGCGTGGCGGTGCCGGTGCCGCCCGCGAGGACCGACTTCAGGATCGACATCACCGGGGTGATGCCGCTGCCGCCCGCGACCAGCAGCAGGTCGGCGTCCAGCGAGTGCGGGGTGAACGTGCCGGCGGGGCGCAGCACCTCCAGCACGTCGCCGGCGGCGACGTTGTCGCAGATCCAGTTGGACCCGACCCCCTCGGCGACCCGCTTCACCGTCACCTTGAGCCGCTCGTCGCAGACCGGCGAGCTGCACAACGAGTACGAGCGCGCGACCCAGCCGTCCCCGGCGGGCACCCGGACCGTGAGGAACTGGCCGGGCCGGTAGGCGAACCGGTCCCCGTCCCCCTCCATCGGTTCCAGGACGAGCGAGTTCGCGTCGGGCGTCTCCCGGACGACCTCGACGACGCGCGCCTTGAGCGATGCGGTCATGCCCGTCCCGAAGCCTTCTCCCCGCCCGCCTTGCCGAGGCCGGCGGCGTGCCGCGCCGCGATGTAGCCGAACACGATGGACGGGCCGATCGTGGCGCCCGGCCCGGCGTACTCGTTGCCCATCACCGACGCGGACGTGTTGCCCGTCGCGTACAGGCCGCCGATGACCGAGCCGTCCTCGCGCAGCACGCGGGAGTGCTCGTCGCAGACCAGGCCGCCCTTGGTGCCGAGGTCCCCGACCTCCAGCCGGAACGCGTAGTACGGCGCGGTCTCCAGCACGTCCAGGTTCGGGTTCTTCAGGTTCGGGTCGCCGTAGTAGCGGTCGTAGGCGGAGTCGCCGCGGCCGAACTCGGGGTCCTTGCCGTCGCGGGCGTAGCCGTTGAACTTCTCGACGGTCTCCTCCAGCGCGTCCGCCGGGACACCGATCTTCTCGGCCAGCTCCCTGAGGGTGTCCGCCTTGAAGGCGATCCCCTTGTCGTAGAACGCCTTCGGGATGGGCGCGCCGGGCAGGATCTGCGCGAACGGGTAGCGGGCGCGGGACTTGGCGTCCATCACGAACCACGCCGGGACGTGCCCGCCCTCGAGCTGGTCGTGGACGAAGTTGACGTACGGCGCGGCCTCGTTGGTGAACCGCTTGCCGTCCCCGGACACGATGACCTGGCGCGGGATGGCCCGCTCGGACACCAGCGGGATCGTCGCGCCGAGCGGGTGCCGGACGGCCGGCATCCACCACGCGTCGTCCATCAGGTCGGTCGCGGCGCCGAGGCCCTCGCCGGCGCGGATGCCGTCGCCGGTGTTCTCGCGGGCGCCCATGGCGAAGTCCTCCTGGCCGCCCTTGGGCAGGTACTTGTCCCGCATGTCCTGGTTGTGGTCGAACCCGCCGGTCGCCAGCAGGACGCCGTTGCGGCCGCGGATCCGCAGCGTCCCGCCGTCGCGGGTCCGCGCGACGATCCCGACCACGCGGCCGTCGCCGTCGGTGACCAGCTCCGTCATCGCGGTCTTCAGCCGCAGCGGGATCCCGGCGTCCTTCAGCGCCATCCGCATCCGCGCGACGAGCGCCCGGCCGCCGGTCGCCATGTGCCGGCGGCGGACCAGGTTGGACGACACCCGCCACGCCGCGACCAGCGACGCGCGCCGGCCCGCCCACGTGCGCTTGGCCATCGCGAGGTCGTGGTAGTCCTTCGCGGTCACCCAGAGCCCGAGCGGGCCCTTCATGTTGTTCGGGCGCTGGTACTGCTCGTCCTCGCCGAGCTTGCGGGTGTCGAACGGCTTGGCCTCGATGGACCGGCCAAGCGGGCGCCCGCCCTCCAGCTCGGGGTGGTAGTCGGCGTAGCCCTTGGTCCAGAAGAACTGCATCCACCTGCTCCGGCAGATGAGTTCCATGGCGGCGGGGCCGTTGTCGACGTAGGCGTCCAGCCGGGCCGCCGGCACCTTCCCCTGGGTGAGCAGGTCGAGGTAGCGGCGGATCGACTCGCGGCTGTCGTCGTGGCCGCGCGCCTTCAGCGTCGGGTTGTTCGGGACCCAGATGCCGCCGCCGGACAGCGCCGTCGAGCCGCCGAACTTCTTGCCCTTCTCGATGATCAGTGGCTTCAGCCCGGCGTCGTGCGCGGTGAGCGCGGCGGCCATGCCGCCTCCCCCGCTGCCGACGATGACGAGGTCGTACTCCTCGTCCCAGCCGTCCTCCCCGCCGCTCATGCCCTGCTCTTCCGAGGGGGGACGACCCCCCGCGCCCCCCGGTTCGCTCGCGCTCATGCCTCGTCCTTCCGCGTCAGGAAGGCCAGCACGGCGCTCTCCCACGCCGCCTTCTGCTCGATCATCACCCAGTGCCCGCAGTTCGGGAAGATGTTCACCTGGACGTTCGGGATGGTCCGCATCGGGACGAGCATCATGTCGACGGGGCTGACCCGGTCGTCGCGTCCCCAGGTGATGAGGGTCTCGGCCCTCAGCTTGTGGAGCATCGCCCAGTAGGGCGGCTCGGGCGAGCGCGCCTGCATCTTGAAGCTCGCGGTCATCGCGGCCGTGGAGTACATGCGGCGCGCGGCGGCGAGGGTGTCGGGGTCGGTGGCCTGCTGCCAGCGCTCCTCGATCAGCTCCTCGGTGACCACCTTCGGGTCGAACACCATCGAGTGCAGCCACCGGACCAGGCCCTCGCGGGTCGGGTCGTCGGTGAACTCCATCAGCAGCTTGATGCCCTCGCCGGGGCCGGGGCTGAAGATGTTGCGGCCGAGCCCGCCGATGGTGACCAGCCGCCGCACCCGCTCGGGGTGCGCGAGCGCGGTCTGGGTGCCGACGATGCCGCCCATGGAGTTGCCGATCACGTCGACCTGCGCCAGGCCGAGGCCGTCCAGGAAGCGGACCACCGCGCCGGACGCGGCGGCCATCGGGTGCTCGTCGGTCGGGTCGCTCACACCGAAGCCGGGGAACTCCAGCACCAGGCAGCGGAAGTGCTCGGCGAACCGCGCGAGGTTGCCGCGGAAGTTGCGCCAGCCCGTCACGCCGGGGCCCGAGCCGTGCAGCATCAGCAGCGGCGGGCCGTCGCCGGCCTCGTGGTAGCGCAGGACGCCCTGGTCCGTGGCGAGTTCGCGCAGCGTCGACTCGTAAGTCAGCTCCGTGGGCATGTTCTCAGTCCTTCTGGGTGGCTTGCCGGAAACCTAACGGTCGTTTGGTCGGGACCGTCCAGTGGATTCCCGATCAGCGGGACGCCTCGCCGGGCCCCGCCGGAACCGCCCTCTTGACGGCCGGCGGGGCGCGGGCTTCCACTCATCGGGATCCGGTGGCGCGCGCGGCGCGGCGCGTGCCTACGGTCCCGTCCAACGAGACCGGCGACAGCGCCAGAGAGCCGCGAGGTGACTTCATGCCAGCAGAGCCAGCGCTCACCGCGGAGTCCGCGGAGCCCGCGGACTCCCCCGACCCCCTGGAGTTCCGGCGGGCGATGGCGGAGTTCGCCACCGGCGTCACCGTGGTGACCGCCGTCGACGGGGACGAGCCCGTCGGGTTCGCCTGCCAGTCGTTCGCGTCGGTGTCGCTGGACCCGCCGCTGATCCTGTTCTGCGCGGACCGGCGGGGCCGGTCGTGGCCGCGGATCCGCGCCGCCGGCCGGTTCTGCGTGAACGTCCTCGCCGAGGACCAGGCCGACCTGTGCGCGCGGTTCGGGTCGAGCCGCGGCCTGAAGTACGAGGGGCTCGACTGGGACCTGTCCCCGCACGGCACCCCGCAGCTGCGGGACGTCCTGCTGAACGTGCACGCGACCGTGCACGCCGTGCACGAGGCCGGCGACCACGACGTGGTGATCGGCCGGGTGCTGTCGGTCCGGGTGCACGAGGCGCCCGGCGGGGTGTGGCGCCGCCCGATGCTGTTCTTCCGCAGCCGGTTCGGCGTGCACCCGCCCGACGTGCCGTTCGCCCCCGACCCGTGGGGCGAGGGCGACCGCTGGGGCTGGGGCTGAGGCCGCGGCCGGCGGCGGACCCGGGACGCGGCCGGTCGGCGCGGTCACATCCGGGTCACATCCAGTCGCCGCGGCCGTCCACGGCGAGCAGCCGGTTCATCGTCGCGGCGGACCAGGTGTGCTCCGGGACCGGGCGGTCGGCGTGCGGGCGCCGGGTGCGGCTCCCGGCGCGTCCCGCCGACGCGGCGCCGGGGAACAGCACCTGCGCGGTCTCGCGGGCGGCGGTGACCACCAGCGGCGCGACGTTCTCCAGCGGCGTGTGGATGTCGCCGACCAGGGAGATCCCGGCGACCGGGCCCTCGGCGCCGCGGACCGCGGCGGCCACGCAGGCGATGCCGGGGAACGACTCGCCGCGCTCGAACGCCAGGCCGCGGCGCTGCCGGACGCGGTGCAGCTCCTGGTGCAGGGTGCCGAGCTCGCCGATGGTGCGGCTGGTCAGCCGGGTGATGGCGGTGCCGAGCAGCGCGTCGACCTGCTCGGGCTCCAGCCAGGCGAGCATCGCCTTGCCGAGCGCCGTCGAGTGCGCGGGGACGCGCCCGCCGACCCGGGACGGCACGGACGCGGCGAGGCGCCCGCCGAGCTTGTCCAGGTAGAAGACCTCGGCGCCGTCCAGCACGGCCAGGTGCGCGACGAGCCCGGTGGTGACCTGCAGCTCGTGCAGGTACGGCGCGGCGGCCTCGCGGATCTTGCCGTGCCCGCCGTCCTGCCCGCCGAGGCCGAGCGCCCGCTGGCCGAGGCCGTAGCCGAAGGAGTGGTGGGCGAGCCAGCGCTGCCGGACGAGCTGGTCGAGGATCCGGTGCGCGGTGGAGCGCGGCAGCCCGGTGCGGCGGGCCACGTCCTCCAGGGTGAGCCGGGCGGAGGGCCCGTTGAAGGCGTCGAGGATGAGCGTCATCCGCTCGATCATCGAGGGCGGCGCATCGCGCCGCACGGGCGCGTCCAGGGTCTCGGTCATCGCACCTCCCGGGAACACGACTGAAATGAATTCTTGTTGAGTGGAATCTAGCAAGTCGAGGCGCCGACCGGAAGGGGTAGCGTCAGGCCAGGTCACACCTGACCACACGGCACGCCCCCGGATCCTGGACGGTCCCCGGACGGCGAGTAGAACGTTTTCTTTCGAGAGGGGACGCGATGCGAGTCGGCATCGTCACGCCGGTGGTGGCCCAGCCGCCGCCCGGGCACGCCGGATGGGAGCGGGACGCCGGCGCCGAGGACGTCGGGCGGATCGCCGAGGCCGCCGACCGGCTCGGCTACCACCATCTGACCTGCAGCGAGCACGTCGCGGTGCCGGTCGAGGCCGCCGAGCGGCGCGGCGGCGTGTACTGGGACCCGCTCGCCACCTTCGGCTACCTCGCCGCCCGCACCGCCCGGATCCGGCTGGCCACGCAGGTGCTGGTGCTCGGCTACCACCACCCGCTCGCGATCGCCAAGCGGTACGGCACCCTCGACCGGATCAGCGGCGGCCGGCTCACGCTCGGGCTCGGCGTCGGCAGCCTGGAGGAGGAGTTCGACCTGCTCGGCGCCCCGTTCGCCGGACGCGGCGCGCGCGCCGACGACGCCATCGCGGCACTGCGGGCGTCCCTGTCGCGGCGGGTGCCGGAGTACCACGGCGAGCACTACGACTTCTCCGGCCTGGTCGTCGAGCCGCACGCCGTGCAGGAGCACGTCCCGTTCTGGATCGGCGGCCGGACGGCGCGCTCGCTGCGCCGGGCGCTCGCCGCCGACGGGTGGGTGCCGTTCGGGCTGCCCCTCACCGAGCTCGCCGGGATGCTCGCCGACGCGGACCTGCCGGACGGCTTCGACGTCGTGCTCGGGCCGTCCCGTCCGCTAGACCCGATCGGGGACGCCGAGGGCGCGGGCAAGGCCCTCGTCCGGCTGCGCGAGGCGGGCGCGACGATCGCCGGCGTCCGCATCACGGCGGAGTCGGCCGCCCACTACTGCGAGCAGCTCGCCGCCCTCCGCGACCTCGCCGGCCCCTGCGGCCTCACCTTCGGAGACGCCCTGTGACCGATGTCGAGACCCGCCTGGCGGCCCTGGAGGACCGCGTCCGCGCGCTGGAGGACGAGCAGGAGATCACCCGGCTGATCCTGTCGTACGGGCCGCTGGTCGACAGCGGGTGCGCCGAGGCCGTCGCCGGGTTGTGGGACGAGGACGGCGTCTACGACGTGGACGAGATCATGATGGACGGCCGTCCCGCGATCGACGCGATGGTCCGGTCCGCCGGCCACCAGCGGTGGATCGCGGGCGGCTGCGCGCACTTCGTCGGGCCGCCGCACGTCACCGTCTCCGGCGACACGGCCACCGCCGTCGGCTACACGCTGATGATCGTGAACCGGGAGGACGGGTTCGCGCTGCGCCGTGCCACCGCCAACCACTGGACGCTGCACCGCACGTCCGGCGGCTGGAGCGTCACCAACCGGACGAACCGCGTCCTGGACGGCCGCGCCGAGTCCCCCGACCTGCTCGCCTCGCACTTCCCGGACGCCGAGCGCGCCTGAACTGGCACCGCCGTGGCGCCCCCGGACGCGGGGCGCCACGGCGGGCGGTCACAGCAGCGACGCGGCGTCGAGGTCGAGGGCGTGGTGGGCGTGCCGCGCGGTCATCGTGCAGAACATCTCGTCGCCCCGGTCGGTGCGTTCGACCAGCATCGACGCGCCGATGGCCATGACGATGCCCTGGAAGGCGTGCCGCCGGTAGCCGTCCCAGCACTCGTCCCAGGACACCCGCACGCCGCGTCCGGTGAGGGCGGCGTGGTAGCGGCGGACGAGCGCGCGCTCGTGCGCGCGGCGCGCCTCGACGGGCAGGCTGGAGCCGAGGAAGTACGCCAGGTCGGCGGCGCCCGGCCCGTAGGCGCAGGTCTGCCAGTCCAGGACGACCGGGCGCGGCCCGCCGAACAGCAGGTTGTCGGCGCGGAAGTCGCCGTGCATGAGCGTGGACGCGCCGTCCCGCGCGGCGAGGTAGCCGCCCATCGACGGCAGGAAGTCCTCGATCAGGCCGATGACCTCGGGTTCCAGCCGTTCCGCGTACCGCTCCTTGAAGCCCTCGTACAGGCCCGCGACCATCGCGGTGGTGAACTCGGCGGCCTCGGCGCTGTGCCGGTTCAGCCACGGCAGCGCGGCGAGTTCCGGATCGTTCCACCCGGCGGCGTGCAGCGCGGCCATCTCGTCGACCGCGGCGGCGGCCTCGTCCGGCGAGACGCCCGCGAGCTGGTCGCCCGGCCGCGCGGGCGCGAGGTCCTGAAGCAGGACGACGTACTCGTCCTTCTCGGGCTCGTAGGCGGAGAAGTAGCAGGCGGGCACGCTGGCGTCGAGCCCGCCCGCGATGCCCGCGTAGAAGCTCGCCTCCACCTCGTAGGTGCGGATCGCGCGGGCCGCCGCGCGGCTCGCCTCGTCCGCCGCGGGCACCTTCGCGATCATCGTCGCGGGCAGCGCGACCCGGCCGTCGTAGGTGAGGCTCAGGCGCAGGCTGTCGGAGACCTGGCCGGTGCCGACGGGCTCGGCCGCGACGGCGGTGACCGCCGCGCCGCCGAGGTCGCGCGCGAGCGCCTCGGTCAGCCAGCCGGCGGTCAGCCCGGCGCCGCCGGCGACCGGCCCGGTCACTGCGCGCCGCCTTCCGCGAGGTAGGACCAGCCGTGGTCCTGCCAGCCGGGCGGCTGGTGCCATTCGGTCCAGCCGTGCCCGGTGCGGCCGTCCTCGGCGTCGAAGCGGCAGAGCGCGCGCGGGAAGTGCGCCGTCCGGCCGTCCGGCGAGACGACGGCGACGGGCGCGAACGCGATCGGCGTCGCGGTCATCGGGGCGCCCGGCACCCGCAGGTGCGACGACGCGGGCAGCTCGTCGGCACCGAAGCGGGTCTCGGCGGAGAAGCCGTCGCGGTGCTCGATCTCGCCGCCCGGCGGCACCGCGAACGACGGCCACGGGATCGCGAACCCGATGTTGGCCTGCATGCAGTGGAAGAACGCGCCGTCGTCGAGCCGCCCGGACGACCAGAGCCACGACGTCTTCCACCAGTCGCGCTCGCCCCAGCTGTGGTCGCGCTCGCCGGGCGCGTCGACGGCGATCGTCTCGCCGCCGACCGTCACCGTGCCGGAGACCGTGCACGGGATCTCGTAGCGCGGGATGTCCTTATAGGGGTAGACGCCGCTGACGGTGTCCCATCGCAGGTCGAAGGCCAGGCGCGTCGTCTCCGCCCCGGACGTGTCGCCGTAGGCGGCGGTGGGGTCGGGCAGGATCACGGCCTCGCCGTCCAGCCCGATCTCCGCGGGGCCGAACGGCTCGGCGATGCGTTGCGTGGCGTCATAGGTGCCGGTGCGGACGTCGGTGGTGCCCGGCTTCGGCAGCGGCGCGTCGTTGTCGGCGATCAGGACGAGCGGACGGTCCTTGCCGGTGACGCACGCCCAGTACCAGGCGCGGTCCCAGTTCGGGTACAGGCCGAGCCGGACGTACCCGGCGACGGACCCGTCCGGTGCGGCGAAGTCGAAGTAGTAGGACTCGTTCCACAGCACCTCGGGCCCGGGCGCGTGCAACCGCTCGTCCGCGGGCGCCAACTGCCAGGTGCCATGCTCGATGATCTTCGCCATGGGGGGTGCTCCTCCGGGGTGGGACGGCGCGCGGTCGGCGGAACCGCCGGTAACCGAGTGTTCATGACGACCGAATCCCGTTCAAGAGGATCTTCACCCCGAGTGCCGCCGGACCGGACCGCCCCGCCGCCCGGACGGCGGGGCCGGTCCGGCCGGGTGCGGTCAGCGGAACCGGTCGATCAGCAACCGGTCGCCCGCGCCCGGTCCGACACCCCAGACCGACTGCGTGCGGCCGACCTGCGCGACGTCGTAGACCTGCGGCCAGCCGCCCAGGTCGTTGGCGGGACGCGGCACGTCCGTCCAGGTCGTGCCGTCGAAGTGCCGGTAGTAGGCGGTGCGGCTGTCCTGGAGCCAGATGCCGCCGCGCCCGTCGGAGGCGATGTCGCCGAGGAACCCGACGTCCTGGGCATAGGTGCTGACCTTCGCGGACGGTGAGGGCGTCTTGGTCACGGTGAACGCGGTGCCGTCCCAGTGGACGAGGTCCGGGCCGGAGAAGAGCGGGTCCTGCGGGATCGTGTAGAACCACACGTCCTTCGGCGACAGCGCGACTATCTGCAGCACCCAGTGCGGCCAGTTGTCTGGAATATCCATCTGGGTCCAGCTCGTCCCGTCGTAGTGCCACAGACCGTCGGCGGACGTCGAGGTCGCGCCGCCGACCCAGACGTCCTTCGGCGTGCGCGCGGCCAGCGCGTCCACGATCCCCCTGTCCGGGAGCGCGAACCCCTTGTCCGCCCAGGCGCCGCCGGAGCGGCGGTAGACGGCGGCGCCGCTGCCGTCGGCGTTGGAGCCGATCGACCAGGCCTTGCCCCGGGAGTCGACCGAGACCGCCATCGGCAGCGGCCGCGGGTAGTCGACGGCCTTCCACGCGCCGCCGTTCCAGTGCAGCGCCTTCGCCGAGGTGTCACCGCCGCCCTGGCCCACGGCCCACACGTTGGACGGGCCGCCGGACGCGACGTCCACCAGCTCGGGCGCGGTCCCCGCGGGCGCGGCCTGCGGTGTCCAGGCGCCGTTCCGGTAGCTCAGGATCAGCGGGGCCGACGAGGACGACTGCGTGCCGACGGCCCAGGCGTGCCCGCGGTCGGGCGCCGTCACCCCGTAGAGCGCCGGAGCGGTCAGACCGGTGATCTCGGTGGCGGTCCAGGTGCCGGGCGGGGCGTCGGCCAGCGCGGTGCCGGCCGTCCCGGCGGCGGCGGCAGTGACGACGACGGCGGCGAGGGCGAGTGGCGCGGTACGGCGGGCGACAGCGGTTCTCACGGACGGTCTCCTCCCGTGCAGGGAACACGATCATGCCAGCATTCACTGGCATGATCGAGTTGTAAAGCCGTCCCGGCCGCCCGTGGCCGGAACCGGCTACCGCCCGGCGGCGCGCCTCACGGGGTCAGGGACATCCCGGCCAGCACCCGGTTCGCGAGCTCCGCATCCCCCTTCACCTGGGACTTCACCGCGTCCGGGCCGCAGCGTCCGGCGGTCAGGCGCACGTAGCCCTCCCAGTCCATGTCGAGCTCGGCCGTCGCGGCGTCCGGCACCTCCCCGGCGAACGCGCCGCGCCCGCCGCCGTCCACCACCACGGCCACCCGGTGCTCGACCGGCCCGGTGATCCGGAACAGCACCGACTGCCCCGGCTCCGCCCCCGCCTTGCGCGCGACGACGAGCGGCAGCCCCTTGGCGAGGATGTCCCAGAAGCAGGCCGCCGCCGGCGCGTCCAGATTGCCCGGACGGCCCACCGCGCGCCGCACGTCCTGCTCGTGCGTCCAGCAGTCCATCGCCCGGAACTTCACGAACAGCTCGTACGTGCCCTCCTTGCCGTTCGGCAGCATGGTCCGCTCGCCGGGGTCGATGCCCGGCAGCTGGGCGAGGCGGCGCTCCAGCACGTCCGCCAACTCAGCGGCGACCTGCGGCCCGGGGACGGACCGCCGCGCGTGCACACCGGCCTCCAGGAACCGCCCGAAGTCGTTGCGGACATGGGCGAACTCGGGGACCTCGACCTCGGGAGGCGGGTCGCCGAGCAGCGACGCCTCCACCGAGACCAGGTGGGCGAACTGGTCCTTGACCGTCCATCCCGGGCAGTCGGTCGGGCGGTCCCACTCGGCGGCGCCCAGCGTCGCCGCCAGCGCGAGCGAGGAGCGGACCGTCTGCTCGAACGCGGCGACATGGGCGCGCATCTCGTCGTTCATCCCGGCGTCCTTCATCAGGGGGGAGTGAGGCGCCCTCAATGTACCGACCGGGCCCGGACGCACCCGGGCGCCGTCCCTGCCGATGAGGGACGGCGCCCGGATCCTATGCCGCGTCGATCGTGGTTCGGATGACGGTGGCGTAGGCGGCCTCGCCCGACGCGTTCGGATGCAGCGGGGCGGCGGCGTGCACGGGGACGTAACCCTCGAGCCAGCGCTGGGACGCCGACTGGCACGAGTCGTGGCCTGCGCTCGGCGTGACCAGGTCGATGTAGGTGTCGCCGTGCGCGACCGTCTGCCGCTTGATGACCGCGTTCATGGCGTTGACGGAGCCCTGCAGGAAGTTCGCGTCGGTGGACAGGACGGGCTGGACCGGCCAGCAGCCGTTCGGCTTGATGTAGAGGCCGTAGCCGGTGACGACGATCCGCGCGTTCGGGGACCGCTGCCGGATGCCGTCGAGCACCGCCGACAGCTTCGGCTCGAAGTCGGCGGTGCGCTGCGCGACCTGCGCCTCGTACTCGCCCTTGCACGGCGTCGCCGTCGGGTCGAGCGTCGCGCAGTTCTGCGCGACGCCGACCAGCCCGACGTCGTTGCCGCCGATGGTCAGCGTGACCAGGGTCGTGTTCGCGGTCAGCGCGTCGAACTGCGGCGGGACGGTCCCGGTGTCGACGCCCGCGACGCTCGTGCTCTGCGACCCCGTCATGTGCTTGGTGGACGCGCCGCTGCACGTCACGTCCTTCAGGTTCAGGTTCATCGCCGAGGCCAGGTCGTGCGCGTAGTTGCGGGTGGACCGGCCGCACCCGAGGTTGCCGGTGATGTCCGGGATGAGCGGCCCGGACGCCATCGAGTCGCCGAGCGCGACGTACTCCCCCGTGGCCGCGTGCGCGGGCGCGGCCACCGCCAGGGCCGCGCCCATGGTGAGGATCGAGCCGACAACGCCACCGAGCAGACGCTTCATCAGAACTCCTCCTGGCCGTCATGGACGATGTCGCCGTGATCGTCCAGACTTTTGACACACCGTTCAATTGGTGCGGGCGCAGAGTTTCCCGGGAGCCGTTGTGCCGGAGGACAACAAGGGGCCGCTGAGCACGGCCGCGCCGCCTTCGCGGGCGGCCGGGCGGGCGTTGCGCATGGGCGGGCGTCCGCTGGCCGCGCATCTGCGGGCCCGGGCGCCGGAGCTGACCCGGCGCGTCCTGGCCCGGCTGCTGGACGAGCTGCCCGTCTACGCCGAGCTGCCGCAGGAGGAGATCGCCGGGGACATCGCCGGGATCGTCCAGCACAGCCTCCGCCAGTTCGCGGACGTGCTGGAGCGCCGCCGCCCCGCCGGCGCGGAGGAGTTCGGCCGGCAGCGCGACTCGGCCGCGCTGCGCGCCGAGGAGGGCGTGCCGCTGGAGGCGGTCCTCACCGCGTACCGGATCGGCGCGGCGATGGCCTGGGACGAGCTGGCCGCCGGCGCGCTGCCGTCCGACCTGCGGGACCTGCAGGAGGCGCTCGGCTACTTCGTCGACTTCCAGGCGCGGCTGGCCACCGCCGTCAGCGGCTCCTACCTGGAGGTCCGGCAGGTCCTGGACAGCCAGGAGCACGGCGGGCGGCACGCGCTGATGACGGCGCTGCTCGCCGGGGAACCGCTGGAGAGCATCGTCCGCCGGACCGGCCTGCGCCCCGCCGCCCGGTACGCCGTGCTGACGCTCGCGTTCGCCCCGACGCCGGACGAGCGCGGCGCCGGGCAGCGCGCCCGCGTCGCCGCCCGCCGCAAGATCCGCCGCGTCCGGACGGTGCTGGACCGGTTCGCCGGCGAGCCCGCCCTCACCGCGCTGGACGCCGCCGGCGGGACGGCGCTGCTGCCGTTCGCGGCGCCGCCGTCCTGGGACCTGGTGCACGACGTCGTCGCGCAGGCCGGGAAGGCCGCCGACACCCGTGTCACCGCGGCGGCGGAGATCACCGGGCCGTCCGGCATCCCCGCCGCCGTCACCCAGACGGCCGAGATCGTCGACCTGGTGCGCGGGTCGGGCCGGCCGCCCGGCCTGTACCGGCTCGCCGACGTCCTGCTGGACTACCAGCTCAGCCGGCCGAGCGGCGCGCTGGCCGCGCTGGCCGGGCTGCTGGAGCCGCTCGACCGCAAGCCCGAGCTGCTGCACACGCTGCGCCGCTACCTGGCCGACGACCTGGACCGCCGCGCCACCGCGGCGGCCCTGCACGTCCACCCGAACACGGTCGCCTACCGGGTCCGCCGGATCTGCGAGCTGACCGGCCTGGACCCGGCCCGCCCGGCCGATCTGCAACTGCTGAACGCGGCCCTGGTCGCGCGCCGCTCCCTCGCCTAGGACCTCCTCCGGCGCTCCGGGCCCGCAGAGCCACTCGCCGCATCCGGCCAGCCCGGAACCACAGGACCACGCACAGCGTCAGCCAGAAAGGACAGTTCTCCCGATACCTGCCCGAAAGGCCCCTCCCGGTGACGACCGAGATCGGCAAGCTCATCAACACCAAGGTCCCCGCCCGCCCCACCGCTCCCCCGGCCGACCCACCACCCCCCGGCGGCGGCCACGAACTCCGGGTCTTCCCCAAAGAGATCAAAAAGCTGGCTCCGGAAGCCCGAGAGGCCGAAGGCGACATCCGGTCCGCCGCGCACAAGATGGTCCCCGAGTCCGACCAGGCGGCGCGCGGCCTCGGTCCGGAGTGGTCCACCTCAGCGAAGATCACGGAGCTCACGGCGAGTTGGGAGGCCGCGCTCAACAAGCTCGCGGCGCAGATCGGTGAGGTGGGACCCAAACTGTCGGCGACAGCCGACAACCACCTGCTCGCGGAGACACGGAGCAGGCAGGCGGTCCAGGCCGTCACCCGTGCGGCCGGCGCGATGACGGGCGGCTGACGATGGTGACCTTCGCCGCGCTCCGCGACGCCCGGCTGGACTCGGTGGCGGAGGCCACCGAAGCCTGGAAGGCCCTCGCCGCACGCATCGATCATTCGGACACCACCGTCCGGGAGTTACAGCAGAGGGTCCGGATGTACTGGAAGGGGAACGACGCGGAGGCGGCCAACGCACAGATGCAGACGCTGCACGAGAAGACGCGCGGCGCCTACCTGGCCGTCAGCGGAATCAGCCGCGTCCTGGAGGCGGCGCACCAGCGCCTCTCATCCGCCCAGACCGCCCTCCGCCAGGCCATCGAGAGCGCCGGCGAACTGCACATCCAGGTCGGAGACGACGGCTCGCTGCGCTTTCCCCCCGCCGACGGTCCCACCACGGTCGCCGAGCAGACGCTGATGCAGCAACACGGCAAGGCCGTCCAGACCCGCATGCGGTCCGCGCTCCAGTCGGCCGCCGATGCCGACAGAAGGATCACCGAGGCGCTGGCGACCCTGACGCCGGAAGTCCTGGAGATCGGGGCTGCGGGCCTGGATCCGCGGCAGCTCGCCTACCGGGCGGTGTGGATGGCCAATCCTCACGACGTCGAAGGACGCCGTTCCCTCGCCGACATCATGAAGCTTTACCAGGTGGAGAAAGACCCGCAGGGCATGACGGAATATCCGGACGGCTGGCTCGAATGGGTGGCGAAGCGGTTCGGCCATGATCCGCAAACGGTCACCATGAGCGAGAAGGAGATGCTCGATGACCTTTTCCACAAGGAGGGAATGAAGGGGCTGAGCGAGTTCCAGCATGATCGCAGCTCCGCCACCGAAGGTCCACCGAAATGGCTGCCCGAAGGTCGCTTCGACGGCCACGGCGATGCTTGGCGGCACGCGTACTGGAACGCCCTCATGACCCGCGACTTCGGTGAGGAGTGGACGCGGAAGTTCGCCGTCTCCCACGAGCGCACCTCCCTGCACAACCCCGGCCCGCGCGAAGCCATGGACCTGTACAACAACGAGGTCGGGCGGCAGATCGCGCTGCGGTACCCGGACGCCACCGACGAGGAGCTCGCCGCGCACATCAGGGAGGCGGTCGACGGCGGGAGGATGGTCGTCGTCGGGCCTGACGGGCAGCTCAACTGGAGCGACCGCGTCCCCAGAGGCCACTCGATGCCGGAACCGAGCGTCAACAAGCTGCCCGAGTTCGGCCCGGGGCGGCCGCCGTCCGAGGTCGGACGGTGATAGCGAAGCCGATGCGCGACCGTGGGGCCGCCGTGTTCGCCGTCGCGCTGCTGTGCTGCGGCCTGGCGGCCTGCGCTCCCCGGCCCTGGGAGGAGGCCATCGACGACCGGGCGACCGCCAAGGTGGCCGCGCTCCTGAACCGGACCTCCCGGACGCACCCCGAGTTTCCCGGCGTCCCGATGCGAACCGTTACCCCCTTCTCCTGGGACCGCCTGTTCGCCTTCGGCCCGGGCGCCAGCGGACGGGACGTGCGCACCAGGACGGGCTTCACCTTCATGCCGGACGGGCGGGAGCTCGACGAGGACAATCATCTCCTCGTCTTCGCCCGTGGAACCACCCTGGCCAAGGTCGTCCGGCTCGCGTTCAACACGGACCACCCACTGCACTACGACAGCGGCAGGGAGTACCCGGCCGACTCGTATCTCGTCGACCCCGACGGGAGCGGCATAATGAGGTTGAGCCGGCCCAGCGAGTTTCGCCGTCTCTTCGACACCGCCGCACGGGACGTCTTCATCAAGAAGGCCGACGGTCTCGATGACGGAGACCATGTCGCCATCGGCGACCTCGGCTTCTCCTGGGATCGCATGCGGGTGATCGAGCCGTCCGATCTGAAGAGGAAGACCGGGATCTCCTACCCGAAGGATGTCTACCGGCCGCTCGACAACGGCCTTATGGTCTTCGCCTACAAAGGTCGCACCGTGCGGATCGTCGAGATGAACGATTTGGACTTCGATAAGGAGGCCCGAGTGGCCTGGCGCGGCCGGAGGTGGAGTTCGCGGGTTCAGATCACTCGGGACGCCCACGGAAGGCTCGATCTGCGCGAGCCCTGACCGGGGCCGGCCGCACCGGGTAGGTGGGGCAGGCCCGGGG
>NZ_JBGNUT010000019.1:0-121651 GCF_041951385.1 Actinomadura sp. NTSP31 | reverse complement strand
TGGGGCCCCCGGCCGGGGGTCAGGTGGCCTGGGCGGCCACCGCGGGCGGGACTTCGGCGTACGAGTCGAACTGCATGGTGTACACCGCGCGCCCCGAGGTGGCGCCGCGGAGGTGGCCGACGTAGCCGAACATCTCCGCGAGCGGGACCAGGGCGCGGACGACCTCGGCGCCGCCCTGCGGGCGGGTGCCCTCGACCCGGCCGCGGCGGGCGTTGAGGTCGCCGATGACCGCGCCCATGTGCTCGGCGGGCGTGGTGACCTCGACGGCCATCACGGGTTCGAGCAGCGCGGGCGACGCGCGGCGGACCGCCTCCTTGAAGGCCAGCGAACCGGCGATCTTGAAGGCGAGCTCGGACGAGTCGACCGGGTGGTGGTCGCCGTCCAGCAGGGTGACGCGCACGCCCGTCATCTCGTGGCCGGCCAGCGGACCGGTCCGCATGGCCTCCTGGCAGCCGGCGTCCACGGACGGCACGAAATGCCGCGGGACGCGGCCGCCGGTCACCTCGTTGACGAACTCATAATGCTCCTCGATCGGCTCGACGGAGATCTGGACCTTCGCGAACTGCCCCTTTCCGCCGGTCTGCTTCTTGTGGGTCACCTCGACCTTCGAGGCGGCCCGGCGAATGGTCTCCCGGTAGGCGACGCGGGGCCGGCCGACATTGGCGTCGACCCCGTGGTCGTCCTTCATGCGGGTGGTGAGGATCTCCAGGTGGAGCTCTCCCATTCCGCCGATGACGGTCTGGCCGGTCTCCGGGTCGGCGTGCACCTGGAAGGACGGGTCCTCCTCGGCGAGCCGCTGGATCGCGGCGGCCAGCTTCTCCTGGTCGCCCTTGGAGCGCGGTTCGATCGCGACCTCGATGACCGGGGACGGGAAGTCCATGGACTCGAGGACGACGGGGTGCGCGGGGTCGCAGAGCGTCTCGCCGGTCGTGGTCCGCTTGAGGCCCATGACCGCGACGATGTCGCCCGCGCCCGCCGACGCGATCTCCTCGCGGCTGTTCGCGTGGACGCGGTAGATCTTGCTGATCCGTTCCCTTCCGTTCGTGACGCTGTTCAGCACCGGGGTGCCGGTCTCCAGGCGGCCGGAGTAGATCCGGACGAACGTGAGCCGGCCGAGGTGCCGGTCGGTCATGATCTTGAAGGCGAGGGCGGACAGCGGGGCGCGGTCGGACGCGGCGTGCGGGCCGTCCTCGACGTCCAGCGGCGAGGGCAGGTACCGCGCGATCGCGTCCAGCAGCGGCTGGACGCCCTTGTTCTTGTAGGCGCTGCCGCACAGCACCGGGGTCGCGGCGGACGCGACGGTGAGCCGGCGGATCGCCTCGTGCAGCCGCTCGGCCGGCGGTTCGGCGCCGTCCACGTACAGCCGCATGATCGCCTCGTCGTGCTCGGCGAGCGTCTCGACGAGCCGGGCCCGCGCCTGCCGCGCGCCGGCCGCGAGGGCGGGCGGGACGGGCCGGACGTCCGGTTCGCCGCCGCCGGTCCAGACGAGCGCGCGCTCCTCGACGAGGTCGACGACGCCGGTGAAGCCGGATTCGGCGCCGATCGGCAGCTGCAGGACGAGCGGGACCGCGCCGAGCCGGTCGGCGATCATGTCGACGCAGCGGCCGAAGTCGGCGCCCGCGCGGTCGAGCTTGTTGACGAAGCAGACGCGCGGGACGCCGTACCGGTCGGCCTGGCGCCACACGGTCTCGGACTGCGGCTCGACGCCGGCGACGCCGTCGAACACGGCGACGGCGCCGTCGAGCACGCGCAGGCAGCGTTCGACTTCAATGGTGAAGTCGACGTGGCCCGGCGTGTCGATCAGGTTGATCGTGTGGCCTTGCCAATGGCAGGTCGTGGCGGCGGAGGTGATGGTGATTCCGCGTTTGCGTTCCTGGTCCGTCCAGTCGAGGGCGGTATTGCCGTCGTGCACTTCTCCGATGCGGTGCGAGACGCCGGTGAAGTAGAGAATGCGTTCGGCGGTGGTGGTCTTGCCGGCGTCGATGTGCGCCATGATCCCGATGTTGCGAACGGTCGTCAGGTCTAGGAAGGTCGCGGTCATCGGGAATCACTCCTTTTCTGGCTCTCGCCGGTGCGGCCGCGGGACGGTTCCGCGGCCACGCGACGATAACCGGCGGCCCGGAATCGGCGCCAAGGGTTTTCCGGTTCCGGGTCCGCCGCGGAGTGTTCAGCGGGAGGGGTTCAGCAGTCCCGCGTCGACCACGGCGCGGCCGAAGGGGCGGGCGAGTTCGGCGAGGCGTTCGCAGCCGGCCTCGCCGAGGGCGGTGTAGGCGGGCAGGGCGAGTTCGTCGGTGCGGTCCTCGATGCGCTGCCGGAACGCCTTTCCCTCGGTGCTGAGCTCGTCGCCTTCGAGCAGGCCGCGGGCGCGGAGCGCGTCCTCGGCGGCGGCCCATTCGGCGGCGGGCCAGGCGCGGGTGGCCTTGAGGAAGGGCGTCGGGACGGTGCCGGTGCCGGCGTGCAGGACGAGGGCTTCGAGCGGGGCGACGCCCGCGTCGGTCAGCGCGGCCACGTGCCCGTCGCCGCGGAACTCGCGCAGCAGCGTCTGGGCGTGCCAGAGCCGTTCGATCGGCTCGTCCGGCCAGGGAAGCGCGGCGTGCGCGGCGAACAGGGGGCGGCCGTGCAGGTGCTCGCAGGCGGCCTCGGCGGCGCGGGTGGCGAGGCCGAGGGTCTCTTCGAGGCCGTCGACCCGGTCGACGCGGCCGCGGCGCAGCGCGGCGCCGGCCGCCTCCAGCCGCGCGGCGAGCATCCGTTCCGGCGTCGTCCGGTCCCAGGCGGCGGGCAGGTGGCGGCGGACGAGGCGGGGGTCGAAGTTGTAGAACGCGGCGATCACCAGTTCGGCGGACGCCCGGCCGAAGGCGGCGGAGCGGGAGGCGAAGTAGCCGGCCGCCGCGTCCAGTCCGAGCGCGGCGTAGCGCTCGGGTGCCTCCGGCACGAAGTAGATCATGCCGTGCACCGGCTCCAGCCGGCGCCATGCCTCGCGCGCTGCCCGCATCGTCCGCTCCTTGATTACCGACCAGTAGGTATCCGAACGTAATTCGGTTCACGTCCGCCCGTCAATCCCCCGCAAGCCGGACGGCCCAGGTAGATCGTTGACCAAAGTTCGCACCGGCAGCACCAACGGTTCACCCCCGCCGCGCCATGATCATCGAGCTGTCCTCCAGAGAAGGGTGTGACCGGGGATGAGAAAGTGGACGGCCGCGATCGCGGCGGCGGGCGCGCTGGCCGTGCTCGGGGGAACGCTTCCGGCGGGCGCCGCGCCGGCACCCCCGGCGGGGGACGGCCCCGGCTCGGGCGAGCGGCCCGCCGCGCGCGCGATGGCACCGCGCTCGACGACGGTCGCGGCGCTGCGCTACACGTCCGCCGCGCGGCTCTCGCCCGGCGTCGTGGCGCGCACGTTCGAGACGTCCGGGATCGGGGGGAAGGCGGTCGGCGACCTGCTCGACGTGGACCTGCGCGCCCCGCACGTTCGGGTCGGCCTCCTGCACCCGGGCGCGATCGCCCAGCGCGCGACGGTGTCGGACATGGCCAACGCCCAGCACGCGCTCGCGGGCGTCAACGGCGACTTCTTCAACATCAGCGAGACGCACGCTGGGGTCCAGCCGACCGGGTCGTCGTCCGGGCCGGAGGTGGACGGCGGCCGGGCGCTGAAGGCGGCGGTGCCGGACGGGCAGCGGTTCGGGCCGGCGCTGCCGCCCGGGACGTCCGCCCGCGACGTCATCGGCGTCGGCGCCGACCGGCGCGGGCACGTCGCGAGCCTGCGGCTGGCCGGGACGGTCCGGTCCCGGCTGGGGACGCTCAAGCTGGGCGGGCTGAACCAGTACGCGGTGCCGGTCGGCGGCGTCGGCGCGTTCACCGCCGCGTGGGGCACGGTGTCGCGGCAGCGCGCGGTGTGCGGGACGGACGAGGTCCGCACCGCCCCGTGCAGCACCGACACGGCGGAGGTGGCGGTGCGGCGCGGCGTCGTCACGAACGTGTCGGACGCGGTGGGCGGCGGCGCGATCCCTGCGGGCACGACGGTCCTCGTCGGCCGCGACCAGGGCGCGGACGCGCTGCGGAAGCTGCGCAAGGGCGACCGGGTGAGCGTCCGCTACCGGCTGGCCGGCAAAACGCGGTTCCGGTTCGCGATCGGCGGGTTCCCGATCCTGCGCGGCGGCGCGGCGCTGGACGGCCTGGACGCGGCGGGCCCCGCGCCGCGCACCGCCGCCGGGGTGAGCCGCGACGGCCGCCACCTCTACCTGGCCGTGGTGGACGGCCGGTCGGAGACGAGCGGCGGGCTCACGGTCGCGGAGCTGGCGTCGCTGCTCGCGCGGGCCGGCGCGTCCGACGGGGTGAACCTCGACGGCGGCGGCTCGTCCGCGTTCGTCGCGCGCGGGCCCGGCGAGCCGGCGGCGACCGTGCGGAACGTCCCGTCGGACGGGAGCGAGCGCGCCGTGGCGAACGGCATCGGCGTGTTCTCCTGAGTCACCGGAGCCGCGGCTCGTCCGGGCCGCGGCTCACCGGGGCGCGGCTCACCGGGGCGGGCGCGGGCACAGGTCGTCCAGCACGAGGCGGCTGAGCCGCAGGACCTCCTTGTGCGGGTCCCACAGGCCCGGCGCGTCCGTGCCCGGCCCGTCGTAGGGGCGTTCCAGCTGCGCCTGCAGGCGTTCGGCGGCCGCCATCGCCGGCTCGCCGGGCGCCTCGGGCAGCGGCCGGACGAGGTCCGAGAGCGTGCCGAGCATGCGCGCGTAGTCGTTCCGGAACGCCTCGGAGAACCGCAGTTCCGGCGTTTCGGCGGCCATCGCCTCGTCGTAGGTGGCGGCGATCGACCGCAGGTACGTCGTCACCTGCTCCAGGGTGTTCATCAGGCGGGTCGCGGGCCAGCGCTCCGGCTCGTCGCGCCAGCGCAGCCTGTAGCCGCGCAGCTTCGCGCGCGGGTTGGCGCGCATGCTGTCGCGGCCCTGCTCGTAGGCGTGCCGCGCCTGCTCCTGGACGCCCCGCAGCCGCTCGTCCGCCTCGTCCCAGCCGGCGCGGCCGTCCCCGGGGCCGGTGACGGCGCCGGCGAGCGCGTCCATCGCCTCCGCGAGAGCGTCCCGCAGCCGGTCCGCGGCGTACTCGGCGCGGCGCAGGTAGAGCGGCGGGAACACCAGCGCGTTGACGGCGAGGCCCACGGCGAGGCCGACCGCGACGTCCGCGAGCCGCGGCAGCGTGTACTCCACGGCCTGGTGGCCGCCGAGCAGCAGGGCGAACAGCGCGGTGAAGGCGACCTGCGACGCCTGCCCGCCGAGCCGCCGCCACCCGGACGCCATCATGGCGAAGACGAGCACGACGGCGATCCCGAGCACGTTCGGGCCGATCCAGATGCCGACCGGTATCGCCAGTGCGGCGCCGATGACGAACCCGGCGGCGTAGGCGAGGCTCTCCCGGACGGACCGGACGACCGACGGGTACACCCCGAGCAGCGCGGCGAGGGGCGCGAAGTACGGCGCGGAGTGCCCGACGGGGTACCGCGCGACCAGCCAGGCGATGACCGCCGCGACGACCGCCTTCGCGGTGAGCTTCAGCCGCTCCTGCCAGTACCGCCATCCGGCCCAGGGCAGGAGGTACCGGCGCATTCCGGTGATCCGCACCGCTGTCCGATTCCCGATGATCGCCGGTCGAATCGCTGAGCGCCGCCGCCGGACGGTGGCGCCGCCCACACACCCCCGACCAGCCGGCCTCGACCCGGGCGGCGCCTCCGCCCACCGCATTCGAAATGCCGTCAAGGAATGGCGAATAACCCCCCGAACGGAAGCCATAATCACGACTCGGCACGCCCTGCCGGGCCGGAATGCGGCAACGGGGGTTGACTTCGCCGCGGCAACTCGGTTAGAAGCGAATAAGGGATTCCTTTCGGGTGGAGCCGGGACGGAGGACGGTCTTGACGAGGGTCGTGCCGGCGGCGGACGGGCGGGGGCTCGCCGTGGAGGAGTGGGGCGAGCCGGCGGGCCGCCCGGTCTTTCTCCTGCATGGCACGCCCGGCAGCAGGCTCGGCCCCATTCCCCGCCCCATGGTGCTCTACCAGCTGGGCATCCGGCTCATCACCTTCGATCGGCCGGGATATGGCCGCTCGGACCGCCGCATCGGACGCGCGGTCGCCGATGTCGCCGACGATGTGCGGCGAATAGCGAACGCCCTGGAATTGCGGGAATTCGCCGTCCTCGGCCGGTCCGGGGGCGGCCCGCACGCGCTCGCCTGCGCGGCGCTGCTGCCCGGCCGGGCCAGCCGGGTCGCGGCGCTGGTGGGGCTCGCGCCCGCGCAGGCGGAGGGGCTCGACTGGTTCGAGGGGATGGCGGCCTCCAACACCCGCGAGTACCTCGCCGTCCGGCGGCAGGGCCCGCTCGTGTCGGCCCGGCTGCGGTCGGTCGCCGACCGGATCCGCGCCGACCCGGCGCAGTACGTCGCCGACCTGTCCGCCGAGCTGACGCAGTCCGACCGCCGCGTGGTGTCCGACGCGGGGATGCGCAGGATGCTGCGGGAGACGTTCGCCGAGGCGTTCCGCACGTCCGCGGACGGCTGGATCGACGACCTGCTCGCGTTCTGCGCGCCGTGGGGGTTCGAACTCGGCGACATCGTGGTGCCGACGATGCTGTGGCACGGCGCCAACGACACCTTCTCCCCCGCCGGGCACTCCCGGTGGCTCGCCGACCGCATCCCGACCTCCACCGTGGTCGTGCAGCCGGGGTCGGCGCACTTCGGGGCGTTCGACGTGCTCCCCGACGTGCTGACCTGGCTCGTCGAGCCGGACGGCGCGCCGGGCGCCCGCGCGTCACAGCGGCTGTAGCTCGAGGTCGCGGTTGATCCGGACGCCGGCCCGCACGTCGGAGATCAGCGGGTGCGGGTGGTCCACGGCGAGGACGAGCAGCCCCGCGCAGGCCCGGTCGCGCAGCTCCTGGGCCTCGGAGGTGCGGCCCATCGCGTCGAGGGTGACCGCCAGGTTGGCCCGGCAGGCGTTGGTGTCGGGGTGGTCGTCGCCGAGCACCGCGACCAGCCGGCCGAGCACGTCCCGCTCCAGGTCGTGGGCCCGCCCGGGGTCGCCGTCGTCGGCCAGGCAGTTCGCCGAGTTGAGCACGGCGGACAGCACGTACGGGTGGTCGTCGCCGAGCAGCCCGGCGAGCCGGACGGCGACGTCGCCGGCCAGCGCGCGCGCCTCCCGCACGTCGCCGGCGCCGCGCAGGTAGCAGGCCAGGTTGTTGCCGATCATGACGGTGTACGGGTGGTCCGGGCCCATCTGCTCGGTGTGCTTGGCGAGGACCGTCCGGGTGCGGTCGCGGGCGCCGATCTTGTCGCCGAGCGCGGACGTGCACGCCGCGACCTCCAGGTCGGCGGGCAGCGTGTCCGGCGAGTCCGGGAAGTACCGCTGGTAGCGGGCGAAGGTCTCCTCCGCCAGCGTCAGCGCCTCCTCGCGGTGCCCGGCCCGCCGCAGCGACACCGCGAGGCTCTTGCCGGTGCGCAGCGTGTCCAGGATCTGGTCGCCGAGGACGTCGAGGTAGCGCCGGTACACATCGCGCAGGATGGTGACCGACTCGTCGAACCGGCCGAGTTCGCGCAGGTCGCGGGCCAGATTGGCCTCCGAGAACAGCGTGTACGGGTGGTTCTCGCCGAGCGCGGGCGAGGCCCGCCGCTGCGCCAGCGTCTCCTCGTCGTAGCGGCGGGCGCTCTCCGGGTCGCCGGTCAGCCGGTAGTCGACCGCCAGGTTGTGGGCGATCATCAGCGTCCGCGGATGGTCCTCGCCCCAGGGGACGGCCGCCTTCTCGTAGGTGAGCAGGTCCCGCTCCAGGGCCTCCTGGAACTTGCCCATCGCCCGCAGGTCCGCCGCCAGGTTCCCGGCGGTGATCAGGGTGTGCGGGTGCGCCGGGCCGATCGTCGGCGACTTCTCCTGCCGCTCCATGACGTCCAGGTCCAGCTCGTGGGCCTCCGCGTAGGCGCCCTGGGAGCGCAGCACGTTGGCGATCTGCGACTGCAGGAACAGCCACTGCCAGTGGTCGCGGCCGAGCTTGCCGCTCCACTCGGCGGTCAGCTCCCGCCCGGCCGCCATCGCGCTCTCGAAGCTGCCGCGCTTCCACTGGTAGCGGACGAGGTCGGTGAGCATCTGCCGGGTCTCCTCGTCGTCGCACTGGGCCGCCGCGGACGGCCGGACGTGCGGCAGGATCTCCTCCAGCGCCGGCCAGTTCACCGGGTCGTCGGTGTCGCCGTGCTTGGGCCGCGCGCCGAGCAGGATCTTGTGCACGTCGTGGCAGGTCGTCTCGGTCGCCGGCGGCTCCATGCCGTGCCGGATCACCGCCTGCACCAGCGGGTGCACCTGGATGGAGTTGTTGCCCTGGTCGACCTTCGCCAGCGCGAACCGGCTGATCTCCCGGACGTGCTTGCCGAGGACGAGCTTGTCGCGCAGCGTCTCGTCGTAGGGGGCGAGGACGCCGGCGGTCTCGTCGCTGTAGATCAGGTCGAGCGAGATCGGCTCGGAGGAGAAGAACGCCAGCAGCTCCAGCAGCCGCGCCGCCGCCGGCGAGGCGTCCCGCAGCTGCCGGAAGGTGACGTTCCAGGTCAGCGCGACCGGCTGCGGGAAGGTCTCGGTGCTGAGCGCGAGCGTGGAGGCCGTCTCGTTCTCCAGCGCCTGCAGGTACTCGCCCGCCGGCATGAACGTCGACGCCAGCCACGCCGCGGCCTGCTCGATCGCCAGCGGCAGGTAGCCGAGCGCCTTGCCGATCTTGCGGGCGTTGTCCTCGGAGATCTCCCCGACCCGGCGGACCAGGTGCGCGGCCGCCTCGTCCTCGGTGAACACGTCCACCGCCAGCGGCGCGGCGAGCTGGCTCCAGGCCGGGTCGCGGGAGGTGATGAGCACGTGCCCGTCGCCGCCCGGCAGGTAGGGCTCCAGCTCCCGCGGGTTGTCGGCGTTGTCGAAGACGAGCAGCCAGCGCGCGGTCGGCTCGCCGCGCCGCAGCGCCTCCAGCGCGGCGTTGGCGGCGTCGGTGATGTTCTCGCCGACGCGCAGGTTGATCTGCTTGGCGAGGTCCGCCAGCGCCCGCCGGATCGAGTCGGGCTGCTGCGCGCTGATCCACCACACCAGGTCGTAGTCGGCCTTGAAGCGGTGCGCGTACTCCAGCGCGACCTGCGTCTTGCCGACGCCGCCGAGGCCGTGCAGCGCCTGCGGCAGGACGACCCGCTGCGTCGGGCCGAGGAGCTGGTCGCGCAGCTGCTCCAGCAGCCGGCCGCGGCCGGTGAACACCGCGTTGCGGCGGTCGACGTTCCAGACCGGCGGCGCGGTGCGGGCCGCGCCGGGGAAGCGCGGCCCGACCCGGGAGTGCTCGGGTACCTGCTCCATCGCCTGCCCGGGGCGGCCGAGCGCGCGGACGAGCCGGTCGGCGCCCTCGCGCTCGCCGAGGCCGGTCAGGTCGATCGGCACCGGGCCGTTGAACGCCATGCTGAGCGGCGCGTCCAGCACCCGTACGGCGGTCAGGCGGCGCTGCGGGGCGGCGGTGCGGCCGGCCAGCGAGTCCCAGGCGCGCTGCGCCCGTGGCGACGCCGCGTAGGCGGGCGAGATCAGCACGATCGTGTGGCCGGCGCCGTCGGGCTGCTCGCCCTCCGGCCCGGCGGCGTCCACGCTGCGGGTCAGCACCCGGAACCCGGCGCGGCCGAGGACCAGGCTCATCCAGTCGACCCACGGCCGGTCCTCGGACATGTAGCTGATCAGCACGTCGGTGACCTCGGACGGCCCGCGCCGCGCGAACCGCTCGAGGGTGCTGAGCCGCAGCTCCTCGGGGACGGGCCGGTACCCGCTGACGCGCCCCTCGGTGATCTCGCCGGTCAGCCGCTCGAACGCGGCGAGCATCGAGTTCGGGGAGCCCGGCGAGTCGCCGAAGGTCGCGAGGGTCTCCTCGAAGGCGTAGTACGGCCGGTACGGGATCTCCACCGACAGCCAGTACCGGTTCGCGTCCTGCCGGCTCATGCCCCGCGGGAACCGGTCGAAGCAGGCGCGGGCGTAGGCGCGCCCGGCCTCCACCTTCGCGTTCTCCCCGAAGTCGATCCGCATCGGCACCGGCAGGATGCGGATGCCGCGCTCGCGGTACCGCTCGTCGATGTGCGCGGCGATCGCGGCGGCGCCGTCGATGCTCTGGTCGCTGAGCGTGAAGCAGTCGACGAGGACGTCCGGGAAGTGCACCGTGCAGATGTCGGCGATGTCGCTCAGCCCGGTGCGGCTGTCGATGAGGATGTAGTCGTAATGGCGGCGCATGTCGGCGCGCAGCGCGTCGAAGAACTGCCCGCCGCCGAGCCGGTCGTAGAAGTTGTCCCAGTCCATGCTGGTGATGAGGGACGAGTAGTCGCGGTTCTGCCGGCCCGCCGACACGAAGTCGAGCGTCCCCTCGCCCGGGAACTCCCAGTCCAGCGTGACGGCGTGCCGCAGGATCCGGGCGTACTCCAGATGCCAGTCGCGCTCGTCGTTCTCGTGCTTGGTCGTCGCCGCCCACGCGTAGTCGGTGAGCAGTTCGATGACGCCGGGCGTGGCCGACACGACGTTCTGGTCCAGGAACGGATGGAAGAACTTGTGCAGCCCCGGCGACTCCAGGTCCCAGTCGACGACCAGCACCTTGTGCCCCGCCATGGCCATGATCCAGGCGACGTTGGCGAGCGCGGTGGTGCGTCCGGTACCGCCCTTGTAGGAGTAGAAGGTGACGATGGTGCCGTCGTCCGTCATGGTCCTCTCCTGCGTCAGCTGTCCGGTCCCCGCAGGGTGGGACGGGGCATGGTCGGCGGCGTCCGCGGCGGGTGCACGTTCGCCGTCTTCAGGTAGCGGGTGACGGCCTCGTTGACCGCCTTCGGCAGCGCGTCGCGGAAGGCGGCGACCGAGGTGACGCGCTTGGCGGAGCCGTGCAGGGCGGTGCTCTTCGGCAGCACCTCGGTCAGGTCGCCGTTCAGCTCGTCGGCCCGCTCGGTGGTCTCGGGGTCGTCGGCGTTGAACGGCGCGATGACGTTGACCGGGTCGCGGTCCAGCTGCCGCAGCCGCTTGCCGATGTCGCGGTCCCGGACCGCCCACGGGTCGACCAGCAGCACGCCCGGCGAGTCGGCGGGCCGGACGCCGGCCTCGTCGACGCCGTCGATGATGGAGCGGTGGCCGAGCTCGGTGAGCACCTGCCCGGCGAACGCGCCGATCGGCATGGTGTGGGCCTCGCTGCGGAACGGCGTCCACTCGCGCGGCGTCCGGCCGTAGTAGTAGGAGTCGCGTCCGGGCGGCAGCCGCTGGGCGGACTGCGCGGCGAGCGTCAGCCGGATCGCCGGGCGGGACGCGCCGGGCGGGTTCTCGGCGAACGGGCTCTGCAGCGTCTCCAGGCTCGGGATGGGCCGCGACGCGAGCGCGCACTCGGCGGCCCGCTCCTTGATGAGCGCGGCCAGCCGCAGCACCGTCTCCTTGTAGTGCTCGCGGTGCCGGCCGAGCTTCATGATCCCGTACAGGCCCTCCGCGGCGTAGGCGGCCGGGAACCCGGGCGGGACGTTCTGCATCGACTGCAGCGGCTGCGGCACCTCGTCGGGCCGCATCGGCATCCACAGCGCGGGAATGATCGCCGACGGCACGTCGAGCCCCGCCGACAGCGCCTGGTAGCGCTTCAGAAACGCCGCCCACTCCTTTCCGCAGTAATCGCTGAGGAAGTAGGCGGGCGAGAACAATGCGACGAAGACCCGGCAGTTCGCCAGCGCGTCCGCGAGATGGTCGGGCCACTCGTCGCCCACCGGAATCTGCCTGTCCATAAAACCGGGATTCTGCATGCCCGTGGCGTGCCCGACGTCCTGGCAGAGGTCGTCGAAGAACTTGACCACCCACCGGTCGGAGTTCTCCGGACGGTACCGCGACCTGGCATAACTCAGGAAGAAGTGCGGGCGTCGCTCATCCGCCAGGGGTCTTCCGAGCATGCCGTTCCTTCCGGGGTTCCATCACTGTATAGCGGCAATGCCGGGCACGATACAGCTCGCCGGACGTGTATTTTTACCGGGAGCAGTTCTGTGCGTCAGATGACACGAAGCGGCCATGCCCGGCGCCGGCCCGTCATCGCGTGCGCGCGTGCGCCATCCAGCCCGAGGCGAAATCCACGGCCTGCCGCAGCGGCAGCAGCCGGGCCTCCGCGGCCCCGACCCGGCCTTTCACGACAAGGCGCGTGCGGTCGAGCGCGGCGCCGATCTCCGGAAAGTCGCCGTCGTCGAGGACGACGTCGCGGTACCGCCACCATCGCGGCCGCCCGCCGCGCAGCACCATGCAGCCGTACCAGCGGGTCGGCGGATCGTGCCGGTAGCGGTACTCGGCCAGGTGCAGCGCCGTGCAGCTCTCGTAGCCGACGCCGAGCAGCAGGACCGACGCGCCCGCGTCGTAGAGCCGGGCGAGCGGCGAGCGCTCGCCGAGGTGGCAGCCGGGGTCGTGGCCGCCGGCGAAGTGGCCGGCGCGGGCGTGCAGCGCGGCGAACGACGTCTGCGGGTGGGCGCTGCGCACGGCCCCCGGCGACGTGCGGACGTGCTCGGCCAGCGCGCCCATGCCGGTCGACGGCGTCGTCTCCGGGTCGAAGGGCGGCATCGTCCGCAGGTGGCGGCGCCGTTCGTCCTCGCTCATCCCCCGGGTCCGGGCGAGGAACGCGCGGGATGTGTCGGAGTTGTCGGACGTGGCGGTCGGGACGACGATCGTCCCCTCGGGCCCCAGCACGTCGGCGAGCGCCGCGGCGACCGCCCCCGCGCCGCCCTCCACCCTGCCGATCCGGCGCAGCGAGGCGTGCACCAGGACGCGGCTCCCCCGTTCGACGCCGAGCGTCCGCAGGTCCGCCGCCAGCGACGCCCGGTCGGCCGCGGCCGCCGCGCCCGGCGGCCCTGGACGCGTCGCCTCGGACACGGGTCGTCAGCCGGCCGCCGGGGAGGCCGCCCAGCCCTCCAGCGTGCGGCGCATCCCCGCGACGAACTGCTCGCCGAGGCCGGTCAGCGCCCCGGACTCCTGGAGCGTGCCGGCCGCCTCCACCGTCTTGGGGTACCAGTCGCCGAACTGGTGCGCCGCCTCGGCCGCCACGTCCGGGTCCGGGTCGCGCGTCCGGCGCCGCCAGAAGTCGGCGACCGCTATGTGGGCGTACGTGCCCTGCAGCAGCCCCTCCAGCGGGCGCGGATCCGTCCGCCAGGGCGCGTCGTACAGGCGGCGGTCGGCGCGATCGTAGAGGTCGACGAAGTCGAGGACGGCGCCGAGCTTGACGTGCTGGAACTCGTGCAGCAGCAGCAGGCAGAGCGTCGCCGGGCGGTCGGGCAGCGCGATCCCGACCGAGCCGAACGCGTCCCGCGCCGCCGAGCTGGCGCTGCCGCCGCGCCCGGGCGCCTCCAGCGGGACGATGGTGGTGAGCGCCCCGGCGATCCCGGGCGCGTACTCGGCGTACTCCTTCTTCAGCAGCGTCCAGGCCTCCTCGAAGAACGCCTGCCACCGCGCGAACCCCCCGGCGTCGAGCCGCGCCGCCGCCGGGTGCTCGTGGCAGTCGCGGTAGGGGTCGAGGTCGTCGAGGGCGACGGTGAACGTCCCGGCCCTCAACTGCCGGACCGGTTCGAGCGGCCCGGCCGCGTCCACGTGCAACTCACCGTCGTGCACGCGGACAGTCGTGCTCTCCCGCCCGGGGACCGGGTACCGGCCGATCGCGGGGAAGTAGACGGCGCCGTCGCGGACGGGCACGGTGAGCTCGGCGCTCGTCCCCGCGCGCGCGGCGGCCACGGCGGCGAGGGCGGCGAGCATGCCCCCGTCCGACCCGTCCGACCCGTCCGACCCGGGCGCGCGGAGCCGGTGTACCGCCCACGCCCGCACGTACGGGTGGGCCACCGCCGAGTCGAACGCCTCCGGCGCGGTCTCCGCGACCCGGCTCAGCACGTCGAACGCGGCGCCAGAGCCGGCGGCACCGGCCTTGGCGACCAGAACCCGGCGGCCGACCGCCTGCGCGTCGCGGAGCCGGGCGATCGCCGCAGGGTCGCCGTATCCGGTGGCGAGCGACCGCAGCGCGCCGGGCGGCAGCGCGTGCGCGGGCCGGGACGCCAGCTCCTGCACGTGCTCGATCACGGCGAGCAGGTCGGGGCAGTAGACGCTCGGGTTGCCGAAGCCGGAGCCGTCGCCGCGGTACCGGTGGGCGAACAGCCCGCCGCCGCACGTGCCGACGACGGGGCATTCCCGGCACTGCGCGGACAGCGCCGCGAGCCCGCCGCGCCGCGCCTCGATGCCCGGATGCCCGGCGGCCTGGTCGACCGCGTGGCCGAAGACGTCCATCCCGGTGGCGGGCGCGCCGTCGTAGGCGGTCTTGAGCGAGTCGGCCTGCTCGTAGCTCCCGTCGGTCTCGACGACGAGCACGTCGGCGGGCTCCAGCCCGAGCGACTCGGTGAAGCTGGCGCCGCCCCGGCCGGCGCTGACGATCGAGTCGAAGATCCGCACCGGCACCGGGCGGCCCCCGGCGAACCACCGGTCGGCGATCTCGATCAGCCAGTCGGCGTACGCGGTCGCGGACGGGCGGAGCGGCGGGGCGTCCCAGGTGTGGTGCGGCCAGAGGAAGTCGATCGCGGGCGGCCGGTGCGCGACGAGCGCCTCGTACACCGCGACCGGGTCGTTCGCCACGTCGATGGTGCACAGCAGGCCGGAGAACAGGTCCGGGTAACCGTCGCGGAGCAGTTCGACGGCACGCACGGCCTTGTCGTAACTGCTCCGCCCGTCACGGTAGAGGCGGTGCCGGTCGTTCGCCGCCCGGTCGCCGTCCAGCGAGATACCGACCTTGACGCCCTGCTCCCGGAACAGCTCGCAGAACCGGGCGTCGAGCAGCACGCCGTTGGTGTGCATCCGCAGGTCCACTTCGCAGACCCCGCGCAGCGGCGCGCGCAGTGCGGCGATCAGGTCGGCGAGATGGCGCACGCCGGCGAGCAGCGGCTCGCCGCCGTGCAGGACGACGGAGACCTCCTTCAGCCCGTGCGCCGCCGCGTGGTCGGCGATGCGCCGGGCGGTGCGCGCCATGGTCGCGACCGGCATCCGCACCGGGCGCGCGCGCCAGCTCTGGTCGGCGTGCTCGAACACGTAGCAGTGGTCGCAGGCCAGATCGCAGCGCCCGTGCACCTTGAGCACGAACTGCCGCAAAGCGGTTGAGGAGGTCATTGTGCGAGGTGACTATTGTCAGATATAAGAGTTGAAGGCCGCTACTCGGACCGGATCGGCCCCCTCCTCGTCCTGATCGTCGACACGGGTCAGGCGCGCGGCGATGCGGGCGGCGCCGGCATCGGAGGCGAGGTCGTCGAGGGCGAGCTTCCGCAGGTCGATGAGATCAGGCGCGTCTTTTAGGTCAAGAACGTCCACGGTGGTCCACCCTCCAAGGGAATGACGGTACGTGACTTCAGTACGCCACTGTGTGTCGATAAAAGACGGTCAGAGGCGACTCACGACCGCGTAAAGTTTGTTCAAATTAGCCGTCCGGTTACAGTCCTCGCACCCCGGGTGGCCAAGTCGTTATCTCTTTTGACGGTGGCGCGGAGACGCTCGCCGTGCTCGCGATTGGCCAGAATCGGACATCCGGGCATGTGCGGACTTATACGCACATAGCTTGACGCGCAACTCCGTCCTGTTTCCACTCGAAGAGTGGAGGCACTCGCCGAATCGGACTTTCCGCCGCTTTTCCGGGTGGCGGACGCCAGCGCGGTCGACGGGCAGCATCGGCTGCTCGTCGCGACCGCGCTGCGGCTGTGCGCGCTGCTCGCCGCCGCCGTCCTCGGCGCGTTCAGCGTGCCCGCCGGGCGGCTGGACGCGGCGGCCCTCCTCGCCGCGGCCGGGCTCGGCACGGCCCTGGTCATCGAGGTCTACCTGCTCACCGAGCGGCCCGACCGGCAGTGGTACGAGTCGCGCGCCGCGGCCGAGTCCGCGAAGACGCTCGTCTGGCGGTTCGCGGTCGCGGGCCAGCCGTTCGGAGTGGAGGTCGACGAGCGCGCGGCCGAGTCGCTGCTGCTGCACCGCTTCTCGGTGATCCTCGGCAACATGCACGCGGTGGGCGGCGATGGCGACGACGGCAGCCGGCCCCAGGTGACGGACGAGATGCGGGCGCTGCGCGCGCGGCCCTTGCCGGACCGCCGGCAGGTGTACCGGACGGGCCGGATCCTCGACCAGCGCCGCTGGTACGCGCGGCGCGCCAAGGAGCACGGCCGCAGCGTCGCGCGGTGGTCGCTGTTCCTGGCGACGATGGAGGCCCTCGGCCTGGTCGCGGCGGTGCTGAACGCGGTGGGGCTGTTCGGCCTCGACCTGCCGGGCATCGCGGGGGCGATCGCCGCGGGCGGCCTGGCCTGGGTGCAGACCCGCCAGCACCAGCAGCTCGCCACCGCCTACGGCATCGCCGCGCAGGAGCTCGCCGACATCTCCACGCGGCTGCGGTGGCCGGAGACCGAGCCGGAGTGGGCCCACTTCGTCGACGAGGTCGAAGAGGCCATCTCCCGGGAACACACCCTCTGGTGGGCGTCCCACGTCTGAACCGTCCCCGCCGCCCGCCCGCGCACTGCACACCGGAGGAAGCCCATGCGGATCGCCATCACCGGACACCGGGACCTCGACGGCCCCACGGCCGCGCTGGTGCGCCGCGAGATCCGCGCGCTGCTCGCGCCGTTCGCCGGCGACCTCGCCGGCGTCTCCTGCCTGGCCGCCGGGGCCGACCAGATCTTCGCCCGGGCCGTCCTGGACCTCGGCGGGCGGCTGGAGGTCATCGTCCCCGCGGCCGGGCACGCCGCGGCGCTCGGCGGCCGCGCCCGGCTCGGCTTCGAGGAGCTGGCGGCCCGCGCGTCCGGCGTCCGGCAACTCGGCTACTCCGCCCCCGGTCCCGGCCCCTACCTGGAGGCCGGCCTGGCGATGCTCGACCGCGCGGACCGGCTCGTCGCGGTGTGGGACGGCGCGCCCGCGCGGGGACGCGGCGGGACCGCCGAGATCGTGGAGCACGCGCGCCGCCGGGGCATCCCCGTCGACGTCGTCTGGCCGGGCGGAGCCGTCCGCGCCTGCGCCGCCGGGACGAGCACGCCGGCGTGCGCGGTGCCGGACCGCGCGTGACGCCTCGGACCAAGGTCTACGGGGAGCCCAGGGACAGGCCGGGGCCGTCGACGACCCTCGGGGTGATGATCGCGAGCCGGGCGCCGGTGGGGTCGGTCATCATCGCGTACCGGCCGGGCTGGATGTCGGCGGGCTGGATGCGGACCTGGCCGCCGAGCTCGGTGGCCCTCGCCGCGACGGCGTCGCAGTCCTCGACCCAGAAGTAGGGGATCCAGTGCGGCGGATAGTGCGGCGGCCACCGGTCGTCCATGGAGACCATGCCGCCGACGGACCAGTCGCCGATCTTCCAGTTGGTGTAGACGGAGCCGTAGTAGTCGCGGTCGACCGCCTTCCAGCCGAACACCCCGCCGTAGAAGCGCCGGGCCTCCTGGACGTCGCGGCACGCGAGCTCCGCCCAGCACATCGAGAACGGCTGGTTGACGATGCCGAACTCGATCGCGGCGCCGGGCGTGGCGACCCCGAAGTCGACGCCCTCCGTGTCCATGCAGAGCGCCATGGAGCCGATCCCGGCGTAGTCGGTCGGCGGGATGAGCTCGCGCCCGCCCAGGGCTCTGACGGTGTCGACCGTCTCCTGGAGAGACTCCACCTTGAAGTAGCAGGTCCAGGAGGGCGGCTGCGCGTCGTCGGCGAGCGACTGCATGCCCGCCACCTCCGGCCCCTGGACGTCCCCGAGCGTGAACATCGTGTAGTCGCCGTAGTCGGGGACGTTCAGGGTGTAGGAGTACCAGCCGAACAGTTCGCTGTAGAACGTCCGGGCCTCGTCCGGGCGGGGGCTGGCGAGGTCGATCCAGCCCGGCCAGCCCGGGTCCGGCCGCGTCGGCTCGTGTGCCGTCGGCTCCTGCGTCATCGGGCCTCCCCGGGGCCGTCGCCGCGGGCCGGGGTGATCACGGCCAGCCGGGCGCCGGCCGGGTCGGCGAGCACCGAGTACCGGCCCGGCCCGATGTCGGTGGGCGGGAGCAGGACGCGGCCCCCGAGCTCGGCGGCCCTGGCGGCGGTCGCGTCGCAGTCCTCGACCCAGAAGTACGGGATCCAGTGCGGCTCGGCCTCGTAGGCGTACCGGTTCAGCTGCTCGATGGAGACCATGCCGCCCACGGACCAGTCGCCGACCTTGAAGTTGGTGTACGGGGTGTAGTACTCGCGCTCGACGGTCTGCCAGCCGAAGACCTTGCCGTAGAAGCGGCGCGCCTCCTCGGTGTCCCGGGACGCCAGCTCGACCCAGCACATCGCGGCGGGCTCGTCGACGACGCCGGCGCCCTTCAGGTTCCCGGGCACCCACAGCGCGAAGTCGGCGCCCTCGGAGTCGCTGCACAGCGCCATCCGCCCGAGGTCGGAGACGTCCATCGCGGGCACCAGTTCCTGCCCGCCCGCGGCCTTGACCGCGGCGAGGGTGGCGTCGATGTCGTCGGTGCGGAAGTAGCACGTCCAGGACGGCGGCTGGGCGTCGTCGGCGAGCGCCTGCATCCCCGCCACCTCCGGCCCCTGGACGTCGCCGAGGGTGAAGATGTCGTAGTCGCCGTACTCGGGGACGGTGACCGTGTAGACGTACCATCCGAACAGGCTGCAGTAGAACGCCCCCGACGCCTTCACGTCGGGGCTCGCCAGCTCGGCCCAGGACGGGCGGCCGGCGGCGTGTCCGGTCACTTCGGGCATGATCCCGCCTTCGGAGCGCGCATGAACACCACGTTATGGGCGGATGTGCCATCACGACGGACGCGGCGATTCCGGAATACCCCAAAGACCAGCCAAAATTTGGCCAAAGCGGGCGAGCCTAAACGCTCACCACTTCCTGCAGTAGACCCCATACGAAGTGGGCCACATAGGACGATCCGTCGGGGGTGGAGAATCCGACATGCCAGCGGCTCGGCGCGTCGCCGTCCTGGTGCGCGAGGCCGTCCCACCGCGCGGCCAGGTCGCCGACCACGCACGTCCACGGGACGAGGTCGTCGACGGTGCGCAGCTCCGGCACCGGCGCGCCGTCCGCGCGGACGAGCCACTCCTGCGCGACCGACCCGTCCGGCGCCATCATGATCTCGAACCGCAGGCCGGGCCACAGCGGGAACGGCGGCCAGGAGGCCACCTCGCACACGACGTCGCCGACGCGGCGCTCCCCGGCTTCGGCGGGGCCGAGGACGGCCTCGTAGCGGCGCCGGCCGCGCGGGAACGTCCGGGACCGCAGGATCCGCTGCCAGCGGGCGTTGACCTCGCGCATCTCGGTGCGCGAGGCGTCCAGGGCGCGCATCGCGTCCTCGACGAGGCCGGGCTGGTAGTCCGCCATCCGGCGCAGCAGCACGAGCTGGAACTCGCGCCGCGCCAGTCCCTTCACGCGGCCACGCTACCGCCCGCGCGGGACATGCCCGCCGGCACGCTCGGGGTCAGGACTTCTTGGCCCCGATGGCGGCCATCATGGCCGGCCAGCTGAGGTCCACCTCGCGCCGCCAGTACTTCCAGTTGTGCATGCCCGGCCCGTACAGGTGCGAGGTGACGGAGACGCCGGACCGCTTGGCGGCGTTCACGAAGTTGACGGTCATCTGCCCGGCGAGGTCCTCGCCGACGCGGCCCGCGTCGCCCGGCGCCGCGTTGGGGTTGTCGTAGGGGCCCGGCTTGCCGTTGCCGGCGGAGATGTAGAGGCCCGTGCCCTTGAGCTTACGCACGTTGACGGCGGCGTCGTGCGACTCCCAGTTCGACCGGTTGAAGATCGGGTCGCCCCAGATCTTCGTGCCCGCGTCCTTGTTCATCAGGGTCAGCACCGCCGGCATGCCGGGCGCGGTGATGTTGAGCGCGCCGCTGTAGGACGCGGCGTACTTGAAGTAGCCCGCGTGGCGCTCGGCGTAGGTGATCGCTCCCTGCCCGCCGGACGACAGGCCCATCGCGGCGCGCGTGGAGCCGGCGTGGAAGTTGGCCTCCATCAGCGGGATGACCTCGGAGATGTGGAAGCTCTCCCACATGGGGATGCCGCCCTTGCCGCCGTTCCACCAGTTGGCGTACGAGCCGTTCGAGCCGCCCTCGGGCATGACGACCATGACGTTGTAGTTCTTGGCGACGTTCTCGATGTGGCCGTCGTGGCTCCACGACGTGTACTTGTTGTTGCCGCCGTGGTAGGCGTACACGACCGGGTAGGTCTTGGTGTCGCTCGCCTTCCACCCCTTGGGGACGAGCACCCGCGCCTGCACGACCGAGCCGAGCGCCGGCGAGGCGATGCTGACGTCGAACTCCTGCGCGTGCACCTTCTTGATCGCGGTGATCGTGGCGCCGTCGGGGGCCTTGCGGTACTTGCCGTCGCCGACTCCGGGCGGCAGGTGCGGCTTGTCGCCGTGCGCGCCGTTGTTGGTGTCGGGGTCGTTCTTGGCGGGCGAGCCGCCGGTCCCGAACGGGTTGCCGCCGTGCGTCAGCGGCAGGTTCGGGACCTTGATCGGCGTCTGCTTGGGGGCCGGCGCCGTCGGCGACGGCGCCCCGGAGACCTGGGTCGGCTGGGTCGGCGGCCCGAAGGACGGGATCGGCTGCGCGTTGCCCGCGGCCTGCGGCTTGCCCTTCGGCACGCCCACCCCGGCCTGCGCGAGCCCCACCATGACGGCGGGCAGGATCACGGCCGCCGCCGCCGTCCCGGCGATGGCGATCTTCCTGTCGGTACGCTTCTTCATGGACTCCCCAGCCGATCGGACCGAGCCGGACCGCGCGCCTGTCCCGGCCTTGTGCTCGCTCGCCCGAAGAAACTACTGTCCCGGCAGTCACATCCGCAAGTATTGACAAGAATTCCAATAAAAGTCACGCATTCCGGCTTGCCCGAATGGCGCGGCTCCGGCTCACCGCCAGTCCGATCGGCAGCGGGGCGACCTGCGGCGAGCCCGCGACGACGAACCCCTCGGCGATCGCGCCGACCCCGCCGCCTCCGAGGCCGGCACCGGGAACCGATCGGCGAGGTAGGCGGTCAGGCCGGTTGTGGCCTGCCGCCTGCGATCCGATCGCGCGGCGGCGAGCATGTTCACGTCGGGGAGGGGGACCTTGCGGTGGTCGAGCATCCGGCGCCGGTGGTCGTCTCGTCCCGCGGCGTCTACGAGAACCCGTGGATCTCCGTCCGCGAGGACGAGGTGATCCACGCATCCGGCGAGCCCGGACTGTTCGGCGTCGTCACGATGACGGACGGCGTCACGATCCTGCCGATCACGGCGGACGGCCGGGTGTTCCTGGTGCGCGAGTACAAGTACGGGCTGGGCAGGCCGTCGATCGAGCTGGTCAGCGGCGGTCTGGACGACGGTGAGTCTCCGATCGCGGCGGCGCGGCGCGAGCTCGCGGAGGAACTCGGGCTGACCGCACGCGAATGGATCGACTGCGGCCACGTCGACCCGTTCACGGCCATCGTCCGGTGCCGCAACCACCTGTTCATCGCCCGCGACCTGACCGAGGGCGAGGCGGCACCGGAACCGACCGAGCACATCGAGCCGCTGGACATGCGATTCGACGCGGCGATGGAGAAGGCCCTGGACGGGACGATCACGCACTCGGCGACGTGCTGCCTGCTGATGCGCGCGCGTCTGCGCTCGATCGCCTGACGGCGGACGCCGGATCTTCAGCCGGGGGCGCCCAGGTATCCCTTGATCATCACCACGGCGTCGGTGATGCGCTCGGACTCGGCGATCGGCTGCCGCCAGGACGTGAAGAACCAGTACCGCCCGCCGTCCGCGTCGTACGGACGGCACGTGACCGTGTCACCGGCCGCCTTCTGGCCCGCACAGCATCCGGCCCTCGACCTGTTGCGGACGACCAGACCGCCGGCCACGTTCTCGACCGCGAACCCGTGCGCCTTGAGGTGCATGGCGAGGGCCTGGAGCCGCACGTACGACTCGACACCCGCGTTGTGCTCGTCGTGGTCGGAGACGCTCACGGCCGCCTCCGGACGGACTCGGCCAGCGCGACCCTCTCAGCCAGGCGCGTCTGCGCGTCGCACAGCAACCAGAGTTCGCCCTCATCACGGGCCTGCACCTCCGGCAGGCAGCCGTTAAGCAATTGGTAGTCGGTCAGCCCGTCGAGACGACGCGCCACGAAACGGCCGCCCATGGCCTCGCCGTACCAGCCGGACGCGAGCACCATGTGCCCGCTTTTCGGTGAATCGGCCACTATCGTCCTGCAACTCATCCAAGGAACCTCGTGTCGGAGTTGACGAACTTCTGTGACCACATTCACACCGTGAGTTATGGTCGGCCAGTAACCGCAGGACACCCCCGGTCAAGCGGAAAACAAGATCAACTCAACCACGTCGCCTGGTTAACCCCTCCGGAGGCCGCAATGGCTGAGAACCAAGCCCGCGTCTTCTTCGGCGAAGAGCTTCGCCGCATGCGCGAGAAGGCCGAGCTCACCGGCAAAGAGCTGGCCGACGCGCTCGGCTGCACCCCGCAGTGGATCAGCACCATGGAGAGCGGCCGCAAGGTATCCGAGCAGAGCGCCAAGGATCTCGACACGTACTTCAAGACGGACGGCCACTTCTACCGCCTGTGGAAGCACGCCAATAACGTCGAAGTACAGACCACGCTTCCGCCCGGCTTCACGGAGTATGCCGAACGTGAAAAGAAGGCGTCCTCGATCCGCGTCTTCTCAGCCCTACTCCTTGGCGGCCTGTCTCAAACACAGGAGTACGCACGTTCGATCATCGGGGCCGACCGAACCTACGGCGTGGACGAGATCGTAGAGCAGCGTATGGAGCGGCAGGCCGTACTCCTACGCGATCCACCGCCCTTCGTATGGTTCACCATCGACGAAACGGTGTTGTATAGAAGAATCGGCAGCCCGCAGATCATGCGAGCACAACTCCAGCATCTCTTGGAACTCGATGAACGCGCCAATGTGACGGTCAACATCATCCCGCAGGATGTCGGCTATCACGCTGGACTAGGGGGAAGTTTCCAGATCCTTAGCTTCGGAGGCTCCGAAGCAGCGTATTCAGAGGCGGCCGGCGTCGGAACCTTGATCGAACAACCCGACAGAATTGATGGGTTCGCCGTACGCTGGGACCTGTTGCGAAGCCACGCGCTCCCAGTAGCCGGGTCGCGTGCTGCGATCAGGACCGCGATGGAGAATCTATGAACAACCTTGGGGCCATCCGTTGGCGTAAGAGCAGCTACAGCGACCACCAGGGCGGCAACTGCGTCGAAGTGGCGGAGCTGTGGCGTAAGAGCAGCTACAGCGACCATCAGGGCGGGGAGTGCGTCGAAGTGGCGGGTCTTGCTCCTGTTATCGGGGTGCGGGACAGCAAGGATCCTGAGGGGCCGAGGCTGATGTTCGGCCCGGCGGCGTGGCGGGCGTTCACGCGCGAGGTCAAGGGCAACGGGTACGACCTGGCCTGACGGGCCGGGGGACCCGGGCGGCGCGGGGCCGCCCGGGTCGAAGGGTGGTCAACTCCCGGTGGTCACTGGGAGAAGACGTAGGTGGCGGTGAGGGTGACGGACTGCACCAGGCAGAAGCCGCCCGTCGCCGAGACCTTCTGGTTACTGAAGGTGACGGTGGCCGGGAGCGTGTCACCGCCGGAGTAGGTGCCGTTGATGGTGCCGCCGTAGGTGCAGCCGAGGGCCTGGACCGAGAAGCCGGTGATGCTGGCGTTGCCGCCGCTCAGGCTGCCGCTCCACGGCAGGTTCTGCGGCGTGACGCCGGCGGGGCAGCCGGAGATGCTCGCGGAGGTGACCGTGAGGGAGCCGTCGGCGGCGAGGTCGCCGCTGAGGGTGGATCCGCTGCAGGTCACGGCGGTGCCCGCGTCGATCGTCATGTTCCCGGACAGGTTGGCGGTGTAGGGGCCGGCCGTCCACGCCAGGGCGGGGGCGGCGGTCGCGGCGACGGCGATGGCGGTGGCGGCTGCGGAGGTCGAGGCGATGGCGGCGAGTTTCTTGATGCGGGACAAGGGGAGCCCTCATTTCGGGACGGCGGGCGTCGCGCCTGCACCCGGCGAACGGGGTGGGAGATTCCGCGACCCGGGACGCCCCGATCCGCACATGTCGGGTGGGCGGTGGGAGCACCGCGGCGTCGAGGAACGGTGTCCGGAACCGTCGCGCCACTCGACATCGGTATCCGGTCACCTGGGTAGAACGCGTTCTAGTGAGAACGTAGACAGCGACCGGGAATCCGTCAATACCCGATTGTGAACACTCAGGTCACGGTGGGCCTCCACCTGAGCGGACGGGGAACTAGAACCGAATTCTGTTTGGATTCGGACGGCAGAATCCCGGTTCTCCGGGCGAGCCGGATCGCCTTTCGCGTTACCGGTCCCGTCCCGTCAGCAGACGCGCACGGATTGGGATATCTCCTGGTGGACGGGGCTTTGCAGCACCATCCGGTAAGTGTGCGTGCCGGCCGTCTCCTCGCTCTGGAACGAGGACATGGTGAAGTCGGATTCGGCGGCGGTGTGGATCGGGTGGCCGCGCCCGAGGCGTCCGTCGAAGTAAATGCTGAATTGGATGCTCGTGGGGTTCTTGCTGCCGACGATGCTGTACTTGAACGGGAAGTTCGCGTTCTTGGCGTAGCACCCGCCCGACCCGCCGACCTTGAAGTAGGCGATGCGTGCGGTCGGCCCGCCGGGGCTGGTCGGGGAGGTGCCGCCGCCTCCCCCGGTGCTCCCGCCGCCGGAACCGGAACCGGAACCGCCGGAGCCGTGCCCCGGTGAAGGGCTGCCGGACGAGCGGCCCCGGTGACCGGCGCCCGGGCTGGAGGAGGAAGCCGACGGCGACGGGCTTCCCGAAGTCGGGGACGCCGCACCCGCGCCGGAGTCGGCCGACGTTCCGGTGCCCTGCTGGGGCCTGGCCCCGGCGTAGCCCGCCGCGCCGTCCTCCCCCGGTGACGCGCCCGCGCCGTCCGGCCAGGCGAGCCACGCGGCCACCGCCGCGGCAACGACCAGGACCATGGCGCCCGCGCCCGCCCGCAGCAGCACGGCGGGCCGCCGGTTCGGCGGCTTCTGCTTGCCGCGTCCGGCGTCGAGCACCGTCTGCGGCGCGCCCGGCATCGGGAGCGGGGCGGGGGCGGCGACCGGCGGCGGTGGCGGTGGCGGTGGCGGTGGCGGTGCGGCGGCTGCGGGCGGAGCGGCGGGTTCCTGGTGGCGGGAGCCGAGGAGGCGCAGCAGGACGGCCTGCATGGACGGGCGCCGCGCCGGGTCCTTCACCAGGCAGGCGGCCACGGTCGCGCGCAGCGGCTCCGGGAGTTCGCTCAGGTCGGGCTCGCCCTGGAGGACGCGGTGCATGATGGCTGGGAAGGTGTCCGCGCCGAACGGCGGCCGCCCGGTGGCGGCGAACGCGATCACCGAGCCCCAGGCGAAGACGTCCACCGGCGGGCCGGCCGCCTCCCCGGCGAACTGCTCGGGCGCCATGTAGGCGGGGGTGCCGATGATGCTGCTGGTCAGGGTGAGCGGCGACTCGGTGTCGCGGGCGATGCCGAAGTCGATGACGCGCGGGCCGTCCGGGCCGAGCAGGACGTTGGACGGCTTGAAGTCGCGGTGCACGACGCCGGCCTCGTGGATCGCGGCGAGCGCGGTCGCGGTCGCGACGGCGAGCCGCTGCAGGGCCGCGCCGTCCCGCCGCCCGGCCTGCTGGAGGGACGGGCCCTCGACGTACTCGGTGACGATGTAGGGGCGCGGCCCGTCCAGCGAGGCGTCCAGGACCTGGGCGATGCAGAACGGGTCGACGCGGCGCGCCGCCGCGATCTCCTTGGTGAACCGCTCGCGGACGCGCGGATCGGCGGCGATCTCCGGCCGGAGCACCTTCACCGCGACGGGCGTGCCCGCCGCGCCGTGCCCGAGGTACACCACGCCCTGCCCGCCCATGCCGAGCCGGCCGGCCAGCCGGTAGGGGCCTACGACCGGCGGGTCGTCTGGTGCCAGCGGCTCGGCTTCCGGCATCGGAGATGACTCCTGGTGCATGGGGGGCGGGGTGACGCAACTCTATTGGATCATCGCGCTCCGTTCGATCCGGTCATTTCGCCGCCGTCGCGACGGGCTCGGGCGCGACCGCGGGGACCGCCGGCTTGTCCCGGCGGACCAGGGCGAACACCGCGATCCCGGCGGCGATCGCGATCACCCCGGCGGTCGCCGTGGCGGCGTCGAGGGCGGACGCGAAGGCCGACTCGACCGCCCCGCCGGGCGTCCGGTGGATCACCTCGGCGGCGTGCCCGCCGGCGACCGCGCGGGCCGTTCCGGCCGGATCGCGGACGTCGCCGTCGAGGGAGCGTTCGAGCGCGCCGTGGAAGACGCTGCCGAGCACCGCGATCCCGAACGCGAACCCGAGCTGCCGGAGCGCGCTGACCGCGCCGGCCGCGCTCCCGACCCGCTCGGGCGGCACCGCGGCCGTCGCCGCCGCCGTGACGTTCGGCAGCGCGACGCCGACGCCCACCCCGGTGAGCGCGAACCCGGGGAGGAGCGCGGCCCAGCCCGATCCGGCGGTCAGCACCGACTGGCCCAGCGTCCCGGCGCCGACGAGCAGCAGCCCGATGCCAATGGTGAGCCGTGCCGGGACCGCGTGCAGGAACCGCCCGGTCAGCCAGGACGCCGCGAACGCCAGCCCGCTCATCGGCAGGATCGCCAGCCCGGCGCCGATCGCGCCGAGCCCGGCCGCCGACTGCAGCCACAGCGAGGTGTAGAGGAGGTAGCCGAACGCCGTCCCGGACATCGCCAGCGAGGCGATCATGATCCCGGTGAAGGCCGGCGCGCGGAACAGCCGCAGGTCCAGGAGCGGGTGCGGCGAACGGAGCTCGACGGCGGCGAACGCGGCCAGCGCGACCGCGCCGGCGGCGAGCCATCCGAGCGTCGCCGGCGAGGTCCAGCCGGCTTCTCCGGCGCGGGTCAGCGCGTAGGTCACCGCGCCGGCGGCCGCGGCGAACAGCGCGACCCCGGGCACGTCGATCCGGCGGGCCGCCGGGTCGCGCGACTCGCGCACCACCCGCAGCGTCAGCGCCACGGCCAGCACGCTGACCGGCAGGTTCAGCAGGAAGATCCACCGCCAGCCGAGCGCCTGCGTCACCAGCCCGCCGAGCACCGGCCCGACGCCGGCGGCGGCGCCGTTCGCCGCGCCCCAGACGCCGAACGCCACGGCCCGGTCGCGGCCGCCGTAGGCGGCGGTGACCAGCGCGACCGTCGTCGCGAACATCATCGCCGCGCCAGCGCCCTGCACCGCCCGCGCGGCGAGGAGCACCGGCGCGTCCGGCGCCAGCCCGCAGGCCAGCGACGCCAGCGCGAACAGCACCAGCCCGATCACGTACACCCGGCGGCGCCCGGCCCGGTCGGCGAGCGCGCCCGCGCCCATCAGCAGCGCGGCCAGCACCAGCGCGTAGACGTCCATGACCCATTGCAGGGAGGAGAACGACGCCCCCAGCCCCACCGCCATGTCCGGCAGCGCCACCGTGACGATGTTGACGTCCACCAGCAGCATGAACGCCCCGAGGCACACGGCCGTCAGGGGCCACCACTTGCCCATCTCGATCCTCCGCGATCGTCCGTCGTCCGTTGTTCGTCCCGGCAACGATCACGCGGTGGATGCCAAGAAACCACTCAGCACCGATTGATCTACCAGTTTTCGACATCTTCTACGCTGTGGTGGTGGAAATCCTTGAGGCGGACGATCTCGACCGGCAGCTGATCCACGCCCTCCAGCTGGACGGCCGGGCGTCGTTCAGCCGGATCGCGGAGGTGCTCGGCGTCTCCGACCAGACCATCGCCCGCCGGTACCGGCGGCTGCGCACCCGGGACCTGCTGCGGATCGTCGGCGTCCCGTCCGCCGACTCGGCCGCCCACGGCCGGTGGCTCCTCAGGCTCCGCTGCGCGCCCGGCGCCGCGCGGGACGTCGCCGCCGTCCTCGCGCGCCGCCCCGACACCGCGTGGGTGCAGATCGTCTCGGGCGGCACCGAGGTGCTGTGCATCGCGCGGGCCCGCAGCCAGGACGACAGCGAGCAGTTCCTGCTCGACCGGCTCCCCCGCAGCGCCCGCGTCGCCGGCATCGCCGCCCACTCGGTGCTGCACACCTACTACGGCTCCCCGCACCGGGTCCGCGGGCTCAGCGCGCTCGCGCCGCCGCAGGTGCGCGACCTCACCCCGGACCCGGTGCCCGAGACCGCGGACATCGGGCCGCTGAGCGACGGCGACCAGCGGCTCCTGGACGTGCTGGCCCGGGACGGCCGGGCCGGGCAGGCCGAGCTCGCCGCCGCGACCGGATGGTCGCAGTCCACCGTCGGGCGCCGCCTCGACCGCCTCCGCGCCACCGGCGTCCTGCACTACTACGCCGAGTTCGACCTGCCCTACGTGGGCCTGCACACGGCGGCGCGGCTGTGGGCGAGCGTGCCGCCCGCCGACCTCGCGGCCACCGGGCGGGCGCTCGCCGGGCATCCCGAGGTCGTCTTCGCCGCGGCCACGACCGGCTCCGCGAACCTCGCCGTGCAGGTCGTGTGCCGCGACTCCCGCCACCTGTACCGGTACCTCACCGAACGGGTCGCGGCGTTGAAGGCCGTCCGGCAACTGGAGACCACGCCCATCGTCCGGAATGTCAAGCGCGCCGGCACGATCCTCGACCCGGCGTTCCGCGCCGCGCGCGGACCGCGCCCGGACGCGGGTCGCTGACCGCCCGCCGGTCCCGGACGCGCGCCGGGCTCAGCCGAAGCGCTCCCGCAGCGCCGGGAGAAGGTCGGCCTCCGCCCACGTGCGGAAGTCCTTCTGGTGGTCGGGCCCGCTCTGGCAGAACGCGATGTGGGTGAACCCCGCGTCCTTCCACTGCTGGACGGCCTGGAGGTAGTCCTCCACGTTGTCGCCGCACGGCACCGACTCGACGACGTCGTCCGGGCGGACGGTCTCCGTCGCCGCCTCGAAGTTCACCGTGCCCGGAAGCTCGGCCATCACCTTCCAGGCGGGCGCCGAGAACTTCCAGTAGCGGTGCGCCCGCTGCTTGCACTCCTCGTAGTCCTGCCCGTAGGCGACGGGGATCTGCCCGTAGACCGGCTTGCCGCCGCCGCCCTCGCGGTGGAAGAGGCTCACCACGTCGCCGACGGGCTGATCGGAGATCAGCAGGTCCGCGTGCCGCGCGGCCAGCCGCCCGGCGCGCGGCCCGAAGGCCGCCATGCCGATCCGGACGGGCTGGTCCGGCAGGTCCCACAGCTTGGCGGAGTCGACGTGGAAGTGCTTCCCCTCGTAGTTGACGTAGTCGCCGCCGAACAGCGCCCGGATGATCTCGACGGCCTCGGCGAACATCTCGTGCCGGACGTCCACCGACGGCCAGCCGCGCCCGACGACGTGCTCGTTCAGGTTCTCGCCCGCGCCGAGGCCGAGCGTGAACCGCCCGTCCGACAGCACCCCCACGGTGGCGGCCTTCTGCGCCACCACCGCCGGGTGGTACCGCATGATCGGGCAGGTCACGAACGTCATCAGCGGGATGCGGTGGGTGGCCTGGGCGAGGGCGCCGAGCACCGACCAGGCGTAGGCCGAGTGGCCCTGGTCCTCCAGCCACGGGAAGTAGTGGTCGGAGATGACGGAGTAGTCGAAGCCCGCGTCCTCCGCCTCGACGAGGTCGGTGACGAGCTGCTTGGGCGGTGTCTGCTCGCAGAGCAGGGTGTATCCGAATTCCATGACGGCTCGGATACCCCCGGGAACGCGCCCAATCGTCAAGACACTCCTGATTCAGTTACCGAGGAGGTCCATGATGTCGTCGGCGTGGTCCTCCTCCTCGGCGAGGATGTCCTCCATGAGGCGGCGGGTCGTGACGTCCCCCTCCCCGAGCCACCGGATGATCTCCTGGTAGGACTCGATGACGATCCGCTCGGCGACCAGGTTCTCCTGGAGCATGCCCTTGAGGTCGCTGTCGTCGAACGTCTCGTAGGTGGTGTGCGAGCGCGCCGCCAGCGTCTCGGGGTTGAAGTCGGGGTCGCCGCCCAGCTGGCTGATCCGCTCGGCGGCGCGCATCGCGTGGTCGCGCTCCTCGTCGGCGTGCTCGCTGAACTCGGCGGCGACCTGCGCGCGGTCGATGCCGGTCGCGCTGATCGCGTGCTGCGAGTAGCGCATCCAGCAGACGATCTCGGTGGCGAGCACGTCGTTGAGGACGCCGATGACCTCCTCGGGGTCGCGCCGGTAGCCGGTCGTCACCGGCCCGTCGGCCATCTTCTGCCGGGCCCGTTCCCGGATCGCCGCCACGTCGATGCTGAAGCTGTTGTCGGCCATGCCTCTCCTCCTGGTCAGCGCTGACGGTGCTTCCCCTACCCAGCAGGCGATCTCCATGCCTGCGCGGACGGGGCCCGGGCGGCGCCGCGGTGCCCCGTCCCGGTGGCGCATCCAGATGGCGGGACCCTCCTGCTTGGCCACCGTCAGTGACACGTGCTATACGTAGAGCTATCTCGTCTCGACCTGAGGCGAGAAAGGGACATCCGGGCTCCACCTTGAGATCCGGGCGTGACAAGGAAGAAAAGGAACCACATGAAGTCCTTCAGCTACACCGAGCTGGACAAGCTGGCCGGCGAGGTTCTGCCGGAGCGCGCCGTGCTGTCCACCCTTCTCGTCGGCGGCGGCAGCGACAACGACAACTCGAACCTCAACTTCAACCACGGCGGCGGCCACGACGGCGGCACCACCGCGGTCGTGCCGAACTGCCAGAGCAACATCAACCACTCGCAGGGCGGCCTCATCGGCGCGCTGGGCCTCAGCTCCGAGAACCCCAGCACGTCCTTCACCTGCGCCGGCAGCTCGGTGGTCTCGGGTCACTGATCCGATCCGACGTGCTCGCGGGCCTCGGCCCGCATGGGAAGGGCCGGCGTTCTCCCGCCGGCCCTTCCCCCCTTTTTCCCGGACGATCTGTTAAGGCAACCGATGAGCCAGACGAACCCTCATGCCTTCAGCTACGCCGAACTCGACCGGCTGACGGGCGAGGTGCTGCCGCAGCGGGCCGTGCTGTCGACCCTGCTCGCCGGCGGCGGCGACAACGGCAACAAGAACATCAACATCAACGACGGCGGGTCCGGCGGGTCCGACACCGAGATCACCTACGCCTGCCAGTACACCCACTCGACCGGCACGCCCGGCCTGCTCGGCACCGGCCTGTTCGCCGAACCCGGATACACGACGACGACCTGCGTCCCGGTCGTGGTCCACCACGGCTCATGAGCGGAGCGCACCGGAAGTCCACCTCCCAGCGCGGCACGGACGCGGGCGCACCGGCGCGCCCGGCACGGCCCGCGGCCGTCCCGCAGCCCGCGGGCGCGGCACAGCCGCCGGCCGCCGCACAGCAAGCGGCCGGCTCGGCCGCCGCGCAGCCCGCGGCCGCGGGGCAGGCCGCCGGCGCGGGGCAGGCCGCCGGCACGGCCCCACCGGCGGACGCGGGGCGGCCGGTCGCGCCCCTCACCCTGCCGGTCCTCGCCGACGGCGTCGAACTCGTCGGCGAGTTCAAGAACTCCGGCTACCGGGAACCGCCCCAGCTCGTCTGCCTGCCGAACCGGCAGCTCGTCCGGCTCCCGCCGCTGCTGTTCCTGGTCGCCAAGGCGCTGCACGAGCACCGCGGCCTCGCCCGCACCGCCGACATCGAGACGGCGCTGGACCGGGTCGCCGAGGCGGTCTCGCGGGAGGCCGGCGCCCGGCTCACCGGCGAGCAGGTCGTCTACCTCGCCGACCGCAAGCTCGCCCCGCTCGGCGTCACCACCTACAGCGACGGCACCGCGCCGCGGGTGGTGAAGGCCGACCCGTTCCTCGGGCTGCGGTTCCGCATCGCGGTGTTCCCCGAGTCCGTCACCTGGTTCGTCGCCGGGCTGTTCGCCTGGCTGTTCCGGCCGTTCGTGCTGGTGCCCGCGCTGATCGGGGTCGTCTCCGCGGAGGCGTGGGTGGTGAGCACCCGGTCGATGAGCGTGGCGCTGCAGCACGCCATCCTCGCCCCGGTGAGCATCCTGCTGATCATGGGGCTCGGGGTCGCGTCGTGCGCGTTCCACGAGATCGGGCACGCCGCCGCCTGCCGGTACGGGGGCGTCCGGCCCGGCGTGATGGGATGCGGCATCTACCTGGTCTGGCCGGCGTTCTACACCGACATCACCGAGTCCTACCGGCTCGGCCGCGCCGGGCGGCTGCGCGCCGACCTGGCCGGCGTCTACTTCAACGGGATCTTCGTGATCGCGCTGACGCTGGCGTACCTGCAGACGGGGTTCGAGCCGCTGCTGGTCGCGGTGCTGTACGTCAACCTGGAGATCCTCCAGCAGCTGCTGCCGACGCTGCGGTTCGACGGCTACTACATCATGTCCGACCTCGTCGGCGTCCCCGACCTGTTCAAGTACATCGGGCCGATCCTGCGGCGGGCGCTGCTGCGCCGCCGCGCCGACGACCGGCTGAACGACCTGAAGCGCTGGCCGCAGGTCTTCGTCACGATGTGGGTGCTGATCATCGTGCCGGTGATGCTGTTCCAGCTCGCGCTGATCTCCACGCAGGTCCCGGCGCTGGTCCGGATGGACTGGCGGAAGATCCAGGGGCTCGCCGCCGACGCCGCGCACGGCGCGGGCGCGCTGCAGCTGATCGCCTCCGGGCTGCAGATCCTGCTGCTCGTCCTGCCGCTGCTCGGGCTGGCGCTGATCCTGTTCCGGACGCTGCGCGGGGCGGTGCGGATGGCCGTCCGGTACGTCAACGGGCCGGCCGCCGAGCCGGTGCCGAACGCCTGACCCGGCCGCCGGGCACCGGCCGCACCGCACAGATCAGCAACACCGCGGAAATCACGTTCACCGCACGCGCCGGGCGCCCTCACGGGTGCCCGGCGCGACGCTTGTACGGCAACATTCCCGTCCCTTTTCCGATGGGATGCTTGGCGCGACTCCGAAACGGGAACCTACTCGGAGTAAGTAGCAGAACCCACCCACCCCCACCGCACTTCACCACCGGGCCGGATAACGGCCCGAAGGCACCTGGCAAGGGCGAGACCCGCCCTTCACCGGGCTGCGCGCATTCGCCGAACAACGGCGCTCCCCTTTCCCCGGCCGGCCCACCCCGCCGGCGTCCCCGGAAGGCCCGCATTGCTCCGACGCCCCACCCCCGGCGCAGGGCCGGGGTTCCTCGCCCTGCTGCTCCCGCTCGTCCTGGCCGCCGCGCTCGTCCCGGGCGTCCCCGCCCTCGCCGGCACCGCCGCGGCCACCGCGACCGGCGCGAAGGTCGTCGCCGAGACGACCGTCGCCCCCCGCACCATCGATCTCACCGTCCAGTCCCCCGCCATGGACGACCGGGAGAAGGTGCGCCTTCTCGTGCCGTCCGGGTGGTCGAAGAACGCCGAGCGGACATGGCCGGCGCTGTGGCTGCTGCACGGCGGCGTGGACGACTACACCGCCTGGACGCGCGGGACCGACGTCGCGTCCCTCACCGCCGGAACACCCGTCATCGTGGTCATGCCGGAAGGCGGAAGCTGCGGCAATTACTCCGACTGGTGGAACTACGGGGACGGCGGATCACCCGAATGGGAGACCTTCCACATGAAGGAGCTCCGCGCGATCCTCGAGAACGGCTACCGGGCGAACTCCCGCCGCGTCATCGCCGGGAATTCGATGGGCGGTCTCGGCACCATGCTGTACGCGGCCCGGTTCCCCGGAATGTTCCAGGCGGCCGCCGCATTCAGCGGGTACGTCGACACCATGTACGGCTACAAGCCGGGCGACGACTCGATCGGCTGGGGCCCGTCGTTCTCCTGCCCCGGCACCGACTGGCGGCGCGTCTGGGGCGAGCCCGACGCGCAGGCCGCGATCTGGCACGCGCACAACCCGACCGACCTCGCCGGCCGCCTCGCCGGCGTGAAGCTGTACGTGGCCTGCGGGAACGGCAAGGCCGGATCGCTCGGCGGGCTCCCGATCACCGACCCCGTCGAGACCGCCGCGAACGACGTCTCGCACGCCTTCGCCGACCGGCTGGACGCCCTCGGCATCCCCGTCACCACCCGCTTCTTCGACGGCCAGCACTCCTGGCCGTACTGGCAGCGCGACCTCCACGACGCCTACCCGATGCTGATGCGCGCCCTCGGCATCGCGTGAACGGCAGCACCCCAAGCCGCCGCCCTGCACAGCGTCAGGGCGGCGGCCCGCCGCACGTCAGCCGGTGCCGGGCTCGGCGCGCCTGATGCCCGCGGAGCCGCGCCATTCCAGCAGCAGGACGGTCGCGTCGTCGTCGAGCCGGCCCTCGTGGTGCTGCAGGATGCTGTGGATCAGCCGGCGCAGCGTCTCCGGGACCGGCAGGCCGTCGGCGTTGCGGCGGATGATGAAGTCGACGAACCGGACGAGGCCGAACTCCTCCTTGTCCGGGTCGCGCGCCTCCACGATCCCGTCGGTGTAGAGCAGCAGCCGGTCGCCGGGCTCGAGCTGCTCGCGGCACACGGACGGCTCGACGCCGAGGTCGGTGCCCAGCGGGTGGCCCGGCTCGCACTCCAGCGTCGCCACCCACCGGCCGCCGCGGATGACGACCGGCGGCGGATGGCCGTGCGAGATCCACGACAGCATGCCGGTACGGGTGTCCAACTCCGCCAGCACCGCCGTGACGAACCGTCCCGACTCGTCCTCCTCGATCAGCACCTCCTCGATGGCGCGCCCGCTCTCCACCAGGCCCGCGCCCTGCAGCCTGCTGTTGCGGTGCGCCGCCACCGCGAGGTTCGCCGTGATGCCGGCCGAGGTGTCGTGGCCCATCGCGTCGAAGACGGCCAGGTGCACGATGTCGCCGGCGAGGCCGTAGTCGAAGGTGTCGCCGCCCAGCTTGTACGCCGGCTCCAGCGCCGCGCCGATCACCATCGCGTCGTTGGCGAACGTCATCGGCGGCAGCAGCCGCCACTGCATCTCCGCCGACACGGTCATGTCCCGGGTCCGCACCAGCCGGGCGAGCGAGTCGCTGGACGGCCCCTTGCTGACGATCATCAGCGCGACCAGGTCCGCGATGGACTTGGCGGTCACCGCGGCCTCGGCGTCGCCGGGCGCGGTGGTGACCCGCATGACGCCGATCCGCTCCGTGCCGTCCAGGACCGGCACCCAGAGGTGGTGGGCGCCGTCCTCCTCGGGGTGCCCCGTCACCGTCTCCACGCTCCTGTACGCGCGGCCGGCCAGGGTGCCCTCGACGCGCAGCTCCTCCGGCTCGTCCCCGGGGGCGCGGCCGGCGTCGCCGCCCCGGCCGGTCAGCAGCCGCAGGACCCGCTGCTGGAGGTCCACCACGTAGATGCGCACGTCCGCGAGACCGGCCCGCGCGGCATGGCCGGCGACCATGCCCGGCAGCTGCTCCAGCGAGATCAGGTGGCTGGCGTCCAGCATGTCGCGCAGCAGCCGCTCGCCGCCGGGCCGCCCGTCCGGCCGTCCATCGGTGCTCATCGGTACCTCCGGGTGGGGCTCTACCCGGCATCGTCCCTGGTAAGTCGCTTCGCGCGGGCCGGCCGTTCACGGTCGGAGGGCGGCCAGACATAGGGGAGATCGTCCGGAGTGTCCGGGAACAGCGGCCCGTAATGGTCCGGATCCTTGCGGACGAGCGCGGAGCGGTGGCTCAGGTGGAACGCGGGCTCGCCGAGCCACGGCGGCACCTCCCCGGCGCGGGCCAGGGCCGCCTGGTCGCGCACCGGCGCGGGGCCTCCGGCGGCGGCGAGGTCGGCGGTCATCGTCGCGGCGCAGGTGTCCGCGCGTCCGAGCGCGCACCAGCCCGCGCAGATGTCCAGGCCGTAGCGGACGAGCGCCTCCTCGTACCCGGTCCACATCAGCACCGCCGGATGGTGCTGCCAGCCGTATCCGGGGACGGTGAGGGCTCGCAGCACCTGAAGCGCCTCGACCCGCTGCTTGCCGAGCCGCCGCGGGTCCAGGACGCGGGCGGTGGCGGCGAAGCCGGGGTAGGGCAGGAACGTCTGCACGCCCCTCCCCTACCCGCAGCCTCGGGCCTCACTTGGGCAGCAGCGCGGCGAATTCGGGTTTCAGCAGGTCGCGGACCTTGGCGTAGGGGGCGCCGAAGTCGAGGTTGCCGCAGCCGTCGCTGCCGGAACCGAACCAGGCGAGCTGGAAGTCGGACGGGATGAGGAAGGCGCTCAGGTGCGGCGGGGTGTGCGAGGCGCCCTTGTACAGGCCCTCGGCCGGGGCCGGCTGGAGGTCGCCGGGCTTCCAGGCGTCGCTGGCGGGGCAGTCGGTGATCGGCCTGCGCCCGTCCCGCTGGACGAGCCGGGACTTCAGCGTCCCCATCCCGGCGGCGGTCAGCGTGCCGGGGCGGAAGACGTCGGACGCGGTGATCCGGCGGCCGGTGCGCAGGTCGACGGTGACGACCTCGCCGCCGGGCGACCCGTCGGCCTGCCGGCACCAGTCGGACATCTGGAAGTACCGGACCGACACCAGGCGCGGCCCGTTGAGCCCCACGCGGGTCTGGACGGTCACGGTGGTCGGGGTGCTCCCGCACGCGATTTGCCTGCGGCTGTCCTTCGCCAGCGCGATCAGCTCGTCGAGCGGAGCGCGGAGCGCGGCGTTGATGCGCCGCTGCAGGGCCGTGTCGTGCAGCCCGCTGACGGTCGCGTACCTCGCGCCGTCCACCTTGACGGACGTGCCGGGGATCGTCTCGGTCTGGGCGACCAGGGCCAGGCGGGGGTGGTCCTTGGGGGCCGGCTTGGTGGAGTCCTTCGTCGCGTACACGGCGCCTCCGGCCGCGGCGGCGACGACGGCGACGCCCGCCGCCGCGAGCGCGCCCTTGCCGGCGGCGGTGGCGAGGAAACCCTTGCTGACGGCCGCGCCGGTGGATCCCGCGCCGGCGGACGCGCCACCGCCCGTCCCGGCCGCGCCCGCCGTCCCGGCCGTTCCGGCGGCGCCGGTTCCGGCGGCCGCGGCGCCCGGGGCGACCGTGAGCGCGGCGAGCGGGAACAGGGCCGCCAGCGCCACCGCGGCGGCGGCGAGCGCCCGGACGCCCCGCTGCTCCCAGTCCGGCCCGTACGCGGCGACCGCCGCCGACTCCAGCTCGCCGACGAACGCGGCGGCGCCCGGCGGCCGGTCTCCCGCCCGCTTCGCCAGCCCCTTCGCCACGAGCGGGCGCAGCGGCCCGGGGACGTCCGCCACGTCCGCCTCGGCGGCCAGGTGCCGGTTCATCAGCGCGGCGCGGTCCGCCGCCGAGAACGGCCGCCGCCCGGTCACGCACTCCACGAACACGCAGGTCGCGGCGTACACGTCGGTCGCGGGGGTGGCGGGCTCGCCGCGCCACTGCTCCGGTGCCATGTAGGCGGGCGTGCCGGCGGCCGACCCCTCGCCGGCCAGTACGGCGACGCCGAAGTCGACGAGCTTGCTCAGCCCGTCCGGCCGGACGACCACGTTCGCGGGCTTGTAGTCGCGGTGGACGACGCCGACGGCGTGCGCTGCGGCCAGCCCGAGCAGCGAGCCCTTCAGCACGGTCAGCGCCGCCTCCGGTTCGAGCCGGCGGTGCTCGGCCAGCACCGCCTTCAGCGACGCGCCGTTGACCGCCTCCATCACGATGGCGGCGCCCTCCGGGCTCTCCACGAAGCGGTAGAGCCGCGCGACGTACGGGCTGGTCAGCCGCCCGAGCATCTGCGCCTCGGTGCGCAGCCCGGCGAACGCCGCGGGGGCGCCGCCGGTCAGGTACTTGATCGCGACGTGCGCGCCCGACTCGGCGTGCCGGGCCAGGACGACCCGTCCCTGCGCGCCGCGCCCGAGCTCGCGGTCCTCGACGAAGCCCGCGAGCCGCCAGTCCGCCATGCGTCCTCCCCGGCCGTGTGTGTGCGGATCAGTGTGCCAACCACCGTTGACGCCGTCACGACGGCGAAGGTTCGGAATCGGCGCCGGACGGGGGTGATATAGGACACACCGGACAGTGCGCGGGGGCGGGCGGTGGACCGTTCGAAGGCACAGGTCACCGATCGGGCTTATCAATTTCCGACAAACCGCCCGGAAAAAGCACGGCCATGAATGTGCACCCGGAATGTGCTAAAACCCGGGTGGGGTTCGCCAGGCGGAAGGGATCTTCATGGGCGCTGCGGAGGCCCGGGCCGGCGGCCCGGCGGCGGGCACGGAAGCGGTCGACACCGATCTCTATCCGCTCCGCGAACCGGACGGCGCGGCGTGGGCCGCCGTCGTTTCCCGGGTGCGGGACGAGCTGGCGAATTCCGGATGCTGCGTCCTGCCGGACTTCATTCGCGGCTCATTGCGGGAGCGGCTGCGCGCGGAATGCGCGGCGATCGCACCGCGGGCCCATGACGACGTCGAAACGGTCAACGCCTACAACATCGACATCGGCACGCCGCTGCCCGGCGACCACCCGGGCCGTATCACGGCCGAGCGCGGCAACGCGTTCGTCGCGCGCGACCTCGTCCCGGCCGGCCACATCATCCACCGGCTCTATTCGGACCCGCTCTTCCAGCGTTTCGTCGCCGCCTGCTTCGGCCTGCCCCGGGTGCACGAACTGGCCGACCCGCTGTCGGGCCTGTGCCTCAACGTCGTGAAGCCCGGCCTGGGCCACCCCTGGCATTTCGACACCAACGAGTTCACCGTCAGCCTGCTGACGCAGCAGGCGGAGGACGGCGGCGTCTTCGAGTACTGCCCGAACATCAGGTCCGCCGAGCAGGAGAACTTCGGCGACGTCCGCGCCGTCCTCACCGGACGCGCCGGCCACCTGGTGCGGCGCCTCGTCCTGCGCCCCGGCGACCTGCAGCTGTTCCGGGGGCGCTACTCGCTGCACCGGGTGAGCGAGGTGCGCGGCGGCACCGCGCGGCACACCGCGATCCTCGCCTACAGCGAGCGGCCCGGGGTGGTGGGCAGCGTCGCGCGCACCCGCCAGCTCTTCGGCCGGGTGCTGCCCGAGCACCTGGCGGCGGAGGGACGCGCCGTCCGCGTCGACGCGCTACTGGACTGAAAGGAACCGCTGTCCGGGAAGGCCCGCGCCCTGCAGGAAGGACCGCCACGTGCGCGTCGACACCACAGGAAAGATCTCGCTCGACCACATCTACACCGAGCCGGACCCACGCGCCTACTTCAGCACCCTGCGGGAACTCGACTACAACATCCCGGAGCTGGCCAAGCCGCACTTCTCCCGGCTCATCGCCGAATACCGGGACGCGCGGCAGGTGCCGGTCCCCACCGTTGTGGACATCGGCTGCTCCTACGGCATCAACGCGGCCCTGCTGAAATACGGCGTCACCATGGCCGAGCTGTACGATCGCTATGGCGGCCCCGACGCCCAGCGGCTCTCCCGCGCCGCCCTCCTGTCCCGCGACCGTGAGTTGGTCCATTCCGGTGAACGTGCGAACGGCGTCCGTTTCATCGGCCTCGACGCGTCCGAGAACGCCCTTTCCTACGCGCTCGACGCCGGTTTCCTGGACGGCGCCGTGCACGCCGACCTGGAGGACGGCGACCCGGCGCCCGCGCAGGCCGAGCAGCTCGCCCGCGCCGACCTGGTCATCTCGACCGGCTGCCTCGGATACGTCACCGAGCGCACCGTCGGGCGCGTCATCGAGGCGGCGGGCGGGCGCAGGCCCTGGATGGCGCACTTCATCCTGCGCATGTTCCCCTTCGACCCGATCGCCGACGCCCTCGCGGCGGCGGGGTACGCGACCGTCCGGCACGACGGGCTGTTCCGACAGCGGCGGTTCGCGACGGCCGAGGAGCAGTCGCTGGTCCTGGACAGGCTGGCGGACGCCGGCGTCGACCCGACCGGCGCCGAGACCGGCGGCTGGCTCTACGCGGGGCTGTACCTGTCGCGGCCGCGCGGGGAGTGACCACGCGGGCCGCCCGGTGAGCGGCGGCCTCCCAGTGAACCAAAGGCACCGAGAACGAGGAGCGCATTGAACGCCAGCCCTGAACCCTCGACCCGCACCTTCGGCAACGAGGACGCCCTCCCCCGCGTGCCGCTCCCCACGCTCGACGAGACCTGCAAGCGGTTCCTGGAGTGGTGCGCGCCGCTGCTCACCGACGCCGAACTCGCCGCGACGCGCGCCGAGGTGGAGGCGTTCGCCCGCCCGGACGGACCGGGCCGCAAGCTGCACGCCGCGCTCGAACGCTACGACGCGCAGCCCGGCGTGCGCAGCTGGCTGGACACCTTCTGGCCGTACCGCTACCTCGGGCGGCGCGACCGGATCGCGTTGAACGCGAACTTCTTCTTCCTGTTCCAGGACACCGGGGAACGGCAGCTCGAACGCGCCGCCGGGCTGATCGCCGGGGCGCTGGACTACAAGCTGCGGCTCGACGCCGAAGAGATCCCGCCGATCCTGCAGCGCGGCGTCCCGCAGTCGATGGAGCAGAACAAGTTCCTGTTCTCCGCGACGCGCATCCCCGGCGCCGAGCAGGACACCGTCCGCGCCCCCCACAGCCCCGAATGGCCGGGGCCGTCGCAGGCCAGGCACATCGCGGTGCTCTACCGCGGCAACATCATCCGGATGGACGTGATCGGCCCGGACGGCGTGCCGCACGCGCTGGACGAGCTCGTCGCCGGCCTCGGCACGATCATGAAGGCGGAGCCCGCGCCGGAGCCGTCCCCCGGGCACCTGACCACCAAGGCGCGCGCCGAGTGGGCGGCGAGCCGGGAGGCGCTGCTCGCCGCCGGCCCCGCCAACGCCCGCGCGCTGGACGACGTCGAGACCGCGCTGTTCTGCCTCTGCCTGGAGGACCTCGCGCCGGAGGGCGACCTGGAGGCGTGCGACGCCCTGCTGCACGGCGACAGCGGCAACCGCTGGTTCGACAAGGCCGTCTCGCTGGTCGTCTTCGCGGACGGGACGGCCGGGATCAACGTCGAGCACTGCGGCCTCGACGGCACCACGATCCTCGGCTTCGTGGACGCGCTGCTCGGCTCGTCCGCGGAGGCGCACGCGCAGCGGGCCGGCGCCCGGTCGCAGGGCCTGCCGGCGATCGAGGCGATCGAGTTCGCGCTGGACGACGCGCTGCGCGCCGACATCCGGGACGCCGCCGCCGCGTTCGGCGCCTACGCCGCCGCGACCGCCACGACCTGCGTGTCGTTCGGCGACTTCGGCTCCGAGCGGGCCAAGCGGCTGAAGACGTCCCCGGACGCGTTCGTGCAGATGGCCTACCAGCTCGCGCACCGGCGGGCGAAGGGCGTCACCGGCGCCACCTACGAGTCCATCGCGACGCGGCAGTACCAGAACGGCCGCACCGAGGCGATGCGCGTCGTCACCCCGGAGGTGCTGCGGTTCGTCGAAGCGATGGACGACCCGGAGGCGGGCGACGACACCCGCCGCGCCGCCTTCCGCGCCGCCGCCGAGGCGCACGTCCGGCGGGCCCGGGAGTGCCAGACCGGGCACGCGCCCGAGCAGCACCTGTGGGAGCTGCAGCTGATCCAGAAGCGGCGCGGCGCGGAGCTCGGCGTCACCGAGCACCTCGGGCTGTTCGACGCGCCCGGCTGGGTGACGATGCGCGACGACTACCTGAGCACCAGCTCGGCGCCGTCGGTGCACATCAGGTACTTCGGGTTCGGGTCGACGAGCGAGCAGTGCATCGGCGTCGCCTACGTCCTGCTTCCGGACCGGTTCAACGTCTACCTGAGCACTCCGCGGCCGGTGGCGGGCGCGATGGACGACTTCGCCGCCCGCCTGCGCGAGGCCGTCCGCGAACTCCAGGACCTGCTCGCGGGGTAGCCGGGAGGGCGTCAGCCGACGACGAGGTGGCGGTGCAGGAGGGGGCCGATGCCGGCGATGGCGGCGGCCAGGGCGGCGGCGACGTAGAGGTCGCCGTGCGGCGTCGACCGCAGCAGGTACGAGGCGAGGAGCGCGGCGGCGAGCAGGACGCCCTTGGCGGCGACCGCGCGGGCGAGCGACAGCCGCGGCCCCTCCTGCGGGCGTCCGGCCGTCCGGCGCTTGCGGACCAGGTGCAGCAGCGGCACGCCGGCGAACAGCAGCAGCCCGAACTTGAGGGCGTGCTCCCACACCGGCTCGCCGGCGTTCCAGGCCCAGACGGCGCCCATGATCAGGCCCGCCGTCAGGTAGACCCGCGTGACGGATCGGGTGCCCGCGATGGCGGGGGCGCGGCGGGGCAGGGGAAGGTCCTGGCGGGTCACGACGGCTCCTCCTCGGGCGACGGGTCCTCGGGCGACGGGCCGGACGTGGCGGCGATGCCGGCGAAGAGCCAGCGCATCGCCTGCCGGAGCAGGTCGTCCGGGACGCTGGACGGGTCGAGGCGGCGCTGCCGCACCAGGCCCTGGAACATCGCGCTCGCGACCGTGGCGACGGTCGAGGCGGGGACCGCGCCGGCGGCGCCGACGCGCGCCAGGACCGGTTCCATGAGCGCTTCGAGGGCCGCCTGCGGCTCGCGTTGCGCGGCGGCCAGCGCGTCCTTCAGCTGCGGGTTCCGCATGGCGTAGAGCCACAGTTCCGCCTGCAGGAGGGGCAGGTCGTCGTCCTTGTCCGCGGCCTCTGTGAAGAACCGGCCGAGCGCCGACTCGGGCTCCTCGGTGCCAGCCTGCACGGCCTCGACGATCTGCCGGCCCCGCTCGACCCGCGCCCGGGCGCCGCCGGCCACCAGCTCGAGGAAGAGCTCCTCTTTGCCGCCGAAATTGGAGTACAGGGCGCCGATCGAGAATCCCGCCGCCTCGGCGATCTCCTCGACCGACGCCCCGGCGTAGCCCTTGCGGGCGAACACGTGCGCCGCCGCGTCCAGCAGCCGGCGCCTGGTGCGCGCCTTGGCCTCGGCGCGGGTCAGCCGCCGCGGCTTCCCATCGCTGTCACTATCCATATAGCGGACGATATTCAGATAGTTGTCACTATGTCAATCGCGTCAGTGCGCGGCCAGCGCCTCCGTCGGCGACAGGCGGGACGCCCGGATCGCCGGGTACAGGCCCGCCACCGCCCCGATGACCAGGGTCGCCGCGACACCGCCGAGCACCGCCCAGGCCGGGATGACGACCGGCCACCCCTGCGACACCGCGTAGCCGCCGGTGACCAGCGCTCCGATCGCGGCGCCGCCGAGCCCGCCGAGCGCCGACAGCAGCAGCGACTCGGCGAGGAACTGGGTGCGGATCTGACCGCGCGTCGCGCCGAGCGAGCGCCGCAACCCGATCTCCGCCCGCCGCTCCAGCACCGAGATGACCATGGTGTTGGCCACCCCCACCCCGCCGACCAGGAGCGCGACCGCGCCGACGCCGAGCAACAGCCCGGTGAACGCCTCCCCCGCCGCCTTCTTGGCCGCGAGCGCGTCCGACGGCCGCGACACCTGCACCTCGTTCGGCGCCTCCGGGTTCGCCGTCGCGCCCAGCACGTCCCGGACCTGCTCCACGCTCGCGTCCTGCGACCGCGTGTAGATCGTCGTCGCGTGGCCGTCGAAGCCGAGCCGCTGCTGCGCCGCCGGCCAGCCGACGAGCGCGGCCGAGTCCAGCTCGGGCGCGAGCGGCGCCGGCTCCAGGATGCCGACCACGGTGAACCACTTGCCGCCGACCAGCACCTGCACCTCCGGCCCCGCGTGCCCGATGCCGAGCCGGTTCGCGGCGGCCGAGCCGAGCACCACCGCGGGGAAGTCCTGCGTGGCCGCGGTCAGCCAGACCCCGCTGCGCAGCCGCGCGCCCGTCGCGTCGCGCAGGTCGGTACGGGCCGCGTAGGCGGCGATCCCGCTGGTCTGCTCCTTCGGGATCTTCCCGTTCCGGTAGACCTTCGCGCCGTCCAGCAGCCCGATCGCCGACACCTGGTCGACCGGCGCGATGCCCCCGACCATCCGCTCGGCCTCCAGCGGCAGCTGGGCCTGCCCGCCGGTCAGCGTGCTGCCGGGCGTGACCGTGAGCAGGTTCGTGCCGAGCGAGGCGAGCGTGCGGTCGAGGTCGGCGCGCGACGAGGACGACACGCCGACGACCGCGACCATCGCGGCGATCCCGATCGCGATGCCGAGCGCGGACAGGAACGCCCGCATCGGCCGCGTCCGCAGCCCCACCGCGCCGACCTTCACCACGTCGCCCGGCCCCAGCCGGGCCGGGCGCAGCGTCCCGGCGGTCACCGCGCCGCCTCCGCCTTCTCCAGCGGGGGCAGCGCCGAGTCCTCGACCACCAGGCCGTCGCGCATCCGGACGCGGCGCGGCAGCCCGTCCGCGATCTCCCGGTCGTGCGTGATGATCACCACGGTGGTGCCGGCCGCGTGCAGCCCGCGCAGCAGCGCCATCACCCCCTCGCCGGACGCCGAGTCCAGCGCGCCCGTCGGCTCGTCGGCCAGCAGCAGCGCGGGCTCCCCCGCGACGGCCCGGGCGATCGCGACGCGCTGCCGCTCGCCGCCCGACAGCTCGTGCGGCTCGTGGTGCAGCCGGTGCGCGAGCCCGACGCGCTCCAGCGCGTCCGCCGCGCGGCGCCGCCGCACCGACGGCCGCAGCCCCGAGTACAGGAGCCCGTCGGCGACGTTGTCCAGCGCGCGGGTGCCCGAGGCGAGATGGAACTGCTGGAACACGAACCCGATCCGGCTCGCCCGCAGCGCCGACAGCGCCGAGTCCGACAGCCGGCCGACGTCGTGCCCGTCGATGCGGACGGTCCCGGCCGTCGGGCGGTCCAGGGTGCCGAGCACGTTCAGCATGGTCGACTTCCCGGACCCCGAGGGCCCCACGATCGCGACCAGCTCACCGGCCCCGACGTGCAGCGACACCCCGCCGAGCGCCCGCACGCCGCCCGCATACTCCTTGGTCACCCCGCGCAGCTCGATCATTTCGGCGTCCCCACGACGGTGCCCTCGGCGATGCCCTGGCCGGACACCTCGACGCGCCCGTCCGCGAACAGCCCCGTCTTCACCGGGACGTACGCCGACGCCGCGCCCTTCACGACCTCCACGCCGAAGCCGCCCTCGGCGAGCGCGACCAGCGCGGTGACCGGCACCGTCAGCACGTCCTTGCGGGAGCCGGCCGTGAAGGTGACGTCGACGGCGGCCAGCGCGTACTTCGCGGCGGCCTTGCGCGCCTTCGACGACCGCAGCCAGATCGTGACCTCGACCTTGGTCGTCGGGTCCTCCTGGCCCTCCCCCGGCTGGATCACCGTGGAGACCTCGTCGATCCTGCCGGTGACGGTCGTCTCGTCCGGGAGCGTGACGTCGACCTCGGCGCCCTTGCGGGCCATCCGCTGGTCGGTCGTCTCCAACTCGACGGTGACGGCCTTGTCGGTGCCGGTGTAGGTCAGGACCTTGCGGCCGGAGCCGGTCGGGTCGCCGGCGTTCGCCTGGAGGCTGTCGACCCGGATGGGCTCCGGCGCGAACACCACCCGGCCCAGCTCCACCGTTCCGGTCTCGTCCAGGCCGAGGTCGTCCTGCCATTCCTCGACGGCCTCGGCGGTGTCGGAGGTGTACTCCTTGTCGACGGTGAATCCGTCGTAGCCGAGCGCTTTGAGGTTCTTCTCGAACCGTTCGACGTCCGACCCCTCGGTGCCGACGGTCAGCGGGCGGTACGCCGGTTTCGAGCCGTACATGAGGACGACCGGGTCGCCGTCCACCTCGTACAGCTGCTGGCCCCGCTTGATGACGTCGCCGCTCTCGGGGACCTTGGTCAGCGTGCCCTGGAGGCGGCTCGTCGCGGTGTAGGACGGGCCGTAGCCGAGCTGGCCGTCCTCGGTCTGCTCGTCCCTGAGCGTCTGCCGCGTGACCTGCGTGGTGCTCGGCGGGAGCGCCGACGCCCGGCCCTTGCCGGAGCCGCCGCCGGTGTTCAGCGCGACGGCCGCCGCGCCGCCGGCCACCGCCACGGCGGCCAGCGCGGCGAGGGCCGCGCGCCGGCCCGGCCGGCGCCGCCGGGAACGGCGCCTGCCCTCCTCCGCCGGCACCCGCTCCTCCAGCGCGGTCACTTCGGACCGCCTCCCATGATGTCCTTGCACTTGGCCTGGGCATCGTTGAAGTCGGGGTCCTCGCTGAGCTTCTGGTCCATGATGATGCCCTGCTGCCCCGGCTTCGGGTCCGGGAACTTCTCGACGCCGTTCTTGCGCATGCACTCGGCGAACGCCTGGACCTTCTCCTGCATCTTCGGATCGGGCCTCGCGGCGCCGTTCTCCATCGGGTTGTACTGCCGGCAGGCCTCCTGCGCCTTGTCGACGGTCGCCTTCGGCGTCTTGCCGTCGAGCTTCATCGTGAAGCGGCCGTCCTTCGGGTCGTCCATCGGGACGCCGTGCTCGCGCATGCACTGGGCGTACTTCAGGCCCGCGTCCTTCCCGCCGGCGGACTTGGTCGCGGCGACCTGCTTGTCCCCGTTCGCCGACGCCACGCCGCCGTCCTTGTCGTCGCCCGAGCCGCAGCCGGTCAGCGTGAGCGCCAGCACCAGCGGCAGCGCCGCCACCGCCCCGCTCGTCCGCAGAGTCCGCAGTCGCATGTGTCGTCTCCTCGTTCGGCGGCCGGACGTGTTCCGGCCCGACGAGGAGCGATGCAACGCGGTCCGGCGTTTCCTCACCGTTTCCGCCGGGCCCCGGATCCGCCCGGCCGCGCGCCCTTACGGGGAGGAAACACGCCACCGGGCAGCATCGGCGGTCAGACCTGGCGGAAGGAACGGCATGCGGGTGCTGGTGGTGGAGGACGAACGGCTGCTCGCCGACGCGATCGCGGAATGGCTGCGGGACGAGGCGCACGCCGTCGACCTCGCGCACGACGGGGCGTCCGCCCTCGAACGCGCGGGCGTCAACGACTACGACGTCGTCGTGCTGGACCGGAACCTGCCGGTCGTGCACGGCGACGACGTCTGCCGCGAACTGGTGGCGGGGGGCGCCGGGGCCCGGGTGCTCATGCTGACCGCCGCCGCCGAGATCACCGACCGGGTCGCCGGGCTCGGCCTCGGCGCCGACGACTACCTCACCAAGCCGTTCGCGTTCCCCGAGCTGGCCGCCCGCGTCCTCGCGCTCGGCCGCCGGTCGCGGCCAGCCGCGCCGCCGACGCTGCGCCGCGCGGGCATCACCCTCGACCCGGCGCGCCGCGAGGTGTTCCGCGACGGCCGGTACGTCCCGCTGGCGCGCAAGGAGTTCGCCGTGCTGACCGAGCTGCTGCGCGCGGACGGCGCGGTCGTCTCCGCCGAGCAGCTGCTGGAGAAGGCGTGGGACGAGCACGCCGACCCGTTCACCGGCGCGGTCCGGCTGACCGTCCTGAAGCTGCGCCGCAAGCTCGCCGAACCGCCCGTCATCGAGACCGTCAAGGGAGCGGGGTACCGGATCCCGTGAAGATCCCCACGATCGGCGGCCCGCGCCGGATCTCGCTGCGCGCCCGCCTCACCCTCACCTACGGCGGCCTGTTCTTCGCCGCGGGCCTGGTGCTCCTCGGCGTCACCTACGCGCTGTTCACCCAGCAGCTCGACGGGTCCGGGACGAAGGTCCTCGCCCGCGTCACGACGCAGCAGTCGTCGCCCAACGGCGGGGACCGGACGCTGATGAACGTGGACGGGGCGTCCCGGAGCATCCCCGGCAACGACAAGGCGGCCGCGGACATCGAGCGGATGATGCGCAAGCAGCACGACGAGTACCAGGCCGCCGCGACCAAGTCCCTGGTCGTGGAGGGCTCGATCGCGCTGCTGGTCGTCGGCGGGGCCGCGATCGCGTTCGGCTGGCTGATCGCCGGCCGCGTCCTGACGCCGCTGCACCGGGTGACCGAGACGGCGCGGCGGATCGCCGCCGCGCCCGCCGCCGACCGCGTCCTGCACGAGCGGATCGCGCTGCACGGGCCGCACGACGAGGTCAAGGAGCTGGCCGACACCTTCGACACGATGGTGGAGCGGCTCGACCGGTCGTTCGACGGGCAGCGCCGCTTCGTGGCGAACGCCTCGCACGAGCTGCGCACCCCGCTGACGCTCGGCCGCGCGCTGGTCGAGGTGGCGATGCACCGCAGGACGGCGTCCCCGGACGTGCTGCGGCTCGGCGAGGACCTGCTGCAGATCACCTCGCGGCACGAGCGGCTGATCGGCGGGCTGCTGCTGCTCGCCCGCTCGGAGAACGAGATCACCCGCCGCGCCCCCGTCGACCTGGCCGACGTGGTCGGGCACGTCGCCGCGCGCACCGCGCCGGAGGCCGAGCAGGCCGGGATCGGCGTCAAGACCGAACCGGGCGAGGCCATGACGACCGGCGACGCGCTGCTCCTCGAACGGGTCGTGGAGAACCTCGTCGAGAACGGCATCCGGCACAACTCGGGCGAAGGCGGCTGGGTGCGGGTCACCTCCGGCACGCGGGACGGGCGGGCCGTCCTGGAGGTCGCCAACTCCGGGCCGGCCGTCCCGTCCTACGAGGTGCCGGGGCTGTTCGAGCCGTTCCGCCGGCTCGACGGCGACCGGCTCGTCACCGCCAAGGGCGCGGGCCTCGGCCTGTCCATCGTGCAGTCGATCGTGCGGGCCCACGACGGCCACGTCACCGCCCGCCCCCGTGCCGACGGCGGCCTCGAGGTCACCGTGACCCTGCCCGCGGCGCCGGCCTGACCTGGCCTGACCTGAGCCGGCCGATCAGTGCGCGGTGTGCCGCAGCTCGCGGGGGCTCACCCCGAACCGGCGCCGGAAGGCGGTGCTGAGCGCGCTCGCCGACGAGAACCCGGTGGCGTGCGCGATGTCGGTGATGGTGACGTCGCGGTCCTGCGGGTTGCGCAGCCGGTCCCGGACGAGCCGGAGCCGCTCCTCGCGGATCAGCTCGCGCGGCGTCGTCCCGGCGTGCTGCAGGGCGAGCTGCACCTGGCGCAGCGACCAGCCGAGGTCCTGCGCCATCGCGGCGCCGGTCAGGCCGGGCTCGGTGGCGTGCTCGCGCACGTAGCGGCGCACCACCGCCTCCACCTCGGCGAGGTGGCCGGGCGCGGCGGCGGGCCCCTGCCGCCCGGCGACGATCACGCACAGCAGCTCGGTGATCCGGTCGCAGGCGGCGTCGAACTGCGGCGCGCTGAGGGCGCGGCGCTCCTCGCCGACGGCGCGCACCATGTCGGCGACGACCCGGCCGAGGCCGGCGGACAGGTCGAGGCCGGTGGCGACCGGCGACGGGCGGCGCAGCCGGCGGTCCATCTCGCGCGCCGGGATCGTCATGACGAACGCCCGCCCGCGCCCGGCCCCGTCCCTCGCGCGGACGCCCTGGACGGCGCCGGGTCCGGGGGCGACGCCGACCCGGAACGGCGCGGCCAGCGTGACCAGGCCGCCGGTGCCGGGGCGCAGCCGCGCCTCCCGGCCGTCCTGGACCAGGGTCAGCTCGCCGTCGAGCGGCAGCAGGAAGCGGTAGCCGTCGGCGCGCTCGCGGCGGACCTGGCCGGCGGTGCGGACGCAGCCGAGCTGGTCCGACCGGCGCAGCACGAGCTGGTAGGCGCCGTCGTCCACGCTGGCCCCTCCGCCGTGCCGTCCCTGTTCCGGGGCGGGCCGGCGTCCGGAACCGGGCACCGCGCGCGCAGGTGATCACGCGTCCCGCCGCAGGTGAGAGTAGTACGGCCGCCGCCGCCAAATCAGGAGGACACGCCGGAAAGTAACGCGTATCGGACTGCCGGTGATCGTGGCATGCGCCCGGCGGCAAGTTCTCTGCGCGCGAGCACAAGCGCCCCCGCGCCGCCCCGTCCTACGGTCACGAAACCGCGGCCCACCACCTGCGGCCGACGCCGTCCGAACCCACCCCCCACCGGCCAAGAGGCGGTCCCCCTCGCGGGCCCGCCTCGCCCGACTCCCCTGTGCACGAGGAACCGATGGAGCAAATCCTCTTGGCGACGGCGCTCGTCATCGTGGCCGGCGCCGGCCTCGCCGCCGCGGTCCTGCTGGGCCGCCAGCGGCGGCTGACCGCCGAGCTCCGCGACCAGAACGCCGTCCTCGCCGCCGGCGTGGAGCTGCGCGACAAGGAGCTGCGGCACCTGGCCGGCGTCCGGCTGCCCGAGCTGATGGACTCGCTCCACAACCCGGGCATGCGCGTCGCCGGCCCGCTGCACGACCTCACCCGCAAGGCGCCCGCCTTCGGCCAGTCCCTGCAGACGGTGATGGACCTGTTCGCCGGGTCCGCCGAGCGGGTCAGGGCGCGGGCCGACCAGTCCGCCAAGTCGACGCTGCGGGCGATGATGCGCGCCGTGCAGAGCCTGGCCAACGAGCAGCAGCTCGCCATCTCCACGATGCAGGAGCGCCACGACGACCCCGACGTGCTGGACGGCCTGCTGCGCATCGACCATATGAACGCCCAGCTCGGCCGGCGCGCGCAGGCCACCGCCGTGCTGTGCGGGTCCTGGCCGGGCCAGCAGCGCTCGGCGTCCTCGATGACCGACGTGGTGCGCGGCGCGACCTCCCGCATCCGCGACTACCTGCGGGTCAACCTCGAAGGGCCGGTGAACGTCGCGGTCACCAGCCGGGCGGTCGAGCCCGTCGTGCTCACCCTCGCCGAGCTGCTGGACAACGCCGCCCGGCACTCCCGTCCCGACACCGCCGTCGAGGTCAACTTCCGCACCACGCACAACGGCGTCGCCATCACCATCGACGACGCGGGCGTCGCGATGGACGCCGAGGAGCTCCAGCGCGCCGCCGAACTGCTGTCCGGCGAGGCGTCGGTGGACGTGCACCGGCTCGGCGACCCGCCGCGGGTCGGCTTCGCGGTCGCCGGCGTGCTCGCCGCCCGGTACGGGTTCACGGTGTCGGTCGACTCCCGCTCCCCCTACGGCGGCGTGCGCGCCATCGTGTTCGTCCCGAACGCGCTGCTCACCGACATCCCGGACGACCCGAGTGCGCGGCCCGCCGCGTCCGGCGCCGGCCGGCCCGGCGAGCGCGCCGCGGCGGTGGCGGCGGGCCCGCCGTCCACCGAGAACGGGCTGCCCAAGCGCAGCCGCGTCGCGGTCGCCGACCGCGCTCCCGAACCGGGCGGGCCGGGCGGGCCGGACGCCGCCGCGGACGGCGCGGACGCCGCGGGCGGGCCGGACGCGTGGCGCAATCCGGTGCGGCCGCCGCGCGAGACCGCGGCCGGGCTCGGCGCCTGGCAGCGCGGCACCCGGTCCGGCCGCACGGGCACGCCGTCCGGCGGCACTCCGGCGCCGCCGCCGGGCGTTGAAGGAAAGGACCTGCGGCCATGAACGAGGGGTGGAACGGCGCGATGGACGACGGCACGAACCGGCTCGGGTGGATGCTCGACGACGCCCTGCGGATGCCCGAGACGCGGTACGCGATCCTGCTGTCGGCCGACGGGCTGCTGATCGCCCATTCGGAGCGGATCGGCCGGGACGACGCCGAACGGCAGGCGGCCGGCATGTCGGGGCTGCAGTCGCTGGCCCGCAGCACCGCCGAGTTCTGCGGCGACGCCGGCACGACCTGGCGGCAGACCGTCAGCGAGTTCGACGACGGGTACGTGTTCCTCGTCGCGGCGGGCCCGGGCGCGTACCTGGCGGTGTCGGCGACGCAGCACGTGGACATGGAGACGGTGTCGTTCCGGCTCCAGGAGCTGGTGCAGCGGCTGGGCAAGGAGCTGAGCAGCCCGCCGCGGCCGAGCGCGGGCAGCCCCGCATGAGCCGCCGCGACCGGCGGGCGCTGGTCCGCCCGCACGTCGTCACCGGCGGCCGGGCGCACCCGTCCCGCAACGTCTTCGACCTGGTCACCCTGGTGATCTCCACCGGCGGCCTGCCGCGCACGGGGCTGTCCCCGGAGAAGGTGCGGATCGTGGAGCTGTGCCGGGGCGGCGCCCTGTCGGTCGTGGAGATCGCCGGGCACCTGTCGCTGCCCGTCGGGGTGACCAAGGTGCTGCTGTCCGACCTGGTCGACGGCGGGCACCTCACCACGCGGGCGCCGTCGCCCGCCGCCCAGCCGTCCCGGACCCGGCTCCTGCAGGAGGTGCTCGATGGACTCCGCGCCAGTCTCTGAAGCCGGCGGAGCCGGACCGGGGGGCGTGGGGGGTCGTCCCCCCTCGGGAGGCACTGAAGCCGGCGGAGCCGGACCGGGGGGCGTGGGGGGTCGTCCCCCCTCGGGAGGCACTGAAGCCGGCGTGGTGGGAAGCGGGCCCTACCTGCGCGAGACGGTCCGCACCGCGGTCAAGATCCTCATCGTCGGGCACTTCGCGGTCGGCAAGACGACCTACGTCGGGACGCTGTCGGAGATCCGGCCGCTGCGCACCGAGGAGCGGATGACGCAGGCCGGCGCCGCCGTCGACGACCTGGCCGGCATCCGCGACAAGACGACCACCACCGTCGCGATGGACTTCGGCCGGCTGACGCTGAGCGACGACCTCGTCCTGTACCTGTTCGGCGCGCCCGGCCAGCAGCGCTTCACCCGGCTCTGGAACGATCTGGCGCGCGGCGCGCTCGGCGCGCTGATCCTGGTGGACACCGCGCGGCTGGCGGAGTCGTTCGCCGTCATGGACATCGTGGAGCGGCAGGGACTGCCGTACGCGGTGGCGGTCAACCGGTTCGACGGGTCGCCGGAGTTCCCGGACGCCGAGGTCCGCGAGGCCCTCGACCTCGCGCCGTCGACGCCGCTGGTCAGCTGCGACGCGCGCGACCGGACGTCCTCGACGCACGCGCTGATCGCCCTTGTCGACCATCTGCTCGCATCCGGCCAGGAGACCCCGTGACCATCGACCAGACCCGTCCCGCGCGCGAGGAGGGCACGGGCGAGCCCGGCCGGCTCTACGGGCCGGAGTTCGCCGCCGACCCCGGCCGCGTGTACGCCGCGCTGCGCGCGCACGGCGGCGTCGCGCCCGTCGAGCTGGCGCCCGGCGTCCCGGCGACGCTCGTCATCGGCTACGACGCGGCGCTGGAGGTCATGCGCGACCCGGGCCGGTTCCCGCGCGACGGCAGCCGCTGGCAGCGGGGCGTCCCCGCCGACTGCCCCGTCCTGCCGATGCTGATGTACCGGCCGAACACGCTGTCGGCCAACGGCGCCGTGCACGCCCGCCTCCGCTCGGTGATCACCGACAGCCTGGACCGGGTCGACACCGGCGCGCTGCGCGGCCACGTCGAGACGGCCGCGGACCGGCTCGTCGACGCCTTCGCCGCCGACGGCGAGGCCGACCTCATCGGCCAGTACGCGCGCGTCCTGCCGCTGCTGGTGTTCAACGAGCTGTTCGGCTGCCCGCCCGAGATCGGCGACCGGCTCGTCCAGGGGATGAGCGGCATCTTCGACGGCACGTCCGCCGAGGAGGCCAACGCGGTGCTGAACCAGGCGACCCGGGACCTGGTGGCGCACAAGCGCGCCGAGCCCGGCGCCGACGTGACGTCGTGGATGATCGGGCATCCGGCGGACCTGGACGACGACGAGATGGCCGAGCAGCTGGCGCTGCTGCTCGGCGCGGGCACCGAGCCGGAGCAGAACCTCATCGCCAACGGGCTGCGGCTGCTGCTGTCCGACGACCGGTTCGGCGGCGACCTGTCGGGCGGCAGCCTCCCCGTCGAGGACGCCCTCGACGAGATCCTGTGGACCGACCCGCCGATGGCCAACTTCGGCGCGACGTTCCCGCGCCAGGACGTCGACTTCCACGGCCACCTGCTGCCCGCCGACCAGCCCGTCGTCATCTCCTACGCCGCCGCGAACACCGACCCGTCGCGCACCCCGCACCAGCGCACCGGCAACCGCGCGCACCTGGCGTTCGCCGCCGGGCCGCACACCTGCCCGGCCAAGGGGCACGCGCGGCTCATCGCCTCGGCCGCGATCGAGACGCTGCTCGACCGGCTGCCCGACATGGAGCTGGCCGTCCCGGCGGACGAGCTGGAATGGCGTCCCGGCCCGTTCCACCGGGCCCTCACCGCCCTGCCCGTCCGTTTCCCTCCGGAGGCGCCCCGCCCGTGACGGGCGGGCCCTCGGCGGTGGCCGCGCGCAGCGCGCCGATCACCGCGGTGAGCTGGGTCAGCAGCCCGGCGAGGCTCGTCTGGTCGGCGCCGTTGACGGTCACGGTGCGCACCTCGTCCGGCTTCGGCAGCCGCTCCAGGATGTCGGGCAGCCGGGTGATCAGCCGCGCCTGGATCGCCGCGGGCGCCTGCTCGTTGTCCATCGCGGCGCGGGCCCGGTCGCGCTCCAGGCCCAGCAGCGCCGTCTCGTGGTGCGACCGCGACCGCGTCTCCTGGAGCGCCAGCTCGCCCTCGACCCGCAGCCGGTTCAGCTCGTGGTCGCGCTCGATCCGCAGCCGTCCCGTCTCGGCCTCCTCCGCGTGCCGCTCCCGCTCCATCCGCAGCGCGTGCCGGGTCGTCTCGGTCTCCAGCTCGGCGACCTCGCGGGCGTCGTCGTGCTCGCGGCGGGTGCGGCGCAGCTTCTCCGACGTCTCGGTGTCGAACCGCTCGGCCTCGTTGCGCGACCGCAGCTCCGCCAGCTCCCGCTCGTGCTCCAGCCGCTGCGTCTCCTTCACCCGCTCCGCCGCCATCTCCCGCTGCGCGACGGCCTCCGCCGCCTCCAGCTCGGCGAGCCGCGCGATCCGGCCCTGCTCGGCCCGGTACGGCTTCTGCAGGTTCTCCCACAGCCGCGACGAGCTGACCACGGCCTCCTTGATCTGCACCGTGACGATCCGCAGCCCGAGCCCCCGGTCGCTGTGGTCCTCGCCCTCGGCCACGGCGCGCAGCCGCGCGGTCAGCTCCTCGATGATCGGCTGCTTGTCGCTCAGCACGTCCCGCACGCCCATGCTGGAGACCTTGTCCTTGATCGCCGCCTCCGCCTGCTCGCGCAGCTGGAGGTTCACCACCCGCATCGGGTCCTGCGCGTCGCCGAAGTCGAGCTTGCGGTAGGCGGTCGCGAAGTCCTGGATGATCCACTGGACGTAGCCCTGGACGAGCACGCCCTGCAGCTCGCTGCAGATGCAGTACGCGTTGATCAGGATGGTCTGCGTCGCGCCCGGCACCACCAGGAACGAGTCGGTGGACGGGTTGAACCGGAACGACATCCCGAGCCCGATGTGCAGCGGCTCCGCGCGCCCGCGCCGGGTGTGCACGACGAAGGCGTTCGGCGGGACCAGCACGTTCTTCCACCGCCAGAAGCCCTTGATCCGCACCTCGACGGGGCCCGCCTCGGCCGGCTCCGCGGGCCCGCCGCCGAGCGCGCGGTCCCGCTTGGCCAGCGGCCCCGGCGGCGGCGCGGCCCCGGGCGGCGGGGCCGAGCGGCGCGACCGCAGGCCGTCCTCCAGGACGGCCTGCTGGGCGACGACCTTCTCCAGGTAGGTGTTGCCACCGTCGTTGGCGCTCATGGCCACCTCTCCGGACGTCCGCGGCGTCGCCGGTCGGCGGGTACCGCCCCGATCTCCCCCAGGCGGGGGCATGGCGGACACTTTAGTGATCGCTGAACCCTCCGCCCCCGTGTACGCGTATCTCCCGCCGTGGCAATGCGATCGCGGCAGGCGCCCGGAATCGACCGGCCCATCCTCGTGACGGCGGCGCTCGCTACGGCGCTGCTGGTCCTGGCGCTGGTGGTGCGGCTCGGCGGGTCGCTCGGCGCCGCCGCCGCGCCCGGACTGTCCGAGGCGGGCGCGCTGACCAAGACCGGCCTCGCGGTCGCCAAGCTCGGCGCGAACCTCGCGTCCACGGTGACGGCCGGGTGGCTGCTCGCCGCGGCCGTCCTCGTCCCGGGGACCGGTGTCGCGCGCCGGTGCATGGCGGCGGCTTCGCTGAGCGCCATGGCGTGGGCCCTGTGCACGCTCGCCCTCACGGCGTTCACCGTGTCCGACCTGTTCGGCGTCGGGGTCGCCGGGATCACCGGCGCCATGCTGCGGACGTTCCTGTTCGACCTGCCGCAGGGACGGGCCCTGGTGCTGGTGTTCGCCGCCGCCGCCGCGCTCTGCTGGGCGGCCCGTCTGCGCGCCGCCGACGGCATCGCCGGATACCTGCTGCTCGGCGCGCTCGCCGGGCTGCTGCCTCCGCTGTTCACCGGCCACGCCGCGACCGGTTCCCACCACGCCCTCGCCGTCTACAGTCTCGCCGCGCACATCGCGGGAGCGGCGCTGTGGATCGGCGGGCTGGTCGTCCTCGTCGCCCTCTCCCCCGACATCCGCGACCGGCTGCCGCAGGTCGTGGAGCGCTACAGCGGGCTCGCGCTCGTCTCGTTCGCCGTCGTCGGCGTGAGCGGCGCGGTCAACGCGTGGGTGCGGCTCGGTGGCCTGCACCTCGGCTCCCGCTACGGGGCGCTGGTGGTGGCGAAGGCGGTCGGGCTCACCGTCCTCGGCGCCATGGGCTGGTGGCATCGCCGCAGCACGATCCCTGCGCTGGCATCCACTCCCCGGCCGTTCACCCGGCTCGCGTCGGCCGAGATCCTGGTGATGGCCGCGACGATGGCGCTGGCGACCGGCCTGGCGCGCACCCCGCCGCCGGAGGTCTCACCGGGCACCATCGACGCGGTGGCTCTGCGGCTCGGCTTCCCGTTGCCCGGGCCCGCCGGGTTCGTCCCGTACATGACGCGCTGGTGGCTCGACCCCCTGTTCCTGGTCCTCGTGCTCGCCGGGGCCGTCCTGTACGGGGTCGGGGTGGCGCGCGTGGGGCGCTGGCCGCTGCGCCGTGGTCTCGCATGGGCTGCCGGGTTGAGCGTCCTGCTCTTCGCCATGGGCAGTGGGGTCGCCCGGTACAGCATGGTCTTGTTCAGCGCCCACGCCTTGCAGCACGTACTGGTCGGGGTGGTCGCTCCCATACTCCTTCTGTACGGGCGTCCGCTGGGCCTCGTGCCTACCGGTTCACTGCTCGCCGCCGTCGCGGACAGCCGGGGCGTGCGGATCCTTACGCATCCGGTCGCCTCCTCGGCGCTCTTCCTCCTGAGCCTCTACGCGTTCTACGCGTCCCCGCTGTTCGGCGCTTCGCTGGCCAACCACGCGCTCCACTCGCTGGCGATGGCGTGCTTCCTCGCGATCGGGCTCGCGTTCTTCGGCAGCGCACGCGTGCCGGCCGTCCTGCCGGTTCTGCTCGTCGTCGCCGGGATCGTCCTGATGCTGGACGGGTCCGTCCTCGGCGACGGCTGGTACCAGGGGCTCGGACGGCACTGGGGCGCCGCCCCGCTGCACGACCAGCGCGCGGGCGCCGCGATCCTGACGGCCGCCGCGGTGCCCGCCGCGCTGTTCCACCTCGTGCGGCGGCTCCACCTCGCAGGGCGGCTCCGCCTCACATGGCGATCTCACCTCGCAGGGCGAGGACGATCTTCCCTGCCACCCGTCCCGTCTCGCTGAGCGCGTGCGCCTTCGCCGCGTCCTCCAGCGGCAGCACCTCGTCCACCACGGCCCGCACGCCACTCGCCGCGATCTCCGCCAGGTCGGCGCCGGACGGCATGAACCCGAACTGCACGAACCGCAGGCCCCGCTCCTCCGCCAGCGCGCGGACCTCCGTCCGGTCAGGGCCGGTGCCGCGCACGTCGATGAGCAGCCCGCCGGGCTTCAGCGTCCGCAGCGACCGGGGGCCGTAGTCGCCCGCGATCGGGTCCAGGACGACGTCGACGTCCCGGACGACCTCGGCGAAGTCGTCCCGCGTGTAATCGACCAGCTCGTCCGCGCCCAACTCGCGGAGGAACGCGTGCTTGACGGCCCGCGCCGTCCCGATCACGTGCGCGCCGCGCGCCTTGGCGATCTGCACGGCCAGATGCCCGACCCCGCCGGCCGCCGCGTGCACGAGCACCCGCTGCCCCTCGCCCACGCCGGCGACCCGGACCAGCGGCTGCCACGCCGTCAGCGCGGCGGTCGGCAGCGCCGCCGCCTGCACGAAGTCCAGCCCGACCGGGACGAGCGCGAGCCGCTCGTGCGGGACCGCGACGAACTCGGCGTACGCGCCGTTCGGCGGGAACGTGCTGCCGAAGACACCGTCCCCCACCCGGAACCCCACCACGCCGTCGCCGACCGCCTCGACCACGCCCGCCACGTCCAGCCCGAGGGTGAGCGGCGGCTCCGCGCCCTTCCGCACGGCCCCCGAACGGATCTTCCAGTCCGCCGGGTTCACCCCGGCCGCGGTGACCCGGACCAGGACCTCGCCCGGCCCGGCCTCCGGCCGCCGCACCTCGACGACCTCCAGCACCTCCGGCCCGCCCCACGTCCGCTGGCTCACCGCACGCATCTCCGGCCCCTCTCCCCGCGATCACCCGACCGCACGGCGTCCATGCTGGACGAGGCAGGTATCCCTTGTGAAGAAGGCACCTTGTTGATATCCAGGTTCCTTGTGGATACCACCCCGGATGAGCGCTGGCCGCTGACCTACCGCCGCGACTGCCCGTCCCGCACGGTCGTCGAGGTCCTCGCCAACAAGTGGACGGGCTACGTGCTGGCCGCCCTGCGCCGCAACGGCGGGCCGATGCGCTTCAACGAGCTGCGCCGCGCCCTCGACGGGATCACCCAGAAGATGCTCACCCGGACCCTGCGCGCCCTCGAACGCGACGGCCTCGTCAGCCGCACCGTCTACCCGACCGTCCCGCCGCGCGTCGAGTACGCGCTGACCGGACTCGGCGCCGAGGCCGGCCGCCTCACCGCCGCCATCGCGGACTGGGCCGCCGCCCACGTGCCCGACATCTTCGCCGCCCGGGAGTCCTTCGACGCCCGGCCCGAGCCCGCGCCGCTTGACCTTGACGCGCACGTCAAGGCTTACGGTCGTTGACGGCCACCGAGGGAGGACCCCGATGCTGATCGGCGAGCTGGCCGAACGGGCCGGCGTCAGCACCCGCACGCTGCGCTTCTACGAGCAGCAGGGACTGATCACCGCGCGCCGCGCGGCCAACGGCTACCGCCAGTACGACGAGTCCGACCTGCGGCTCGTCACGGAGATCCGGTCGCTGCTGGCGGCGGGCTTCACGCTGGAGGACACCCGCCCGTTCGTGGACTGCCTGCGCGCCGGGCACGCCACCGGCGACGCGTGCCCCGAGCCGGTCGCGGTGTACCGCCGCAAGCTCGCCGAGATCGACGCCGAGATCGCCGCCCTCGTCCGGCGCCGCGCCGGCGTGGCCGCCCACCTCGCCCGGGCCTGCCCGGGCTGCACCGTCCCCCAGGAGGCGACAGATGATCACGGTGACCAGCGCGACCTTCGACGAGCGGGTCCTCAACGCCCCCGGCCCGGTACTGGTCGACTTCTGGGCCGACTGGTGCCCGCCGTGCAAGATGATCGCGCCGATCCTTGAGCAGCTCGACGCCGAACTCGGCGACCGCCTCACCATCGCGTCCCTCAACGGCGACGAGAACCCCGACATCGCGAGCCGGTACGGCGTCCTCGGCTTCCCCACCCTGACCCTCTACAAGAACGGCGAGGCCGTCCACCAGATCGTCGGCGCCAAGCCCAAGCGCCAGCTGCTCGCGGCCCTCACCCCGCACCTGTGAACCGGCGGTGAGCCGGGCCCGCCGCCGGGACGGCGCGTCCCGGCGGCGAGGCCGTTTCAGCGGAGGAACCCTTCGTAGTTGTGCTGCTGGAGACGGCTCTCGATCTGCTTGACGGTGTCGAGCGCGACCCCGACGGCGATGAGGATCGTCGTCCCGCCGAACGGGAACTGGTTCCCGACGTCCAGGAGCGCCAGCGCCGCCATCGGAACGAGGGCGACGAGGCCCAGATACACCGAGCCGGGCGCGGTGATGCGGGTCAGGACGTGGTCGAGGTATTCGGCGGTCGGGCGTCCCGGCCGGATGCCGGGCACGAAACCGCCGTACTTCTGCATGTTGCCCGCCACCTCCGTGGGGTTGAAGGTGATCGCCACGTAGAAGTAGGTGAAGAACACGATGAGCGCGAAGAACGCGGCCATGTGCCACGGATCGGCCTGATCGAGAAAGGGCTGGATCCGCTGCAGCCATTTCACGTCCGGCCACAGCCGAGTGGCCAGCACCGGTAGGTAGAGCAGGGACGAGGCAAAGATGACGGGAATGATCCCCGCCTGGTTGACCTTCAGCGGAATGTAGGTCGAGGTGCCGCCGTAGACGCGGCGTCCGACCATTCGCTTGGCGTACTGCACGGGAATGCGCCGCTGCGCCTGCTCGACGAAGACGACCCCGGCCATGATGGCCAGCCCGACGATGATCACCAGGGCGAAGACGAACCCGCCCTTGGCCTGGTAGATGGCCCACAACTGGCCGGGGAACACCGCCACCACCTGCGTGAGGATAAGCACCGACATCCCGTTGCCGACGCCCCGCTCGGTGACGAGCTCGCCCAGCCACATCGTGACGGCCGTCCCGGCGACCATGCACACGACCATCGTCGCGATCGGGAAGACGCCCTCGTCGCGCAGGATGCCGTCCGAGCCCTGGAACAGCTGCCCGGCGGACGTCATCGCGACGACGCTCGCGCCCTGCAGGACCGCCAACGCGACCGTCAGGTAGCGGGTGTACTGCGTGATCTTCGTGGTGCCGGACTGCCCCTCCTTCTTGAGCGCCTCCAGCTTCGGGACCACCACCGTCAGCAACTGCAGGATGATGCTCGCGGTGATGTAGGGGTAGATGCCGAGCGCGAACACCGACAGTTTCAGCAGCGCGCCGCCACTGAACAGGTCGAGCAGTCCGTAGAGCTGGTTGCCCTTCTTCGCGGCGTCGGCGGCGGACCTCAGCGCCGCCACGTCCACGTTCGGCAGCGGCAGGTTCTGCCCCAGCCGGAAGACGAGGACGACGAAGAGGGTGAACAGCAGTTTCCGGCGCAGTTCCGGGGTCCGGAACGCGCGGGCGAACGCGGTCAGCACGCCGCGTCCGGTCGATGTGCGGGCAGCGTGAACCGGGCGAGCGCATAACGCGCCCGCCCCATGGCGGAACGGTAAATGACGAGCCTCCATACGGGTACGCCGCAGCGCCCGCAGGGCTTACTGCGGCCGATGACTGATGAGCGTCAGAAACCCGTACCGAAGGGAGGCCCCCGCACCGCGATAGCGGAGGTGTGAACGGACGCCGGCACCCATGCGCGCGCCGCCGCGGCCTTGAGCCGGCTCGACTGAAGTGCCGCGGCCGAAACGGCCGACGGCAGAACGGAATGGTGGCTCTGCGTTTCCCCGGAGCCGAATCCGAGCCGCCACCACAGCTGGACGTCCGCCGCGGAGAACCGCGGCCAGGCGGGCACGGAACGGCGGTCCCGGGCGAGCGAGGACGCCTGCCCCCGCGAGCCCGCCCCGCTCGACGCCGCCGCCGTCCCGATCCGGACGATCTCGACGGCCGCCGCGTTCGGGACGACGGACAGGGTCGCCGTCATGGCGAAGCCGAAGAAGCCCGCCAGCAGCATCACCAAACGGCGCTGCCGGGAGGTGCGGTCGCTCACACCGGCCTCCCCTCGCCACCGCCGTCCGTCCCGCAACCGTACAACGCCACCGCCGCCCCGACCCTCGAATGAGTCGCGCCGAGTCAGGCGTGGAGGAGGGACTCGACGCCGGCGGGGAGGCTCTGCGCGGCGCCCGCCTCCAGGAGGAACGTCATCAGCAGGTCCTGGAAGGCGCGGGCCGCGTGGGTCAGGTCGACGTCCTTGCGGTGCGCCAGCGCGATCGTGCGCAGCAGGCCGGGGCCGTGGTGGCCGCGCCGGGCCTCCTCGTCGGGCAGGACGAGCGGCGTTCCGCGCAGGCCGGGCCGCCCCGCGAGGACCATGCTGGGGACGACCGCGATCCCGAGGCCCGCCTCGACGAACCGCAGGACGGCGTCCATCTCGCCGCCCTCGACGGCGAACCGCGGCTCGAAGCCGGCGGCGCGGCACGCGCTGATGGTGGCCTCGCGCAGGTCGTACCCGGAGCGGAACATGACGAGCGGGCGGTTCCGCAGGTCCTCGATGCGCAGGTAGGAGCGGCGCGGCATGGCCGTCCGGGAGCCGCCCTCGTCCGCGCCCGCCGGGGAGGCCACCACCAGGTACTCGCGCAGGATCGGCGCGGTGTCCAGCGGCGGGTCGCCGTGCAGCGGCAGGATGACCAGGGCGAGGTCGAGCGAACCGCGGGTCAGCTCCTTGACCAGGTCGCGCGAGCCGCCCTCCTCCACCAGCAGCTGGATGCCGGGGTAGGCGTCATGGAAGCGGCGCAGGACGTCCGCGAGGAGTCCCGCGCACAGCGACGGCGTGGCGCCCAGCCGGACGCGTCCCCGGCGCAGCCCGGTCAGCTCCTGCACCTCCAGCCGCGCCGTGTCGACGTCGGCGAGGATCCGCTTGGCGAGCGGCAGCAGCGCCTCCCCCGCGGGCGTCAGGGTGATGTTCCCCCGGGCGCGGCTGAACAGCGGCGCGTTCAGCTCGGTCTCCAGCGCGCGGATCTGCTTGGACAGCGACGGCTGCGCCACGCGCAGGAGCTCCGCGGCCTGCGTGAAGTGGCGCACCTCCGCGACCGCGACGAAGTAGGCGAGCTGCTGTAACTGCATCCTGCACAGGGTACGGGCCCGCCCTGGGGCCGCCCGCGACCGCCTTGACCGTTAGCGGGCGTGGCGGCGGAGGGCCTGGAGGTCGTGCACGATGAGCCGGCGCCGGCCCGTCTCGATCCAGCCGTGCCGGCGCAGCGTCCGCAGCGCCTTGCTGACGGCCTCGCGCGACGCGCCGACCCAGCCGGCGAGCTCCTCCTGCGACAGGTTCAGCGTGATCCGGACACTCTGCCCGCCAGCGCGGCCCGGCGCGCCCGCGCGGCCCTCGTAGGGCTGCCCGAACCGTTCCGCCAGCTCGACGAGGCGCTGCGCCACCCGCCCGGTCGCGTCGAACATGCCGAACTCGACGCGCTTGCGGTCCGCGTCGCGCCAGCGCTGGCACAGCATCCGCATGATGATGATCGAGACGCGCCCGTGCGCCTGGAGGAACGCCATGAACTCGTCGGAGGTGACGGCGAGCGCCTGCGCCGGTTCCAGCGCGGAGACGGTGGCCGAGCGGGGCAGGCCGTCGATCGCGGCGACTTCCCCCAGCAGCGCGCCGGGGCCGCGCACGGCGAGCAGCGCCTCGCCGCCGTGCTCGCGGTAGGAGAACGCCTTCACCCGCCCGCGCAGCAGGACGGCCACCCAGCTGGACTGGTCCCCCTCGACGAACAGCGCGTCCCCCCGGGCGAAGTCGCGGACGCGACCGCGGGATTCCAGGTCGCCGCGTTCCGCCGGGGTGAGTTCGGCGAGGAACGAACCCGGTTCGAGGGCGCTCATGCCCACCACGCTAAGGGGAACCCGGCGGCACCGGTCCCCGGGGGATAATCACGAATTTGTCACGCGTTATGTGCACTCTTCCCTATTCACCGCGGCGCGCGGGCACCAGGGTTGACCGCGGCGTGTGCGACCGGGAGGTCGCCGGCGCCCGGCTCGGGCGGGGGCACGGCGGACAGGGGAGCCGCGCTCCCGGCGGCGAGCACGGCGTTCATGGGGAACGGCGGTACGGCGGGCGGCGGTCCGGGGGCATCGCCGCCCGCCGTCGCCGCCCGCCGTACCGCCGTCGCCGCCCGCCGTACCGCCGTCGCCGTCCGGCGGCCCGTCCGCTACGCCGACGGGGTGTCCTGCCCCTTCTTGACGATGCCGAGCTTGGTGCCGAGCCACACGACCGGGTCGTACTTGCGGCCGACGACCCGCTCCTTCATCGGGATCAGCGCGTTGTCGGTGATCTTGATGTGCTCGGGGCACACCTCGGTGCAGCACTTGGTGATGTTGCAGAACCCGAGGCCGTGGTCCGTCGCCGCGATCTCCCGCCGGTCCGCCTGGTCGGCCGGGTGCATCTCCAGCTCGGCGATCCGCATGAGGAAGCGCGGCCCGGCGAAGTCGGGCTTGTTCTCCTCATGGTCGCGGATCACGTGGCAGACGTTCTGGCACAGGAAGCACTCGATGCACTTGCGGAACTCCTGCGAGCGCTCGACGTCCTCCTGCTGCATCCGCAGCTCGCCCGGCTTCACGTCGCCCGGGTCGAACGAGGGGATCTCCCGCGCCTTCTCGTAGTTGAACGACACGTCCGTGACGAGGTCGCGGATCACCGGGAACGTCCGGATCGGGGTGACGGTGATCGTCTCGTCCTCGGTGAAGGTGGACATCCGCGTCATGCACAGCAGCCGCGGCATGCCGTTGATCTCCGCCGAGCACGACCCGCACTTGCCGGCCTTGCAGTTCCACCGGACCGCCAGGTCCGGCGCCTGCGTCGCCTGCAGCCGGTGGATGATGTCGAGGACGACCTCGCCCTCGTTCACCTCGACCGTGTAGTCCGTCAGCTCGCCCGCGCCGTCGTCGCCCCGCCAGACCTGGAACTTGGCCTCGTAGCTCACTGGTCGTCCTCCTCGTCGTCCTCGGCGGCGCCCGCGGCGGCCACGTCCGCCGGCAGCTCCTCGGCGGTGAGGTACTTCTTCAGCTCGTCGGTCTCGAACAGTTCCAGCAGGTCCTCGCGCATCGGCGGCATCGGCTGGCGCTTCAGCTCGACGTGCGGGGACGACGGATCGCCGGCCAGGCCGCAGACCAGGTTGACCTTCCGCCACTCCGCCGACATCTGCGGGTAGTCGTCGCGGGTGTGCCCGCCGCGGCTCTCCTGCCGCTCCAGCGCCGCCTTCGCGACCGCCTCCGACACCAGCAACATGTTCCGCAGGTCCAGCGACAGGTGCCAGCCCGGGTGGTAGCCGCGCCCGTCGTTCACCGCGACCGGCTCGACGCTGACGTTGGCGACCCGCTCGCGCAGCTTGCCGAGCGCCTCGATCGCCTGCTGCAGCTCCTCTTCCTTGCGGATGATGCCGACCAGGTCGTTCATCGTCTGCTGCAGCTCGGCGTGGACGGCGTAGGGGTTCTCGCCGCCCTCGCGCTCGAACGGCGCGAGCGCCTCGGTGACCGCCGCCTCGACCTCCGCCTCGGGGACGCCGGGACGCGCGGGCAGGCCGTCCACGTACTCCGACGCGCCGAGCCCGGCCCGCCGGCCGAAGACCAGCAGGTCCGACAGGGAGTTGCCGCCGAGCCGGTTCGAGCCGTGCATGCCGCCCGAGACCTCACCGGCCGCGAACAGCCCCGGCACCTTCGCGGCGCCGGTGTCCGGGTCGACCTCGACGCCGCCCATCACGTAGTGGCAGGTCGGCCCGACCTCCATCGGCTCCTTGGTGATGTCGACGTCCGCCAGCTCCTTGAACTGGTGATGCATCGAGGGAAGCCGCCGGACGATCTCCGCCGCGCCGCCCGGCATCCGGTCGACGACGGTGAGGAACACCCCGCCGTGCGGCGATCCCCGGCCGGCCTTGACCTCGGAGTTGATCGCGCGCGCGACCTCGTCGCGCGGCAGCAGCTCCGGGGGCCGCTTGTTGTTGTCGGGGTCGTCGTACCAGCGGTCGCCCTCCTCCTCGGTGGTGGCGTACTGGTTCTTGAAGACCTCGGGGACGTAGTCGAACATGAACCGCTTGCCCTCGGAGTTCTTGAGGACGCCGCGGTCGCCGCGCACCGACTCGGTGACGAGGATGCCCTTCACCGACGGGGGCCAGACCATCCCGGTGGGGTGGAACTGGACGAACTCCATGTTCAGCAGCGTCGCGCCGGCCAGCAGCGCCAGCGAGTGCCCGTCGCCGGTGTACTCCCAGGAGTTCGACGTGACCTTGAACGCCTTGCCGATGCCGCCGGTCGCCAGCACCACCGCGGGCGCCTCGAACACCACGAACTTGCCGGTCTCGCGGACGTAGGCGAACGCGCCGCAGATCCGGTCGCCGTCCTTGAGCAGCCGCGTCACGGTCGTCTCGGCCCACACCTTGAGCCGGGCCTCGTAGTCGCCGTGCTCGGCGTGGTCCTCCTGCTGCAGCGCGACGATCTTCTGCTGCGCGGTGCGGATCAGCTCCAGGCCCGTCCGGTCGCCGACGTGCGCCAGCCGCGGGTACTCGTGCCCGCCGAAGTTGCGCTGGCTGATCTTGCCTTCCTTGGTGCGGTCGAACAGCGCGCCCCAGTGCTCCAGCTCCCAGATGCGCTCGGGCGCCTCCTTGGCGTGCAGCTCGGCCATCCGCCAGCTGTTCATGAACTTGCCGCCGCGCATGGTGTCGCGGAAGTGCACCATCCAGTTGTCGTTGGGGTTGGCGTTCCCCATCGCGGCGGCGGCGCCGCCCTCCGCCATCACCGTGTGCGCCTTGCCGAACAGCGACTTGGAGATGATCGCGGTCTTCTTGCCCTGGAGGCGGGCCTCGATCGCCGCCCGCAGCCCGGCGCCGCCGGCACCGATCACCACGACGTCGTAGGAGTGCCTCTCGATCTCAGTCATGATCCTTTGGCCTCAGTTGAAGATGCGGGGGTCGGAGAAGGAGCCGCCGGCCACCAGCGCGACGTACGCGTCGGCCACCACCAGCGAGCCGAGCGTGATCAGGGCGTAGGTCCCGTGGTTCTGGTTGATCTTGGAGACCCAGCCCCACATGCGGTACCGGAAGGGGTGCTTGGAGAAGTTCTTCAGCCGCCCGCCCACGATGTGCCGGCACGAGTGGCACGACAGCGTGTACAGCCACAGCAGGACCACGTTGGCGACCAGGATGATCGTGCCGAGCCCGATGCCGAACCCGCCGTCCTTGCCGTGGAAGGCGCGGACCGCGTCCCAGGTGTTGACGACGGAGATGAGGAACGCGGCCATCCAGAAGTAGCGGTGCAGGTTCTGGCCGATGAGGGGGAAGCGGCGCTCGCCGGTGTACTTGCCGTGCGGCTCGCGCACCGCGCAGGCCTGCGGCGCCGCCCAGAACGAGCGGTAGTAGGCCTTGCGGTAGTAGTAGCAGGTCAGCCGGAACAGCAGCAGGAACGGCAGCGTGATGATGGCGAACGGGATCCAGCCCCGGGTGGCGGACGGCAGGAACGTGCCGAACTCCGCGGCGTCGCCGGTGTGGCCGTCGACGGTGACGTTGTTGCAGATGTCGTTCAGGCAGGGGGAGTAGAACGGCGTCAGGTAGTGGTACTGGGGGACGTAGAACGCCGAGCCCCAGAAGGCCCTGACGGTCGCGTACACCACCCACGCGGTGAAGATCACGAACGTCGTGATCGGATACAGGCGCCAGTTGTCCCTGCGGAGCGTGCGTTCCTTGATCTGGGCGCGCGACTTGGCCGGCGCCTCCATAGTGCTCATCGATCGCTCTCCTGAGCTCGGGTCGTCGTGTCCCCGGACCACGTTCTGAGCGCACCATGCGGCCGTCGCGCCCGGCCTGAGACGCGTCCCGCATGCGCGCGGTGACGCCTCGTGTGCGCTTCCAGCGAAGCGACCCTACGCCACCCGCCGGGAGCTGTGACATACATAACAGCCAGACCCGCATGTGACCCTGACCACAGACTTTGGCCCCCGAATGGCGGTACCGCACCGCCCGCTTCCCATAACCAGTTGTTATGGCCCAGCGGAATGGAGACGAGCGCGCCACGGCATGACCGACCCGCCTCCGCGGCGCCCCACGGCGGCGGCGACCGCGAACGCGCTCAGTAGCCGCGGGCGCTCCCGGTGGTCCGCGCGTAGTGGGCGGCGGCCTCGCCCGTGCGCCCGTTGCCGTACACGCGGAGCAGGTCCGCGAGTTCGGGGAACCGGTCGCCGATGAGCGCGGCGGCCGCCTCGATCTCGGCGGCGGAGGCGACCTCGCGCAGCAGCGCCTGGACGAGCCGCGCCGCCGCCTCCGGGGGCACCGGCGCGCCATCAGCCGCCCGCCGCGCGGCGCCGCCGGCCGCCCGTTCGCCGGACGCTCCCCCGACCGCGATCCGGCCGGACGTGGCGGCGCGCAGCCCCGCGGTCGTCGCGGCCGCCTCCGCGCCGATCTCCCGCAGTCGCTCCTCGACCTCGCCCGCCGCCATCGCCTCGAAGCCGGGGTCGGCGGCGAGCTCCTCGACGGCCAGCAGCCGGTGCAGGACGGCCGGGTTGCTGATCTTGGCGCGCTGCGCCGACATCAGCTGGGACAGCATCGGCGCCGACAGCCCGAGCACGCCGGCGAGCCCCGACTGCGAGAGGCCGAGCCGGTCCAGCAGCCGGCGGATCCGCTCCCCCAGCGGCTCGCCGTACCACTCGGCCTGCAGCGCCCGGTTCCGGACGACCGTCTCCGCGGCGACGCCCACTGCCCGCCCCCCTTGACTCTTCACACTTGCAAACAATAGATTCACGGACGCAACACCAGAATCCTGCTCTTCATGATGCCATGACCTTCGGTCTTTGCACATGCGACGAACGAAAGGGAACGCACATGCGCCCGTCACACCGCCCGGCCGCGACGGCTGCGGCCGCGCTCCTGCTCGCCGGCGGCCTGGCCGGCTGCTCCCTGCTCGGCGACGACTCCGACCCGTCCCCGGCCGGCGGGACCGCCAAGGGCGCGGTGGGCGCGGCGGGCGCGGCGAGCTTCGACAACGCCGCCAAGCCCGTGGTCAAAGGCACCTTCGACAGCCCGCAGGCCCCGGGCGCCAAGGTCGACATCGCCATCATGGGCCTGCGCGTGAAGGGCCGGCTGGCCACGCTCACCGCCCAGTTCACCCCGCACGTCCCCGGCGCCCAACGCATCAACGCCTACCGCCTCAACGGCGAGCACGGCCTCGGCACGTCCCTCATCGACCCGGTGAACCTCAAGAGGTACGTCGTCGTGAAGGACACCGGCGGCAAGGAGCTCCAGACGGACGACATCTTCACCAACATGACGAACGACCAGGCCACACCCTTCTACTACACGTTCGCCGCCCCGCCCGAGAACGTGAAGTCCATCGACGTGCAGATCGGGTCCTGGCCCACGTTCCGCGACATCCCGGTCGCGCGATGAGCCGGACGCGCGGGACGGCCGTCATCGCGGGCGCGCTGGGCGCGGCGCTCGCCGTCCTGACCGCGGCGGCGGCCACGGCCTCGGCCGAGCCGAGCGTGCCGGACGCGAACCTGAAGGCGAGCGTGCTGTCCATCGACGCCGGCTCCGCCGTCCACGGCATTGACCTCGGCCAGGCTGTCCTCCCCCTGGAGCAGGAGCAGACCGACGGCGGGCGGGTGACCGTCAGCATCTCGGCGGACGTCCTGTTCGACTTCGGCAAGGCGACGCTCACCGACGCCGCGCGGCGCCGCATCGCCGCCCTGGCCCCGCGCCTCCGGCAGGCCCGCGGCACCGTCCAGGTGTCCGGCCATTCCGACTCCGTCGGCGACCCCGGCTACAACCTGGCGCTCTCCGAGCGGCGCGCCGACGCGGTCAAGGCCGAACTGCGGAACATCCTGAGCGGAGCGGACCCGCGGATCGAGGCCAAGGGCTACGGCGAGACCAAGCCGGTCGCACCCAACGAGCAGGGCGGCAAGGACGACCCGGAAGGCCGCGCCAAGAACCGCCGCGTCGAGATCGCCTACAGCACGACCTGACCCCGCGCCCGGCACTGCGGGCGGGTGTCGAGGCCGGTGCGCGCCGGGTCGGAGGTCAGCGCGCATGGGGCGGGGGCGGGCCGAGCTGGTCGAAGATCTGCAGCGGTTCCCCGTCGAGGGTGAGGGCGGGGAACCGCAGGTCCGGGCGGTGCGGGGCGAGGGCACGGCGCGCGGCGGCGGCGTCCACGAAGCGGCGCTCGGGATCGGGGTCGCACAGGTGGCGCAGCACGGTCCACAGCATCGGCGGCACGCCGGCGGGCGCCGCGCCGATCCGCTGGTGCGGCTCCGGGTCGCCCGCCCCGGTGAGCATCCGCCAGCCGACCATGCCCGCCGCGTACAGGTCCTGACGGGGGCCCGGCCGGTTCCAGTCGAGCACCTCGGGCGCCAGGTAGCCCGGCGTGCCGACGGTGAAGCCGGTCGTGGTGAACCGGACGCCGTCGTCGCCGAGCGCGATCCCGAAGTCGGCGAGCCGGACGTGCGGGGCGCCGACCGGGCTCGGCTCCAGCAGCAGGTTCGCCGGCTTCACGTCCCGGTGCACGATCCCCTCCGCGTGGATGCGGCCGAGCGCGGCCAGCACCTGGTCCAGCACCTCGGCCGCGTACGCCGGCGGCAGCCGCCCGTAGTCGCCGAGGAGCGTCTCCAGCGACCCGCCGCTCACCAGCTCCATCGCCAGCAGCACGTCCTCGCCGGCCATGCACGACGCGTACGGGGTGACCACGTGCGGATGCGCCAGCCGCAGCGCCTGCTCGCGGACCGCCCGCAGCACCGACGTCCGGCCCCGCCGCCGGACGAGCTTCGCCGCGCAGTACCGCCCCTCCGCGCGGTCGTAGGCGCGCCAGACCCGGCTCGTCCCGCCCGCCCCGATCCGGTCGAGCACGGCGAACCGGCCGCCGATCACCCACCCGTCGTCCACGGGACCGATCGTACGGAAAAGCCCGGCACAAGGGATCCGGGCCACATTCCGGCCGCCGATGTCAACAGATCGGGCGTATCGCGCATCAAACAAGAGAATGTACGAGCCTCCCGCCCCTCTCTAGACTGACGGACCCTCCCAGACCACGCGCCCCCCACCGGGCCAGCCCGAAACTGGACGAATGAGCGACAACGACCCCGGCCGCGACGACCTCGCGGGGGACACCGCCGCCCACGGAACCGACGCCTCCCCGAACCCCGAGGACGGCGCCGCGCCCGGCCGCGCCGTCGCGGCGCACGCGCGCCGCCGCCGGTTCCTGCGCTGGGCCGCGATCGGCACGGCGGCGGTGGTCGTGGTCGGCGGCGCCGGCGCGGCCTGGCTCTACCACGACATCGTCGGCGGCATCGACCAGAAGCACGTCGGCGGGAAGCTCGGCACGGACCGGCCGAAGAAGCTCAACAAGTCGCTCAACGTCCTGCTGCTCGGATCCGACACCCGCGCGGGCGACAACGCCCAGTACGCCGCCGACGGCGTGACCGGCGCCCGCTCGGACACCGCGATCCTGCTGCACCTGTCGCCCAACCGCGACCAGGCGGTCGGCATCAGCTTCCCCCGCGACTCGATGGTGAAGATCCCCGCCTGCGAGAAGGACGGCGGCGGCACCGTCCCCGCCCAGTTCGGCATGCTGAACTCGGCGTTCGCCCTGGCCGGGCCCACCTGCACGTGGAAGACGCTGGAGGGCCTCACCGGCATCCACATCGACCACTTCGTGCAGATCGACTTCTCCGGCTTCAAGCGGATGGTGGACGCGCTCGGCGGCGTCCAGATCTGCGTCGACAAGCCCGTCGACGACCCGCGCGCGGAGCTGCACCTCAAGGCCGGAAAGCAGACCGTCAAGGGGACGCAGGCCCTCGGCTACGTGCGGGCCCGCTACTCCCTCGGCAACGGCTCCGACCTCGAGCGCATCCAGCGGCAGCAGAAGTTCATGGCCGCGGTCGTCGACAAGGCCACCAGCGGCTCGGTGCTCACCGACCCGGCGAAGACCTACAAGTTCCTCAAGGCCGCGACGAAGTCGATGACGACCGACGACGGCCTCGACCTGGCCACCATGAAGAAGCTCGCGGACGGGCTCAAGGGAATGGACGCCGGGAAGGTCCGGTTCGTCACGGTCCCGGTCGAGGGCTACGCCCCGGACCCCAACCGCGTCCAGTGGAACGCCGCGCAGGCCCGGCCGATGTTCGACGCGATCCGGCACGACAACGACCTGCCCGCCGAACCGGCGAAGCCCGCCCCGGCCGGGCAGGCGCCGCTGTCCCCGGGCAAGGTCGAGGTCACCGTGGTCGCGGCGGGCGCCAAGAAGGCGGCCGTCGCGCGCGTCGTCCGGCGGCTCCGCGAGCGCGGCTTCAAGGTCGCCGCGAAGACGGAGAAGGCCGCGCCCGCCGCCGACAGCCGCCTCGTCTACAACCCGTCCGCCGAGGCCCAGGCGTCGGCGCTGGCCGGCGACGTGCCCGACGCGCTGCTCACCGCGGACGGCTCCGCGCCGGGCGGCGGCGTCCGGCTCGTCGTCGGCACGAAGGGAGTCCGCGTCGCCCCGGCCGCCATCAACAAGATCAAGGGGGGCGTCAAGGCCGGGCAGCAGAACCCCTGCGCGTGACCGGCGCCCGCCGGCTCACCCGGCGGCCCACAGCACCGCCACGAGCGTCCCGGCGAGCATCGGGGGGCCGAACGGGAACTCGCCCTTGCGGGTCCGGCGGACGATCATCACCCCGACGGCGATGGTGCCGCCGACCAGGTACGTCACCAGCAGGCCGGTCACGCAGGCGCGCATCCCGAACCAGCCGAGGCACAGCCCGAGCACGCCCGCCAGCTTGACGTCCCCGAACCCGACCCCGGACGGGACCAGGATCGCCTGGACGGCGAACAGCGCGAACCCCGCCGCCATGCCGATGAGCGCGTGCCCGAACCGGCTCGGCCCGTCGCCGGTGAAGGGCACGGCGACGGCCAGCAGCGCCGCGACGACGCCGTAGGACGGCAGGGTGAACCGGTCCGGCAGCCGCTGGACCCGCACGTCGACGAAGGCCAGCAGGGTGCCGACGGCGGCGAGGTACAGCAGCGCGGCGAGGGCGGCCCCCGTCCCGGCCCGCCATCCGATCGCCCCGAACACGGCCGCGGTGACCAGCCCCATGGCCAGCCGCCGCGACCACGGGACGCCGCCGGTGAACGGGGCCGCCAGCGGAGCCAGCAGGAGGCCGGCGGCGAGCCCGACCGGGAGCAGCACCAACGCGACCATCGCACCTCGCCCGTTCCGGCACCCTGAGGGAGTCCCGGGCACGATAACCCGCCCCGGCCGCGCGCGGACCCCGATCGGCCCGCCCGCGGACTCCGAGCGGCCCCTGCCCGCCGGTCAGCCGACGGGGGCCCTGTCCGCCGGTCAGCCGACCGGGCACTGGCGCGGGTCGTCGCAGATCTTCAGCGCGGCCGACTGCTGGAACAGCTCGTGGATCTGCCGCGGGTCGCGGATCTGGTACGCGGCACCGCCGGTGGCCTGCGCGATCCGCTGCAGCGCGCCGAGGTCGACGCCCGGCCCGAACCCGAGGCCCACGACCTGCACCGGACGGCTCGCGTCGTACTCCGCCTTCAGCTGCGACAGCAGCGCCTGCTCCGACAGGCCGCCCGCGAAGTCGTTCCTCCCGTCGGTCAGCACCAGCACGATATTGATCATGTCGCCGCGGTAGCCGGCCTTGACGTTGCGGTACGCGGCGAGCACCGAGTCGTACAGGCCGGTGTCCCCGTCGGGCTTCGCCCGCATCCGGCCGAGCGCCTGCTGCATCGCGGCGCGATGCGTGAGCCCTCCGTCCGCCGCGCCGAGCCGTCCGACGGGGACGAGTTCCTTGTACGGGCGCCGGCCGTCCATTCCGGTGGAGAACGCCCACAGCCCCATGTCGGCGGAGTCCGGCAGGAGGGACATCCCCTTCTCGACCTCGCCCGTGGTCACCGCCATCCGCGACCGCCGCGTCCCCTGCACCTGCTCCAGCATCGAACCCGACACGTCGATCACGGTCAGCATGCGGGTACCGAGATGCATCCGCCGCCACATCTCCAGCGCCTCGCTGACCGCGCCCGGCGCCGCGGGCGGCGTCCGCGGCAGCGCCGCGACGCCCGTCACCGCCGACACGCCCTTCGCCGCACCGCCGCCCGCCGGACGCAGGCCCGCCTTCGCCAGCGCGTCCGCGCCCGCCCGCGACCGGACGTCCGCCAGGAACCGCCGGGCCGCGTCCGCCTTCCTCCCCGGCGCGGCGACCAGCGGGAAGTCCAGGCTCATGGTCCCGTCCGCCGGCAGCACCGCCCGGACGGGCGCGCCGCCCGCCGCCGCGTGCCGCCAGACCGCCTGCTCCGGCACCGCCAGCACCGGCGTGCTCCCGCCGCCGAACCGGACCAGCCCGTCGAACGCCGCCGCCTCGCCCTGCGCGGACCCGTCCACGCTCTGCGCGGACTGCAGGATCCCGGTGAACCCGGCGATGGCCTTGTCCCCCGTCCCCGCCGCCTGCTTCGCCATCAGCAGCGCGACCATGCCGGCCGCGTTCTCCTCCGGCGCGGGCAGCCGCAGGGACGCGTTCCCGCCCGGCGCCATCGCGCGCCACGACAGCGCGCCCGGCGCCGCGTCCCTCGCCACCGCGAACACCACCGGCGAACTGGCGACCGAGCCGACCGGCCTCGGCGGCACGGTGCCCGTCCGCTCGGCGGTCCGGCCCGCGATCTCCAGCCACAGCGACGAGTCCAGGACGTAGGCGTCCGCGCGCGCCTGCGCGGCGGACCGGTCACCGCCCAGCGCCAGCGCCATGGCCGACGAGGGCAGCGTGTTCGTGGTCACCTCGACGCAGCGCCCGTCCACCTCGTGGTCCGCGTCGTTGAACCGCCGGGCCAGCGCCGTCACCGCGGGCGCCACCGCCGGGTCGGCCGCCACGTTCAGCGCGAGCCGCCCCCCGCAACCGCCGCCGGCGAGCGCCCGCACCCCGGCCAGCAACGCCACCACCAGCAACGCCGCGACCCCCACGACGAGCACCAGCGGAGGCCGCCGCCTCCGCCCGCCCGCGCCATGCCCTCCCGCCTGCCGGACGACCCGTGGCCCCGCGAACCCTGGGCCACCGCCGGCCGGCGCCCCGATCACCGGAGGCGACGCGCCTCCGACCACGGGCGCGACAGGCTTGTCGGGCGGGATTCCGGGGCCGAGCATCCCGGCCTGGCTGGGCGGGCCGCCGGCCACCAGCACGGACGCGGGCATCTCGTCCGGCGCCGCAACGCCGAAGGGCGCGGGCTGTGCCGTGGCGACCGGTTGGGAAGCCTCGGGGGCGGCCGGTGGTGCCGGGGCGTCCGGCGATGGCGGAGCAGCAGGCGTTTCATCAGGCACTGCCGGGCCCGGCTCGACGGCGGGCGCCGGTTCATCGGGCGGTGGCTCGACGGTGGACGGGGGTGGAGGGCTGCTCTGCGCGGGTGCGGAGAAGCCCGGGAGGTCCAGCGGGAGAGGCGGGAGGTCGGCACCGTCTTCAGGAGGCATGGTGCCGTCATTGAAACGAGAGGGACGGTGGGGGCACATGGGCCTCGAGGCCCAATCGGGGGCCTAATTCAGTACAGCGAGGTGCTCGCGCGGGCCGGCCGGCGGAGGCCGAGAAGGGCTCCGGCGACGAGGGCGCAGAGGGCGGCGAGCACGCCGAGCGGCGCGGGGACGTGCTCGATGGGGCGGACGTTCGCCAGGACGGCGGGGACGGACGGGCCCAGGACCGTCAGAAGCGGCAGGGCGACGGGCCCGGACACGCCGGCGCGGCGCAGGCGGGGGCCGATGAGGCGGGCCGCGAGCGCGCCGACGAGGAGCTGCACGAGGACGGCCGCGGCGGCGGACGTCCAGTAGAAGGCGTCCGAGGAGGCGAGGTCCGGTGCGGCGAAGGCGGCCGCGGCCACGACGACGGCGAGCGCGACGAGGACGGCCAGGGCGGCGGACGCGGCGAGCAGCACCGTCGTGGCGACGCGGCGGCGGTCGGGCATGGGTCTCCTTCAGCGGGCGGCGAACCAGGTGACGACGGCCCCGATGAGCAGCAGCGCGGCGGCGGACGTCCAGGCGGGCGCGGTGCCGAGGTCGAGGCGGGCGCGGGCGGGGTCGCGGGGGTCGTAGCGGACGGCCATCGGGTCGGCCGGCCGGCGGCGGGGACGGCCGGACTCGGTGACGACGTGGTCGCGGCCGTCCGCCGAGGTGAAGCGGACGGTCAGCGTGTACTCCCAGCCGGACGGCTCGACGCCCTCGCCTTCGCAGGCCAGGACGGTCCCGGTCGCGCGGGCGGGGGTGCGGCGGCGGGCGGAGAGGTCGGCGGCGACGGTGAGCGGCGCGAGCAGGAGCAGGGCGGGCCCGGCCACCAGCGGCACCGCCCGGCCGGGGGAAGCGAGGTCGAGGAGGCGGAGCGCCGCCCATGCGGCGACGGCCGCGAGGGCGACGGCGGTGATGCGGCGCCTCATCGTCCTTCCTCCAGCCGGAACGATCCGAGGATCGCGGGGACCCGGGCGGCGGCGGTACCGCGATCGGGCGAACGGATCATGAATTCGAGCAGCGTCCGCCGCCCGGTGAGGACGTAGAGGCCGGTCAGGTGCATGGGGGTGCGGGTCCCGTCGGCCGAGGTGATCTCGTAGCGGGCCTCGACGCGGCGGGCGCCGGCGCCGTCGAGGCCGGTCCGGCGGACGGCGGTGAGGTGGTAGCCGTTCAGCAGGGCGAGCCCGCGGAACTGGGCGAGCTGCCCGTCGAGGGTGCCGGTGTAGCGGTCGCGGCGGCCCAGATGGATCTGGCCGTCGTCGACGCCGGACGGCAGTTCGGGGCCGTCGACGTCGAGGGCGGGCGCGCCGCCGTCCTCGGTGCCGGGGCGGAGCGTCCAGCCGGACGGGTAGGCGAACGCGTAGGCGTCGGCGCGGTGCTCGCGGAAACCCGCCGGGACGGGCGGGGCGTCGTCGTGGTGCGCGGAGCAGCCGGCGAGGGCGAGGACGAGGGTCGCGCAGGCGGTCAGCCGAGGCAGCGCTTCCACGGCACCCATCCCTCCCCCGGCTTGTAGTACTGGGCCCCGGTGAGGGTGTTGGCCTGGTGTTCGCTGGAGGTCTCGAACAGGCCGCCGAGCTTCCTCTTCCCCGCGGTCTCGCCCTTGGCGTCGAGCTTGCCCGTGTCGCCGGTGACGTCGTAGGTCAGCCGGGACATCCGTCCGCCGCCGCCGTCGAAGTAGTCGTCGAGGGCGCCGTCGTCGCCGGTCCGCTGGTAGTCCTCCATGGCCTGCCGGTCCTGGGGGTCGGAGTAGTCGAGGGTCTTGTCGGTGACGGTGCGCTCGGAGCTGAGGATCCACTGCCCTCCGGCGGTCAGCTCGCCCTTGTCGCCTTCGAGGGACCCCTTCGCCTTCCCGTCGGCACGGAAGTAGATGACGTTCTGGGAGTTCGAGGTCTTGGTGAGGCCGAGCGGGTTGCCGTCCTTGTCCTCGGTGTAGGCCCAGGTGGTCTGGCCGCGGTGCTTGACGTTCAGGCCGACGTTGGGGTCGACCCGGATCTGTCCCTTGATCTTCTCGGTCTCGGCCGGGGTCAGCTCGATGCCCTTGGCGCCGGCGCGCTTGCCGATCTCGTTCACCGCGAGGGTCAGGGCGTCGGCGGCCCCGGCGGCGGCGCGCTCGCGGGTGCCCTTCGGCAGCGCCTTCCAGATGTCGCCCAGGTCGACGAGAAGCCCGATCTCGGCCTCGCCCTTCTCCGTGTAGTAGGTGGTGCGCTCCCCGGTCTTGCGGTCGGTGCGGGTGCCGTCGATGAGCCAGCCGCGCGCCTTGAACGGCAGTTTCACCTTCCACAGGTTCAACTCGCCCTTGAACCCCCCGGTCGGGCCGCCCTCCTGGTAATCGGCGGACGGCTCCTTTTCGGGCTCACTGCCGCCGATCCAGCGGTCGTAGTACTTGCCGACCCACGGGGCCTTGCCGACCAGCCAGGAGAGACCGCCGGTGACCGGGTTGGTGCGGACGACGAATTTCGCGGTGTTGCCGATGCGGTGGTCGACGAGGTCGTCGAAGAACTTCTTCGCCTCCTTCTCGCCGTCGAAGGAGTACACCGTTCCGTTGGTGAACTGCCCGCCGCCCCAGATGCCGAACTTGCCGAATCCGAAGTCGAGGTCGGGGCTCGCGGCCGCCCCCTCACCCCAGGTGAAGTCGGTGACCTCCCAGGTCGATTTCCCGTCCGGCCCGACCCGGCGGGTGAGCTGGACGGTACCGCGGCTGTTCGTCCGCACGTTGATGCGGGCCGGAATCGTCACGGTCTCTTCGAGGTACTTCGTCTCGATGCCCGTCGTGCACGCGGTGGTGGGCTCGTCGGGGTCGGTCCGGCCGCCGCGCCCGCCGCCTCCCGCGCAGGCGTCGCCGAGGTGCATCCGGTGCAGCGCCCGGCAGACCGCGTCACTGGTCCGACCTGGGATGCCGAGGACGAAGAGCGACGCGCAGAGCGCCGCGACGAGCGCCAGGATCCCGGCGTACTCCGGGACGGACGCGCCCCGGTCGGCGGGACCGCCGCGGCGGCGCTGGAAGGGGGACACGTCCCGAAGATTCGCACCGCCGAGCCATTTTGGAATGAGCCCGCAGGCCCAATCACGGGCCCATTCATCCCGCGTACGGCCGGCGGAAACCGACGGCGTTGGTATAGGTGTTGTAGCGGACCGTCGCGCCGGTGTGCGGGGCTTCGATCATCGTGTGGGCGGCGGGATCGACCACCAGTCCGACATGTTCGGGGCCGCGCGGCCCCATACGGAAGAACACCAGGTCGCCCGCTTTTTCCTGGCCCGGCGGAATGCCCTGCCCGAATCGCCATTGGTCATAGGTGACGCGGGGAATGGAGATCCCGGCGGCACGATAGGCCATCTGCACGAGGGACGAGCAGTCGCAGTTCCCCATCGTGGCGGTGGCGCGGCTCGGGGACGTGCATGTTCCGCCCCACTGGTACCAGGTGCCGAGCTGCGCCTCGGCGAACGCGATGGCGCGGCGGATCATTTCCGGCGTCCCGGCGGGCAGCGGGCCCGGCGGTGGCATTCCGCCCCCGTATCCGATGTTCTGGTACGGGAAGCCGTTGTAGGCGACGTCGCTCTCCTTGTCGACGAGCCGGAGTTTGAACTTCTTCTTCAGGGCCGCCGCGTCGCCGCCCGGCCATGCGACGGCGCCGTCGCACACCAGCCGGGCCGGGGCCGTCGGCTGCTCCTCGGGCGCCGACTCCCCCGGCGGGACCGGGGAGAACTCGTAGGTGCAGTCGGGCACGACGAGCCGGGCAACCGCGACCGCGTTCCCGACCCGTCCGATGCCCTTCTTGCCGCTGCTGTCGGTGCACAGGTGGCGGCCGTGGCGCAGGTCGTCCTTCTCCTGCTCGGTCAGCTCGCCGTCCTTCTTGAGCTGGCAGTCGGCGGTGACGGCCTTGACCTTCGCGTACGTCCCGTCCAGGCCGGTGAGATGCACCTTGCCGTCGACGCGCGTCCCGTTGTCGCGCGCGTAGCGTCCGGCCGCGTTCTGCGGGGCGTCGTCGGCGAGCAGCCAGGCGCCGAGGCCCGCGGGCGGGGTCCCGGACAGCGCCATCTCCACCAGCCGCAGCCGGAGCGGTTCGAGCGCGCCGAGGGCCGCGGCGTCGGCGCCGCGCTGCGCCCGGGTGCGCATGTCACCGGCCTGCGCGACGCGGCTGAACAGCAGGACGGCCGCGAGCAGGCACAGCGCCATCCCGACGACCAGGATGGTGGTCGCGGCGCCGTCGTCGCCCCCCGCGCGCGCCCGGCTCACCGTGCGAACCAGCCGCCGAACAGCACGCCCGTCAGCGCGCCCGCCAGCATGAACGGGCCGTAGGGCAGTTCGTCCTTGCGTTCGGCGCGGCCGAGGAGCAGCCACGTCACGCTGTACACGCCGCCGTAGAGGAAACCGGCGACCACGCCCGTCACCCATGCCGCCTCACCGAGCCAACCGAGGTAAAGGCCGAGGACACCGGCCAGTTTCACGTCGCCGCCGCCCATCGCGTGCGGCAGCAGGAAGTGCTGGACGAAGTAGAACGCCCACAGCACCGCCATCCCGGCCAGCGCGTGCGCGAGCCTGGCGGCGCCGTGCGCGGTGACCGGGACGGCCGCCGCCAGCAGCGCGACCCCGATCGGGTAGGACGGCAGCGTGAGGGCGTTCGGCAGCCGCTTCACGGCGGCGTCGATCACCGCGAGCAGGACGCCCGCGACGCCGAGGTAGGCGAACGCCACGAGGTCCGCGCGGGCGCCGAGCCGGGCCGCCAGCGCCGCGAGCACCGCGCCGGTCAGCACGGCGATGCCGGCACGGGCACGCGGCGCGAGCGGGCCCCGGTAGACGGCCGCGACCGGTGCCGCCACCCAGCCGGCCGCCGCCCCCGCGACCGCCGCCCCCGCGGCGACCGCACCGCCCATCAGGCCCCGCCCATCAGTCGCCGCCCTCGCCGCCCGGGTCGCCCTCGAAGATCTGCTTGAGCGCGTCCTCGACCGCCTTGGTGACCGTGTCGACGATCCCGAGGCTGTAGAGCCCGGCGATGATCGCGGCGACCAGGATCAGCATCCCGGCCCACTCGAAAATGTCGGCCCCGCGGTCGTCGGGGTTCTTGAGCCGTTCGACGCGGCCCCGGAAGAAGAGCACGGCCCGCTCACCGGCGGCCTGGATCGACGACCGCGACCGCACGTAGGCGGGAAGCAGCGCGTTCATGATGAACCTCCTGAATTCTGTGGCACCGAAGGGGCGGTCACGGCCGCGCCCTCACCAGGGACAGAGGTCGACGTGCTTGGCGACCTGGCAGGAGTCGTGGCCGCCTCCGTCGCCCCCGCCACCACCACCGGCGTCGCCCTTGAAGACGCCGCTCATCGCCTTGTCGACCCCGCCGGTGGTGGTGTCGACGATGCCGAGGCCGTAGAGCCCGGCGATGACGGCGGCCACCAGGATGAGCATTCCGGCCCACTCGAAGATGTCGGCTCCCCGGTCGTCCAAGAGCTCTTTCCGCATCGCGGGCGAAATCATCGCGGTCCTTTCCGGCGGGCATTCCCTGGGATCGGGATGTGGACCCTCGTCGTCATACGGCCACAAAAATATTGAGCCGGCCGCGCCATTCCCAGGGCCCGCCGTCCCAATTGCGGACCCGGTCCCGTGGGCCCAGGGGGCCGGTGCCCGCCGGACGTCACAGGTCGCCGGACGTACCGATCCAGCGGGCGATCGCGGCGCCGCGGGAGGTGACGCCGAGCTTGGCGTAGATACGGTTGACGTGGTTCTTCACCGTCTTCTCCGCCAGGAACAGCCGTCCCGCGATCTCGCCGTTCGACGCGCCCCGCACGATGAGCCGCATCACCTCGGCCTCCCGCGCCGACAGGCCGAACCCGCCGTGCGGGGCGTCCGGCGGCGTCCGGGACCCGGGAGCCGCCGGCTCGGACGCCTCCCGGACGGCTCCCACCAGCGCGGACACCGCCGCGGGCGACAGCGGGTGCGCGCCGCCGGCGGCGTTGTGCACGGCGGCGATCAACTCGTCCGCGGTGAACGCGCCGTGCACGAGATAGCCCGTCGCGCCCTTGCCGAGCGCGGCCCGCACGGTGCCGGGGTCGTCGGTGTAGGTCAGCATGAGCACCGGGGCGAGCGGGCTGATCTCCGCCGCGGCGGCGACGCCGTCCATGAGCGGCATCCGCACGTCCAGCAGCACCAGATCGGGGCGCAGCCGGGCGGTGAGCTCCACGGCCCGCCGCCCGTCGCCCGCCTCCCCGACGACCTCGATGCCGTGCGCCTCCAGCAGCGACACCAGACCGGACCGGACGACCACGTTGTCATCGGCGACGAGGACACGCGTCGCGCCCACTCAGCCCACCTCCGCCGGCATGTCCGCGCCGCCGCGTCCGGCCGGCTCGGCCGCGACCCGAACGAGCAGGGTGGTGCCCTCGCCGGGTTCGGAGCGGACGAGCGCGGTGCCGCCCGCCCGCTCGGCGCGCTCGTACAGGCCGACCAGGCCGTAGCTGCCGGCGCGCGCGTAGTCGTCCAGCGCCGCCGTGCGGAACCCGCGCCCGTCGTCGCGCACCGTCAGGACGACGTCTCCCGCCGCCCGCGCGAGCCGGACGGTCACGTGCGCGGCGCCCGCGTGCCGCTCCACGTTGGCGAGCGCCTCGCCGAGGATGGCGAGCACCTCGTGCCGGGCGCGCTGCGGGAGCCCGGCGTCGCCGGCGACGTCCGCCTGGACGTCCACGCCCGTCCGCGCGGACCAGGCCGCGCAGGCGGCCCGCACCGCGTCGGGCAGCGGCGCCGCGGCGGTGGCGTCGCGCAGATCGGTCAGCAGGCCGCGCGCCTCGCGGGACGCGGTCTCGGCCGCGTCCGCCAGCCGGGCCGCCTCCCGCTCGGCGCGCTCGGGCGCCGTCCGGATCCACGCGGGCAGCGCCGACGCCGCGAGCGCGACGCCGCGCAGCGTCTTGGCGAGCGAGTCGTGCATCTCCCTGGCCAGCCGGGCGCGCTCCTCGGCGGCGGCCGCCATGCCCTCCGCGGCGACCCGCGCGTCCTCCACCGCCGCCTGCTCCTCGAACAGCCGCCGCAGCGCCACGCCCGCGAACCCGACGAGCGGGTAGTAGGCGGGCTGGCCGGCCAGCGCCTCGAACGTGCCGACGTCGGCGTGCGGGACGGCGAACGTGACGAAGTACCCGGCGATCTGCACCACGGACACGATCAGCATGCCCGGCCACCGGTACAGCAGCCCCGCCGCCGCCGCGGTCGCCACCGTGGACAGGAAGAACGGCCCGGACGGCCCGCACACCGCCAGCACCGCGAACCCGAGGCACAGGTCGAGCGCGACGAGCAGCGGATGGTCGAGCAGCCGCCGGACGATCCGGTTCACCTGCCGGGAGACCAGCCACGACAGCAGCCCGACGCACGCCACCATGACGAACGTCGCGACCGTCAGCCCGCGCACCGCCAGGACGAGCAGCGTGATCGCCGCCATCAGCATCCGCACCTGCATGAGCAGCCGGAACGCCGCGTCGATCCGCGACCGCGCCCCCGCACCGGCTTCGCCGGGTACGGCATTGCCCGAGGGGGGACGACCCCCCGCACCCCCCGGACCGGCTTCGCCGTATTCAGTGGCCGAGGACGGCACCGAGATCAGCTCCCGAGCTGTAGAAGAGCGCGCCCAGCACCACGAGGATCAGCGCGGGCAGGGTGAGCGCGGTGGTGACGGCGGTGACCTGCGGGGTCGTCCGCTGCGCCTTGCGCCGCGCCCACTGCGCCGACTCCCGGCGCATGTCGGTGGCGATGTCGATCAGGGTGGTGGCGAGCGGGGCGCCCAGCTCCTCGGCCTGCAGGACCGCGGTGACGAACTGGCTCAGCATCTCCGACCGGTTGCGGCGGCGCAGGTCCTCGAACGCCTCCCGGCGGGACGTGCCGAGCTCCATCTGCCGCAGCGCGATCGTGAACTCCTCCGCCAGCGGCCCCGGCATGCTGTCCACGACCCGGGCCAGCGAGTGCCGGAACCCCATGCCCGCCGACACCGTCACGGCGAGGACGTCCAGGAAGTCGGGCATGCCGCGCTGCATCTCGTCGCGGCGGGCGCGGGCCCGGCCGAGCAGGAGCAGCTCGTTCTGGAAGATCCCGGCGAGGCAGATCAGCCCCATCGGGACCTGCCCCGCGCTGATCAACAGCACCCCGAGCGAGCCGAACAGGACCGCGTACCCGGCGGTGATCCGCGCGTACGACTCGACCGTCATGCCGCCGGGACGCCCCGCCGCGTCGATCCGCTCGCGGATCCGGCGGTGCCAGGGGGCGAGGGCGGTCATCAGGGGGCGGCCGAAGGGCCGGCCGAGCCGCCCGGCCAGCCGGTTCAGCCCGAACACCTCGCCCCGCCCGGACCGCGCGGCGGGCCCCGGGGCGGTCGCGGCCAGCGCCGATCCCGAGATCCGCTCCCCGCCGGTGAGCAGCACGAAGCCCCAGGCCGCGAGCAGCACGCTGAGCGCGGCGCCGGCCGCCAGCACGATGATCATCTGGTCACCTCACACGTCGATCCGGGTGATCCGGCGGATGACCACCAGGCTGGTCGCGAACAGCCCGGCGCCGGCCGCCAGCATGAGCTGGCCGGTGAGATGCGTGCTCATCTCGTGCAGCGCGCCCGGCTCGATCTGGTTGATCATGGCGATGCCGGCCACCCCGAGGATCCCGACCGCCCAGTTCGACACGACCGCCTGGCCGAGGATCGTGCGCACCTCGCGGCGGATCTCCTTGCGGTCCTCCAGCGTGGCGGCGATGCTGCGCAGCGCGGTGACCAGCGACCCGCCCGACCGCGCCGACACCAGCAGCGTGCTGACCAGCACGCCGAGCTCGCGGGACGGCAGCCGGGCGGCCAGGTCGCCGAGCACCCCCTCCAGCGACTCGCCGAGCCGCAGCCCGTCGGCGGCGCGGCGCAGCTCGGTGCGGGCGGGGTCGTCCAGCTCGTCGGCGGCCAGCGCGATCGCGGTGCGCAGCGACAGCCCGGCCTGCGCCGCGTTCGACAGCACCCGCGCCAGCTCGGGCAGCTGCGCGACGAACTCCTCCCGGCGCCGCTCCTCGCGCCTGCGCAGGTAGGCGAAGAACACGAACCCGACCGCGACGGCGGCGGCGACGCCGAACACCGGCCCGAGCAGCCGGCCGATCAGCGCGATCGCGGCGAGGCCGGCCGCGACGATCGAGAGCAGGAAGGTGGAGACGCGCACCGCCAGGCCGGCCGCGGCGATCCGGCGGGCCAGCAGCCGGCCGAGCTCGGTGCCGCGCAGCCGCCGGTCCAGCCGGACGAGCGGCCCGCCGGGCGGCGGCTCCCCGTCCAGCCGGGACCGGGCCGCGATGCCGCGGCGCGTCTCGCGGCCCGCCGCCAGCTCCCCGACGCCCCACACGGCCAGGACCGCCGTGACCGCCATCAGCAGCAGGATGACCGGCAGGCTCATCGGCCCTCCCCCTCCGCGACCTCCGCGGTCTCCACGCCGAACGCCGGCGGGACGCCCTCGCCGGCGTGGAAGAGCCGGGTGGCCAGCACGCCGGGCAGCGGGCGGTGCCGGAACTCGCCGCGCACCGCCCGGTCCGGCCCGATCGGCAGCGCGTCGAACGTCATGATCGGCTTCAGCCGGAGCCGCTCCCCGCGCCGCGTCGCCACCGCCGCGACCGCCACGATGCGGCGCGAGCCGTCCGGGCCCCGGCCGAGGTGCACGATCACGTCGACGGCACTGTCGATCTGGTCGCGGATCGTGTCGAACGGCAGCCGGACGTCGCTCATGCTCGCCAGCGTCTGCAGCCGGTGCACCGCGTCCTCGGTGGAGTTGGCGTGCACCGTCACCATCGACCCCTCGTGGCCGGTGTTCATCGCCTGGAGCATGTCGAGGGTCTCGCCGCCGCGGACCTCGCCGACGATGATCCGGTCCGGGCGCATCCGCAGCGCGTTGCGGACCAGGTCGCGGATCGTGATCCGGCCCTTGTCCTCGATGTTCGGCGGGCGCGACTCCAGCGGCACCACGTGCTCCTGCCGCAGCCGCAGCTCCGCCGAGTCCTCGATGGTGACGATCCGCTCGCCGTCGGGGATGAACGCCGACAGCGCGTTCAGCATCGTCGTCTTGCCCGTCCCGGTGCCGCCCGAGATGACCAGGTTCAGCCGGGCCCGGACGAACGCCGCCAGCAGCAGCCCGGTCGGGGCGTCCAGGCTGCCCCGGCCCGCCAGCTCCTCGATCGTGTACGAGCGGGGGAACCGGCGGATCGTCAGCACCGGCCCCACCAGCGACAGCGGCGGGATGATCACGTTGACCCGCTCGCCGCCGGGCAGCCGCGCGTCCACCATCGGGCTCGACTCGTCCACCCGGCGGTTCACCTGCGCGACGATCCGGTCGATCGTCTGGTAGAGCTGGTCCTCGCTGGCGAACGCGGTGTCGACGCGCTCCACCCGGCCCTCCCGCTCCACGAACACGTGGTCGGGGCCGTTCACCATGATCTCGGTGACGGTCTCGTCGGCCAGCAGCGGCTCCAGCACGCCGAGCCCGAGCGCCTCGTCCACCACCCGGCGGATCAGCGCGGCCCGCTCCCCCGGCGACAGCACCGGCCCCTCGCGGCCGACGATGTGCCCGGTCACCTTCTCCAGCCGGGCGCGCCGCTGCGCCAGCCCGAGCAGCGCCAGCTCGTCGAGGTTCACCTCCTCCAGCAGCCGGCGGCGCCAGTGCGACACCCCGAAGCGGCCGGCGGCGGTGCCGTTCAGCCGCCCGTCCTCCAGGCGGTCCCTCAGTCCCATCGGCTCACCCGTTCGGCCCCTCGCTCATCCGGTCGGCATCGTCACGGTGCGGGTCACGGTGTAGTCCAGCGGGACGCCGCGCCACAGCAGCGGCACCCTCGCCCGGACGGTGCACGAGACCCCGTCGTCGCCCGCGTCCGCGCCGCGCAGCGTCCGGTCGTTCAGCCAGCCCGGCAGCGCCGCGCCCGCCGCCGGTACGCACGCCGACGCGTCCTGGCTCATGGCCGCCACCCGGGCGCCGGTCCGCGCCGCGTTCTCCACGCGCTCGACCGTCACGGACGCCATCAGCGCCTCGAAGCAGACCAGCACGACCGCCAGCACGATCGGCAGCAGCGTGGCGAACTCGACGGAGGCGGTCCCGCGGTCGGCGCCGGGGCCGGCGGCGGGACGGGCGGCGGGGGCTGCGGCGTCGGCCATGTCCTCACCCGCCCTCCGCGTCCTCGTGCACGATGCGGGCGCGGGTGGTCAGGCCGAACGTCGACGACCAGCCCGGCAGGACGGCCGGGACGTCGATCGTCACCTTCGCGTACCCGTCTTCGACACCGAGGTGCAGCACGTCCTCGCCGCCCCACGGGCCCGACACCCGCGCCACGGCCCGGCGCCGCACCTCCTGCCTCGCCTCCGGCGTGCCGTAGCCGACGACGGCCACCGCCCGCGCCGCCTCGTCCGCCGCGTGGCTCGCGTACATCGAGGTCAGCCCGGTCAGCACCGCCTGCCAGCAGAGCAGCAGCACCAGCCCGACCAGCGGGACGGTCGCCGCGAAGTCCACCGACGCCGCGCCCCGGTCGCGCCCGCCCGCCGGCTCCGCCGGCTCGTCCAGCAGGCCCGTCTCCCGCACCAGCCCGCTGATCGCCTTGCGGAAGTCCGAGCTCCGCACGGCCTCCGGCGCGCCGGTGTTCGAGGCGTCCTCCAGCGCCCGGTACGCCGCCGGGACCGTCGTCCGGAGCAGCTCCACCCCGACGATCTTCGCGGCCAGGTCCGGCTGGACCTCGTTGCGGCGGTCGTGCCGGTTCAGCAGGACGGCGACGTCCTCCTCCTTGCGGATCCGCAGCCGCCCCCACATCCGCACCAGCCGCTTCGCGCCGCGCAGCGCGGGCAGGTCCGGGGTCGCCGCGACCACCACCCGGTCGGCCAGCTCCACCGCCATCGCGCTCGCCTCCGACAGCTGGGCGCCGCAGTCGACGATCACCACCTGGTAGCGGGCCCGCAACGCGGTGAGGATCTGCCGGGCGGCGCGGGCCGGGACGTCCTCGGCCCGCTCCCCCTCCGCCGGCGCGGGCAGCAGGTGCACGCCGAGGCGGTGCACGAACAGCGCCTCGGCGAGGGTCGGGCCGTCCAGGTCGTCGGCCGCCCCGACCAGGTCGGCGATGCTGCGCCGGTGCACGACGTCCAGGTAGCCGGCGGCGTCGCCCTTCTGCAGGTCCAGGTCCACCAGGCACACGCCGCGCCCCGCCGTCGCCGCCGCCACGGCCAGATGCACCGCGACGGTCGTCGCACCCGTCCCGCCCTTGGCGCCGCAGACCGCCAGCACCGTCCCGACGCGGCCCGGCAGCGGGCCCTGCTCGGACGAGTCGAAGTGCCGGCGCATCGTCCGCGCCCACTCCGCCGCCGCCTCCACCCGGCTCTGCAGCTCCGACAGCGTCGGCTCGGTGGAGATCACGCCGCGCGCGCCCGCCGCCATCGCCGCGCCGAACGTCTCCGCCGTCGCCTCCTCCGCGATCAGCACCACCGGCAGGTGCGGATGCCGGACGCCCAGCTCGCGGATCAGGTCGAGCGCCGGCAGCGGCCCGAGCGCCTGGTGCAGCAGCACCACGTCCAGGCCGGGGACGCCCGCCGCCGCGCCCACCACGTCCGCGGCGCCGGTCTCCACCCCGGCGACCTCCACCGCGCCGAGCTCCCGGAACTGCGCGTTCAGCAGGTCCGCCAGGTCCCGGTCGGCGGTGGCCAGCAGCACCTTGACGGGCCGGCCGTCCACGGGGCCGTTCACCGGGCGGCCGGCATGTCGCAGATGGCGCCGAGCTTGCGCACCGGGTCGCTCGCCGCGTCGGACTGGTCGCCGCCGATCAGCGCGAGCCGCACGTGGCTCGCGAAGGCCTCGGCATAGGTCAGCTTCACGCTGTCGTCCGCCGCCAGCGCGAACGTGATCGGGACGACCGTGTTCACGTCCTGGGCGTTCGCGGCCGACCGCTGCCGGGTCGTCCGGCCGACCTGGATCACCTGCGCGCGGCGGATGATCCGGGACGCGCAGGACTTCTGGTCGCGCTGCGACTGCTGCTGGAACGTCGCGTAGATGTCGACGACCATCCCGGGTTTCACCTTGCCCGCGACACCGGTCTCCGCGTCGATCATGATGGCGATCTCGCGCTGCCCCGGCTGCAGCAGCGGCGCGTCGATCAGCATGCCCCGCTGCAGGTACGCGCCCGCGACCAGCGCGGCCGGCGCGACCTTGCCCGCCACGGACGCCGGGTCGGTGAGCATCGTGTCCGGCGACCACTTCACCGGCATCTCGACGCGCTCGACCATGCCCGGGTCCAGCCGCCCGTACGCCGGGACGGCGACCTTCAGCCGCAGCACCTGCCGCTTCTCGCCGACCTCGGCCCGCACCGAGCCGACATAGCCGAGGACCGACACGAACACCGCCACGGCGCCCACCGCCGCGAGGATCATGAGCAGCACGCCGCGGCGCTGTCGGGGGTTCATGGGACTCCGTTCGATCGCGACGGGGACGGGGGTTCGGGGGCACGGCGGTCAGAGGGGCACGGCGGAGCCCCCGGTCACGGCGGCGCGGTGACCAGCCGCGCCGGCGGCGCGGACGCACTCGCGTCCGCCCGTGGAGACGCCGGCGCCCGCCCCGGCCCCGGCCCCGCCTCGCCGGGGGCAGGCGGCGCGGCGGCGGGCGGCGGCGTCCGGACGGGCTGGACCATCGCGCAGAACGGGCAGACCGGCGACCCGACCGGCGTCCCGCACCAGGGGCACGGCTCGCACTCCGCCGCCCGCACCACCGACTGCAGGACGCCGCTGTCCCCGCTGAACGCGACGAACTCGACGTACCGCTTCGCGCGCCAGTACTCGGCGCCGAGCGGCTGGTCGCCGACCGCCGCCACCGACACCGCGCCGAGCGCCGGCCCCAGCCGGTCGCGGACCCAGGCGCCGTCCCCGCCGTGCTCCGCCGCCAGCACGACCACCGGCGGGCTCGGCGCGTACCCGGCCGGCGGCGCGGCGTCCCCCGCCACCCGGTGCACCGCCTGGTGCGGGGCGGCGGTGACCAGGAATTCACTGCCCGGCAGGTACGAGGCGAGGTGGTCGCCGAAACCCGTCCGGACGTGCTCCAGCCGGGTGACGCTGTTCACCCGGGCCCCGGCGACCATCAGGCCGGCGAGCCGCGGCGCGACGGTGGCCAGCGTCCCCGGCTCGACGTACGGGGCCAGGAACGCCAGCTGGTCCGCCACCAGCGACAGTGCCAGCGGCGGAAGGTCGAGCGGGACGATCGCCAGGCGGCGGGTGCCCAGCGACGCGCGCGCGAACCGCAGCAGCCGGCCCGCCGCGTCCGGCCGCCACGACGGGTAGAGGGCGAGCACCGCCGGACTCGCGGCCAGCGCGCTCTCGATGCGGCCGGTGAACTCCAGCCCCTCGTCCGTCAGCGGCGCGAACCCGGCCGGCGACCGCTCCGCCACGGCGCCGCGGATGACGCCCAGGCTGGGAACGTCGTCGACAAGCATGACCAGCGTCACGCGGGGTCCCGGTCGGTCACGTGCCTCACCACACCCTCCACCGGACCGCCCGGACGGCCCGGCACCGCGCCGCGCCGCGCCACGGACGGATTTGCGGCGCCCGCGGGCCACGATAACCCTCGAAATCCATCTCGATCAAGAATTGGTACAGCCAATCAGACGAACTCGCGAGAAGTTACCCGACACCCACCCGAAGAGATCCCGAGAACGGTCGCAGGCCAGGTGAACTTTTCTCGCACAATGATCAAATACAAGGGAAATCCGCAGGTAGACCGGGCCCCATAAGCCCCTGGCCCCAAAAGTCGAACGTCGACATAGGCCCACGGACCCATGCTCTCGCCGAATGGACTCGAATACACTGGCCCGCTCGATGCCGACCCGTTTCGAGGCATTCCCGTCACGACCCGTGCCGCCGTTATTCCGCAGCGTGCCCGGCGGGCGCTCCCGCGAGAACCGCGGTACGCCCGGTGAGCCGCGCCTCCCGTTCCGGCCGGACGCCCCGATCAGGCTCTAGAGTCTTCCCATAGGCGGCCCCAGACTGGAGACGACGGCGATGACGCACCCATCGGACCCCGGCCACTCACCGCGCCCACCGGCGCCCGGCCAGCCCGGCCCGGCCGCCGGACCCTACGGCCCGCCGCCGCAGCAGCCCGGGCCCGTCCCCGGCCCCCGTCCCGGTTACGGCACCGGCCCCTACGAGCAGCCGCAGAGCTGGCAGCCGCCGCCGCGCGACCCGCGCGAGAAAGGCCTGCTCGGCGCCCTGTTCGACACGAACTTCAACAATCTGGTCACACCGAAGCTCATCAAGGTCTTCTACATCCTGTCGCTGCTGCTGGTCAGCCTGTCCGCCCTGATCGTCGTGGTGATCGGCATATGGGTCATGGGGCTGCGCAATGGCTGGCTGCTCGGCCTCATCATCATCTGCGCATCGCCCGTGGTCTGGTTCTTCCAGGCGATGCTGGCCCGCATCTTCATGGAGGCGATGGTCGTCCGCTTCAAAGAGGTCGAGTATCTGCGGGCCATCAAGGACAAGGACTAGACGGGGCTGCGGTGGGCGAGTTCGACGCGACCGGATCCGCCGGCGACGGTCCCCGCGACACGCGGCGCGACGCGGGGGCGACCCGGCGGGATCCGCGGGTGCCCGGTCCGCGGCCGCCGGCGGGGTCCGGCCCCGGGGCGACGCGGCGCGACGCGGAGGCGGCGCCCGGCGATCCGCTGATGCGGCTGCCGGCGGCGCTGGCGGAGCGGTACCGGGCGGTCGCGGAGCTGCCCGTGCAGGGGGCGGAGTCGGATCTGCTCCTGGTGCGGGACGAGCAGGGCGAGCGGTTCGTGGTGAAGGTGTTCCGCCGCGGCTACCACGCCGACCGGGACGTGTGGGAGAAGCTGCCCGCGCTGGATTCGCCGCACGTGCTCCGCATCCTGGAGACGGGCCATGCGGACGGCCGTGACTACGAGGTCGCGGCGTACGCCCCCGACGGGAACCTGCGCGCGCTGATCGACGGCCCGCTGCCGGAGGAGACCGTGACGGCGGTAGCGGCGCAGCTGGCGGACGGGCTGGCCGCGCTGCACCGGGCCGGCATCGTGCACCGGGACCTGAAGCCGGAGAACGTGCTGGTCCTGGACCGGGAGCCGCTGCGGCTGGCGATCGCGGACTTCGGGCTGAGCAGGGTGCTCGACGCGAGCGTGGTGTTCGCCTCGTCGTCGCGAACGCTGGCCTACGCGGCGCCGGAGTCGCTGTCGGGGCAGGTGTCGCCGGCCCGCGACTGGTGGTCGCTCGGAATGATCGTCCGGGAGTGCGCGACGGGCCGGGCGCCGTTCCAGGGGCTGAGCGAGACCGTGGTGGTCGATCACCTGGCGACGCGTCCGGTGAGCGCGGACGACGTGCCGGACACGCGGCTGCGCCTGCTGTGCCAGGGCCTGCTGACCCGCGATCCGCGGCGCAGGTGGACCGGCGAGCAGGTCTCCGCGTGGCTGGACGGCGGGTCCCCGGAGGTCGCGGAGGAGGCGCCGCCGACCGGCGCCGGTCTCCCGTTCCGCGGTGACCGCTACACCAGGCGCGACGCGCTGGCGCGCGCGCTGGTGGAGAACTGGGATCACGCCGCGCAGTACTTCTTCGGGCGCGGGGAGTCCGGTGAGGCGTGGCGGAGCCTGCGGGACTGGCTCGCGGACGTGCCCGACGACAGCCGCATCGACCTCGTCGACGGCCACCTCGCGACGGCCCTGGCACCGGACGTGAAGCTGCTGCATCTCGTCCTGTGGCTGGATCCGGCGCTGCCTCCGCACTATCTCGGCCGCAGGACGTCCGCCGAGGACCTGCCCGCGCTGGCCGCGCTCGCCGCCGATCCCCGGCATCCCGATCATCCGGTGGCCTGCCGGATCGGCCGGGACCTGTGGGAGCACGGGCTGCTGCGCGTGCTCGCAGGGTTCGCGGGCGGCGAGGGCCTGGCCGGGGCCGACGCCCAGTGGCGCGCGCACGTGGCGGCGTGGAACGACCTGGCGCGGTGGCTGCGCGGGCAGGACGCGACGCCGGCCGGGCTGGCGGCGCGGCTGCCGGACGCGGAGGCCGAGAACCCGCCGGCCGTGCTGCTGGCGCTGCTCGCGCTCGCGGCGCGCCCGGCGGAGACGCACCGGTCGCTCGCCGAGGGGGCGGTGCGGGCCCGGCGGGCCGTCCCGGAGCCGGTGCCGTGGTTCACGTGGATGGCGGACGGGGCCGGCGACGATCCGCTGCGGCTGCTCGCCGTCACCCGCGCGCTGCCGGAGGCGGTCGTGGAGGCGGAGGCGCGGGCGCGCGACCGGCACGCGGCGGCGCAGCGCTCCGAGGCCCTGCGGACGCAGTGGGCCGAGCGCGAGCGGCAACGCCTCGCGGGACGCAACGCGGCGATGGCGCGGGCGGTCGTGTGGACGCTGCCGATCCTGGCGATCTGGCTGGCGGTCAGCTGGGTCGTCGGCAGCCTGTTCGGCGGCGGGGGCAAGGAGAACGGGACGACGTCGGTCGGGCTCCACGCCTCGTCAGGCGGCGTCCCCTTCGCCGCGCTGGCCGTGCTGTCGTTCATCGCGTGGGGCGTGCAATGCGGCGCCGAGGTGATGCTGGCGCGCGCGCAGGGCGGCGACTACCTCTCCTACGGGCCGTGGTCGCTGATATCGAAGGTGCTTGGCGCGGGCGGCCGGGGGCTGTCCAAGGCGTCGCGGACGATGTCGGGCGCCGCGCGGCGCAACGACCGGCGCGGCTGCGGGTTCCTGCTCCTCGCCGCGACGGTGCCGTTGCTGCTCCTGCTCCTGCTGGCGGCGGCGCTGACGTCGATCGCGAGCGTGCTGTGGGTGCTGGTGATGGTCGCCGGAGCGGTCGCGCACGCGGTGGCGGCCGGGGTCCGGCTGCAGCGCTGGCAGCGGGACCGCACGATCCACCCGGGAGGGACCCCCACATGAGCAGCGGCGTCGAGGCCGACATCGTGCTGGACGCGGCGGTCGTGCTGACCCTGGGCATGAGCCGGGTCCTCGGGCGCGGCGGCGACGCGGCGGGACGCGGCGCGCAGGCGCTGGCGGCGCTCGCCGCCGGGCGAGCGGAGGCGCGGGAGGCCGCGCTCGCCGAGGTCCGGACGCAGGAGCGGGCGCTGCGGGAGGTCGTGGAGCGCAACGCGCGCATCGCGGCGCTCGCCGAGACCCGCGCGAAGATCGGCGCGGACGCGGCGCTGCCGCCGCGGCTGGTACCCGGCGAGGAGTCCGCCGAGGAGCTGGCCGCCTGGTGCGCCGCGACCGACCCGCTGCTGGACGAGGCGGAGCGGCGCCTGTCGGAGCATCTCGCCGCGCAGGTCACGGCGCAGGTCTTCGCCGCCCCGGCGGAAGGGCTCCGCGCCGACACCGGCGCACCGCCGCCGCGGCGCGACGCCGACGGCGACGCCGAGGCGCAGCGGACCCTGGAAAGGATCATGGCGAGGCTGCTGCCGGACGCCGCCGAGGACGAGCGCCGCGCGGTCGCCGAGGCGGCCCGGCTGCTGGCCGCCGCGGGCACCGCCGAGGAGGCGGAGGGCGTCCTGCACGAGGTCCGGCTGCGGATCCGGGACGCCAACCGGCGCACCGAGGAGCTCCGGGAGGAAGCGCGCCGCCGCGCGGCCGAGCGGGAGGCCGCCGAGCAGGCCGAGGCGGAGCGCCGGTACGTCCTCGACTCGATCACGGCCGCGTTCGAGGACCTGGGCTACGAGGTCCAGCAGGGTTTCGAGACGCTGACGGCCGGGGACGGCTCGGTGGTGCTGACCAAGGGCGCCTGGCCCGACCACAGCGTGCGGATGCGGGTCGACGACGCCGCGCACGTCCGGGCGTCGATGATGCGGGACCGTCCCGCCGCGAGCGAGGACGACCGGCGCGTCGACGTCGAGCGGGAGCGGGAGTGGTGCGAGGCGTTCGAGGCCGCGCGGGCCCGGCTGGCGGCAGGCGGGATCCGCTCCGAGGTGTCCTGGCGGCTGGAGCCCGGCGTGCGGGAACTGCCGGTGAGCGCCGCGTCACGGCAGACTGGGGGGCGTGCAGGCCAACGCGAACGCCGCCGCGAGCGTCCCAGTTGACGTGTCCTTTCCAGGGGCCCGTGAGCGCGGATGCCGGCTCCGGGCGTGTCGGGGGCCGTCCCCTTTCGGGCAGAGCGGAGTGGAGCGAGCCAGATGAGCATTGATTCGCCGACCCTCGGCGGCCGGCTGCAGGGCTGGCCGCCGTTCATCCGCGAACTCGACGCGACGCTGTCGGTGCACTCCCAGTACGTCCTGTCGGGGAACCTGTACGACAGCTTCCTCGCGCCGCCGACGGCGAGCGGCGCGCCGGCGCGGCTGCTGCCGCTGCGCTCGCTGCTGTGGGAGACGCTGCACGCCAGCGGCGCGTCCTTCATGGTGGTGTACGACCCGGTGGACGGCCTCGAGATCGTCCCGCCGCCGGGCGACGAGGCCGGCGACGAGGCCGAGCGCGCCGCCGAGCGGGTGCTCGGCAAGATCAAGGACGAGCGGCCGTCGCTGGAGGCGCTGACCCGGCACCTGGCCGCGGTGGCCCGGCCGCAGGAGAACGTGCGCGCCGCGTTCGTGATCGACTCGGCGTCCCGGATCGCCCGCACCCCGACCGAGATGGAGCCCGCCGAGCGGGACTTCTTCCGGTTCTGCGCGAAGCTGTCGCGCACCGCGCGGCCCGTCCGGGGCGGCGCGGCGCGGCCGAAGCCGCTCTACAACCCGGTCGTGTGGCTGGTGGAGCGGCCCGGCGACCTGCCGTCCTGGCTGACCGCCGACAACGAGGCGGTCCGCGAGATCACCATCCCGCGCCCGCACCTCGGCGACCGGCAGGAGACCGCGCGGCTGCTGGCCCGCGCGTTCGGCGTCAGCGACGTCGGCTCGGACGAGACGGCCGCGGCGGCGTGCGACTCGTTCGCCGAGCAGGCCGACGGGCTGACGCTCCAGTCGATGATCGAGGTGACCCGGCTGGCGAAGGAGCGCAACGTCGACCTCGCCGACCTGCCGGACGCCGTGCGCACCTACAAGCTCGGCGTGCTGGACAACCCGTGGAGCCGCGGGCACCTGCGGCGCCGCGTGCTGGAGGGCGAGAAGCGCGTCCCGGAGCGGGTGATCGGGCAGCCGCAGGCCGTCACCAAGACGCTCGACATCCTCAAGCGCGCCGTGCTCGGGCTGTCCGGCGCGCAGGCGACCCGGTCCGGGAGCCGGCCGCGCGGCGTGCTGTTCTTCGCCGGCCCGACCGGCACCGGCAAGACCGAGCTGGCCAAGGCGATCACCGAGCTGGTGTTCGGGGACGAGTCGGCCTACCTGCGCTTCGACATGAGCGAGTTCTCCGGCGAGGGCTCCGGCGACCGGCTGATCGGGTCGCCGCCCGGGTACGTGGGGCACGAGGCGGGCGGCGAGCTGACCAACGCCGTCCGGGAGGACCCGTTCCGGGTGATCCTGTTCGACGAGATCGAGAAGGCGCACCCGCGGATCCTGGACAAGTTCCTGCAGATCCTGGAGGACGGCCGGCTCACCGACGGGCGCGGCAACACGGTGCACTTCTCCGAGTCGATCCTGATCTTCACCTCGAACCTCGGGATGTTCGTGCCGGGCCGGGAGCCGGGCATGCTGGAGGCCGTCCCGGTCCTCGCCGGGGACCGGGTGCGCAACATCACACCCGGGATGTCCTACTTCGAGGTCGAGCAGCGGATCAAGGACGCGGTCGCCGCGCACTTCACCGAGGTGCTGAACCGGCCGGAGCTGCTCAACCGGTTCGGCGACAACATCGTGGTGTTCGACTTCATCTCCGGCGACGCCGCGCACAAGATCTTCGACCTGCAGTTCGCGAACATCTGCAAGCGGGTCGCCGACGAGCACCGGCTCATGCTGACGGTGAAGGACGACGCGCTGCTGACGCTGCGCGAGTGGTGCACCGCCGAGCTGGACAAGGGCGGCCGCGGCATCGGCATGGCGCTGGAGTCGCACTTCGTCAACCCGCTGGCGCGCGCGCTGTTCGACCGGGAGCTGATCCCCGACGAACGGATCACCGTGTGGGGGATCCGGCGCGAGGGCGGCATCGTCCATCTGGACATCCAGTGACCGCCGACGCCCCCGCCCCGCCCCCCGAGGGGGCTCCCGCGCTGCTGCTCGCCAAGGCGCACTATCCGGTGACCACACTCGGCCCCGGCACCCGCGCGGGCATCTGGACGCAGGGCTGCACACTGCACTGCAACGGCTGCCTCTCGCGCGACACCTGGGACGCGGACCCGGCCAGGGCCGTGCCGGTCGAGGCCGTTCTCGGCTGGCTGGAGTCGCTTCCGGGACCGCTGCACGGGGTGACGATCTCCGGCGGGGAGCCGTTCCAGCAGCCCGCCGCCCTCGCCGCCCTGCTGCGGGGGATCGGCGCATGGCGCGACTCCCGGCGTGAGACGATGCCATTGGACATATTGGTGTACAGCGGATATGTCTACTCACGGCTTTCGCGGGTCCGGGGGTCGCGCGAGATCCTCGGCCTCTGCGATGCCGTGATGGCGGGGCCGTACGTCGACCGCCTCAACCCGAGGGGGCGACACCCGGAAGACGGCTCTCTACTCTGGAGGGGGTCGGCGAACCAGCGCGTCGTCCCGCTCTCCCCTCTGGGGCGGGAGCGGTACGGGGCACCGGCCGGCATCGGTAAGACTAGGGAACACGCAGGGCCCCGAGTACAGGTGTCCGTGGACGAAGGGCCGGAGGGAAGGCGGGTGTACTACATCGGGATCCCGCGAAGGGGTGACATGGAGCACCTCACGTCGAGGCTCGAACGCGCCGGGGTGCGCTCGGGGGATGTGTCATGGCGACCTTGAACTGTCCTGTCTGTGACGAGCCGTACCAGCAGGGCGATCTGCTCTGCCTGAGCTGCGGCGCCAATCTGGCGCGCCCGGGGGGCGGCCACCGGGCCGGTCCCGGCGGCTACGACCAGGGCCCGCCCCAGCACGGTGCCCCTCAGCACGGCGCTCCTCAGCACGGTGGCCCCCCGCCGCAGCACGGCCAGCCGTACCAGCAGCCGCCCCAGCACGACTACCAGCAGCCACCGCAGCACGACGCTCCGCAGTACGGCGCTCCCCAGCACGGGGCGCCCCAGCACGGTGCCCCTCAGCACGGCGCTCCCCAGCACGGCGGTCCCCCGCCGCAGCACGGCGCGCCGCCGCAGGACCAGTGGGGCCCGCCGCCGCAGCAGCCGGACGCGTGGGGCCCGCCGCAGCAGCAGCAACCGGACCAGTGGAGCCCGCCGCCCACGCCGCAGCAGCAGCCTCCGCAGCCGCAGCACGGCGCCCCGCAGCACGGGCAGCCGCCGCAGCAGCAGGACCCCTGGTCGATGCCGCCGCCGCAGCAGCAGCAACCGCAGCAGCAGCAGCAGCCGGACCAGTGGGGCGCGCCGCCGCAGCACCAGCCGCCGCCCGACCAGTACCGGCAGCCCGAGCAGCAGCCGTACCCGCCGGCGGACCAGTACATGCCGCAGCCCGGGCCGGGCGACCACCAGTACGGCCCGCCGCCACAGCAGCCGCCGATGCCGCCGCCGCACGGGCGGGAGGCGACGCTGCTGCCGCCGGACCAGCAGCGAGGCCACCAGCACCCGCAGCAGCCCGACAGCACGGCGTTCATGTGCCCGTACTGCGAGGCGGTGCTCAGCAACCCGGGCGCCGCGCAGTGCGACTCGTGCCTGCGCCCGCTGCCGCAGAAGGGCACGCCCGTCCTGCGGATGCAGTTCCCGACCGGGGAGCTGAAGGTCTCCGTCGGGCAGCACCTGGTGCTCGGCCGCGACGCCGGCCAGTCGCCGGTGGCCGCCACGTTCACGCAGTACGACAACGTGTCGCGGCGCCACTCCACGGTCTGGCTCGACCCGTCCGGGACGGCGTGGGTCCGCGACGAGGGCTCCACCAACGGGACGTTCGTCAACGGCGAGCGCCTCCCGCGCGGCGTGGAGGCCCCGCTGCGCGACGGCGACCAGCTCCGCCTGGCCGCCGACGTGACCGGCACCGTCCAGCTCGCCTAGCACGACCGAAAGCGGCGGCCCCCCGGTTCCTGGAACCGGGGGGCCGCCTCTTTTCGCGCTCCTGGCGTCAGCCCGCGCGCTTGGTGCGGGCGCGCGTCCGCTCGCGCTCCTTGGCGTCGAGCACCACCTTGCGGATCCGGACGGCCGCGGGGGTCACCTCGACGCACTCGTCCTCGCGGCAGAACTCCAGCGACTGCTCCAGCGTCAGCAGGCGCGCCGGCGTCACCGTCTCGGCGATGTCGGACGTCGAGGACCGGATGTTGGTCTTGGCCTTCTCCTTGGTGATGTTGACGTCCATGTCGTCGGAGCGCGAGTTCTCCCCGACGATCATGCCCTCGTACACCTCGGTGGTCGGCCCGACGAAGAACGTGCCGCGCTCCTGCAGGTTCGTGATCGCGTACGCGGTCGCGGCGCCGGACCGGTCGGCGACCAGCGAGCCGGACGGCCGGGTGCGCAGCTCGCCGAACCACGGCTCGTAGGACTCGAACACGTGGTGCGCCATGCCGGTGCCGCGCGTCTCGGTCATGAACTCGGTGCGGAACCCGATCAGGCCGCGCGCCGGGACCAGGAACTCCATCCGGATCCAGCCGGTGCCGTGGTTGGTCATGTGCTCCATGCGGCCCTTGCGGACCGCCATGAGCTGCGTCACCGCGCCGAGGTGCTCCTCGGGGATGTCGACGGTGAGCCGCTCGACCGGCTCGTGCTTCTTCCCGCCGATCTCCTTGGCGACCACCTGCGGCTTGCCGACGGTCAGCTCGTAGCCCTCCCGGCGCATGTTCTCCACCAGGATCGCGAGGGCCAGCTCACCGCGGCCCTGCACCTCCCAGGTGTCCGGGCGCTCGGTCGGCAGCACCTTGATCGACACGTTGCCGACCAGCTCCCGGTCGAGCCGGTCCTTCACCATCCGGGCGGTGACCTTGGTGCCCTTCTCGCGGCCCGCCAGCGGGCCGGTGTTGGTGCCGATCGTCATGGAGATCGCCGGCTCGTCCACCGTGATCAGCGGCAGCGGGCGCGGGTCCTCCGCGTCGGCGATGGTGTCGCCGATCATGATCTCCGGGATGCCGGCGATCGCGATGATGTCGCCCGGCCCCGCCTCGTCGGCGGGCTTGCGGGCCAGCGCCTCCGTCATCAGCAGCTCGGTGATCCGCACCTTCTCGATGCTGCCGTCGTGCCGGCACCAGGCGACCTGCTGGCCCTTCTTGATCGTCCCGGCGTGCACCCGGCACAGCGCGATCCGGCCGAGGTAGCTGGAGGCGTCCAGGTTCGTCACGTGCGCCTGCAGCGGCGCGTCCGGGTCGTAGGACGGCGCCGGGATCGTCTCGGTGATCACCGAGAACAGCGGCTCCAGGTCCTCGCTGTCGGGCATGCCGCCGTCGGCGGGCTTGGCCAGCGACGCGCGCCCGGCCCGGCCCGAGGCGTACACGATCGGGAAGTCGATCTGCTCCTCGGTGGCGTCGAGGTCCATGAACAGCTCGTACGTCTCGTCCACGACCTCGTCGATGCGGGCGTCGGGACGGTCGGTCTTGTTCACCACCAGGATCACCGGCAGCTTGGCCTCCAGGGCCTTGCGCAGCACGAACCGGGTCTGCGGCAGCGGGCCCTCGCTGGCGTCCACCAGCAGGACGACGCCGTCCACCATGGACAGGCCGCGCTCGACCTCGCCGCCGAAGTCGGCGTGGCCGGGCGTGTCGATGATGTTGATGGTCATGCCGTTGTGCCGGACGGCGGTGTTCTTGGCGAGAATGGTGATGCCCTTCTCGCGCTCCAGGTCGTTGGAGTCCATGACGCGGTCGTCGACGTCCTGGTTCTCGCGGAAGGCACCTGACTGCCAGAGCATGGCGTCGACCAGCGTCGTCTTGCCGTGGTCGACATGGGCGACGATCGCGACGTTCCGGAGGTCGTCGCGCGTGGAGATGGGCATGCGGGCTCGCCTTGCGTGAGAGTTCGGGAGTCGCCGCAGACGCGCGGCTGCCTTCATTCTACTTGCCGCACGGCGCAACCCGCTCCGAGCCGCCCGTCCCGTCGCTCCCAGCGGCCCCGATTGGCCATCTTTGCCCATCCTTTGTAATCTTCCCGAGATCCGGTCGTCCGGAGCCCCACCCCCCGGGGCTGCGGCCGGACCGCCGAATCCACCGCGGCACCCACCCGCGGACGAACCGGGGACCCATCCCCCTGGGGTGAATCGACGCACGTCGTAGGGCGACTCCTGGCCCGAACCCGTCAGCTAACCCGGTAGGCGAGCAAGGAGAGGAGAACACCGGCTTGGCACCGGACCCCCGTTCCCGGCGGCGCATCGCGCCCGCCGCGGCAGCCGGCGTGCTGCTGGTCGCCGGCCTCGGCGCCACCGCGCCCGTCGCCGCGCACGCCGCGACCCCCTTCGGCCCCGCCGCCGCACCGTCGGCCACCGGCACGCCCAGTCCCCTCCCCACCACGGAGAAGGGCCTGAAGCAGAGCCTGAAAGAGCTGAACGACGAGGCGGAGACGCTCACCGAGCAGTACAACAAGACGCGCGTCGACCTCGGCCACGCCGTCAAGGCCGAGCAGGCCGCCGCCAAGTACGCGCAGCAGCTGGTCAAGCAGACCGCGCCCGCCCGGCAGCGGCTCGCCCAGCTGGCCGCCGCCAACTACATGAGCGGCGGGCCCGACGCGATCTTCAGCTCCGGCGGCAGCGCCGACAGCCTGTCCGACTCCGCCTACCTCCAGCAGAACCAGGCCACCACCGTCCTCGCCCTGCAGAAGCAGGTCGACCAGGCCGAGGCCGCCCAGCGCGCCGCGCAGGACCGCACCGAGCAGGTCAAGCAGGCCCAGGCCAAGGTGCAGACGGCGCGCAAGGCCGCCAAGGCCAAGGTGGACGAGGTCGTGAAGCGCCTCGACAAGCTGACCACCACCCACACCACCGACCCCAAGTCCGGCCTCACCGCCACGATCAAGGGCTCGGACCTGCCCGCGAAGATGGCCCGCAAGGCCCTCACCAAGCTCGGCAGCCCCTACGTCTGGGGCGCCGCCGGCCCGAGCTCCTTCGACTGCTCCGGCCTCGTCGTCTGGGCCTACGCCCAGGTCGGCAAGTCGGGCCTGCCGCACTACACCGGCGACCTGTACCAGCTCGGCAGCAAGGTCTCCCGCGGCTCGCTGCGCGCCGGCGACCTGGTGTACTTCGGCAGCAACCTGCACCACATGGGCATCTACGTCGGCGACGGCAAGTTCCTGCAGGCCCCGCAGACCGGCGATGTGGTGAAGATCTCCAAACTGTCCACCCGGTCCGACTACGCGGGCGCGAACCGGATCTCCTAGGGAGCCGCCGCCTCAGCGCAGGTCGGGTTCCAGTTCGGCGATGACGGGGCGGTCGCCGGGGAGCCAGGCCACGTCGTACAGATCGTCGCGGGCGAGCCAGCGCAGGGCCAGATGCTCCAGGGCCTGCGGCTCGCCCTCGACGATCTCGGCGGTCCAGACGCGCAGCAGGGCGCGCTCGCTCAGCCGCCAGTCGCCGCCGACGCGGCGGAGCGGGCGGATCTTGATCGCGAGCTCCTCGTGGCACTCGCGGACCACGGCGTCCTCGTCGGACTCGCCCGGGTCCACCTTGCCGCCCGGCAGCTCCCAGCCGCCGGCCATGTGCGGCGGTTCGGCCCGCTGGGCGGCGAGCAGCCGCCCGTCCCGGATGATCGCCGCGCCCACGACTACCAGATCGCCGATGGTGACCAGCCCCTCCCGTTCCGCCCGGTCATTCTGAGACGGCGGGTTCCGCCCGGACGGTTCCGGTGCGGGCCGCCTCGACCTGACGGGTCGCCGCTTCGACGATCTTCTCAAGGCGGTCGCCGTGGGCGCCGCGCCAGTACACCTGGCCGCAGTCGGCGCAGCGGCCGTAGACGTCGTAGCTGCGGCGGGTGCCCGCTTCGAGGTCCCGCTCGACCTCCTGCTTGTCGACGGGGAGCAGGACGCCGTTGCAGGCGGTGCAGCGCGTCCAGGGGCTGAGGACGGGCGCGAAGCGGTCCAGGAGGTCGCGGAGCTGGTCGTCGGGGCGGGAGCCGCGGACGTAGGCGCCGAACCAGAGCGCGCGGCGGCGCAGGAGGCCGCGGTCCTGGGTGAGCAGGACGCGGCGCTCCGCGTTCGCCTGGACGACGAGCGCCGGGTCGTCCATGTCGTTGTGGTAGGCGGTGTCGAGGCCGAGGAGCCGCATCCGGCGCGCCAGCGTGCCCAGGTGGACGTCGAGCAGGAAGCGGGGCGCCTCCTGGCCGGGCTCCAGCGGGACCGGCTGGGGGCGGGGCACGGCGTCCACGCGGACCTCGTCGCCGGCGGACGGGCGGGCGGACGCCTCGGCGGGCTCGCCGCCGACGGTCAGCCGGCCGACCTCGGGGAGCGGGACTCCGAGCGACTCCACGACGTGCCCGAGCGTCGACGTCCCGTCCCACGGCACCCGGCGCAGCGGTTCGCGGCGGGCGGCGGGCAGGAACATCAGCAGGTCGTCGGCGATGCGGACGCGTATCTCGGACTCCACGCCGCCAGCATGCCACGCGGCGCCGACGGTCCTCGCCGGATTTTCCGGCGGCGTCAGGCGGCGGCGAGGCGGCCCGCCGCCGACTCCAGCGCGCTCAGCAGGGACGGAACGTCGTGGCCTTGCAGCACTCCGGCCCGCTTCACGACCCGGCCGCCGACGATGACCGTGTCGACATGGCGCGTCTCGGCGGACAGGACGACGGCCGCGATCGGGTCGTGCGCCGCCGCCATCCCGAGGCTGTCGGTGCGCAGGACGATCAGGTCCGCCTGCTTGCCGGGCGTCAGGGACCCGGTGACGCCGGCGAGCCCGGCCGTCTCGGCGCCGCCGAGGGTCGCGGCGCGGAGGGCCTGCGCGGTGGTGAACCAGGTGCCGGCGCCGCCCGGGCGGGCGCGCTCCAGGAAGTAGGCCGCCCGCATGACGCCGAACATGTCGCCGGGGCCGCTGGCGACGGTGTCGGCGCCGAGGCCGGTCGGGACGCCGGCGGCGTGCGCGCGTCCGGTGGCCGGGTCGCCGATGCAGAGGGCCGCCTCGACGCCGGGCGTGGCGGAGACGGTGCCGCCATTGGCGGCGATCTTCTTGAACGCGTCCTCGGTGTAGAAGTTGGCGTGCACGTACATGGCGGGGTGGCCGAGCAGGCCGTTGTCCTCCAGGAACGCCAGCCCCCGCGCGGCGCTCTCGGCCCCGTGGCCTCCCATGTGGACGGTGACCGGCAGGTCCAGGTCACGGGCCAGCCGCCATTCGGCGAGCGCGCGTTCCTCGCCGGCGATCTCCGGGCCGAGCGCGGCCAGCCACATCGACACGGTCCCGGCCGGGGCGTCGAAGTACTCGCGGCGGACGCGGGCCGTCTCGGCGGCGAGCGCGTCGAGGTCGCCATTGCCGCCGTAGCAGTAGCCGAACACGGCGCGGACGCCGGACGCGCGGAGCGCGGCGATGTCGGCGCCGGTGTGGTCGGGGCTGAACATGATGTGCGACCAGTCGACGACGGTCGTGATGCCGGAGTCGAGGCACTCCAGCGCCCCGGCGAGGGTCCCGGTGTAGACGTCGTCGGGACGGTAGCGCGGTGCCAGTTCGCCGAGGACGCGCCGCAGGTAGGCGGGCAGCGTGCTGTCGGGGAGGATCGCGCGGATCGCGGTCTGCCAGGTGTGCCGGTGGGTGTCGACGAAGCCCGGCATCACGATGCGGCCGGTCGCGTCCAGCACCTCGGCGCCGGGCGGCGCGGCCAGCCCGGGGCCGACGGCGGCGATCCGCCCGTCCTCGACGAGCACGTCCGCGCGTCCCAGGACGCTGGGTGCGGGAGCGGTGTCGATGACCGTGCCGTTGCGGAGAAGCAGGGAGGTTGTCATGGCTCGAAGCTTAAAGAAAAGCTTTTTAAAAAGCAATGGAGTGGACGAGTATCCTCGGGATGTGCGCGATGACGACGGCGGGCCCCGCGACGAGGTGGACGAGCTGGCCGCGGCCTGGCGGCGGGACGGCCTCGGCGAGGACGTCATCGCGATGCTGGAGGTCAGCAAGCGCGCCGCGCGCATCGGGGCGCTCGTCCAGCAGGCGCTGCGCGGGGAGCTGGCCGACCTCGGCCTCACCTACGCCGAGTTCGAGGTGCTGACCGCGCTGACCAGGGCCGGCGAGCCGTACCGGCTGCGGCCGAGCGAGCTGACCCGGTCGGCGTTCCTCACCTCCGGCGGCACCAGCAACGTGCTTCAGCGGCTACAGAAGGCCGGTTACATCGAGCGGGAGGCCAACACCGGCGACGCCCGCAGCCGCTTCGTCCAGCTCACCCCCGAGGGGCTGCGCGTCACCGCCCTGGCGCTGGACGCCTCGGCGCGCGCGCATAGGGAGGCCATGGCCGGGGTGCCCGAGGAGGCCGTCCGCGACGCGGCGGACGCGCTGCGCGACGTCCTGCTGGTGATCGGCAAGCGGCGGTTCCGTTGAGCAACCGCCCGATGCGTGCCGAATCACCGGTGACGCACTCGGCAACTTCGACTGAACTGCCGGGATCGGCGGTGACGCGGGAGGCGGTGCGGGGCGACACTCGCCCTATGAACACCCCCCGCCACAGGTTCCGCCGGGCGCTCCTGCCGGCCGCTCTGCTCATCGCGGGGCTCACCGCCCCCGCGGCGCACGCCGCCACCGCCACCGCCCCGTCCACGACCTCCGTCTCCCCCGTCTGCGAGTCGACGCTCCCGTCGCAGGCCGACGACACGATCGCACTGATCGACCGGGGTGGACCGTTCCCGTATCCGCAGGACGGCGTCGTCTTCCAGAACCGGGAAGGGCTGCTGCCGAAGGAGCCGCAGGGCTACTACCACGAGTACACGGTGAAGACGCCGGGCAGTTCCACGCGGGGCGCCCGCCGCATCATCACGTCCGACCATCTCGGCCATGACGGGATGTACTGGACGCCCGACCACTACAGCACGTTCTACGACGTCGACTTCGGCTGCTGAGCGTCCCCGGCCGGCGGCCCCGGCGACGTGCGCCGCCGGCCGGGTCAGCCGCCGGGCTGCTGCGCGGCCAGCTGCGTGACCTTGCCCTTGAGCTGCGGGCTGGCCAGCGGGCGCGTCACGCCCACCCAGTCGGGGCGCTTGTAGGTCTTCACGCCGATCGCGGGCACGCACGACGAGCAGCTCGCCACGATCATCTTGCCCTTGCCGATCACCATCCCGACGTGGCCGGGATTGTTCGCCGACGTGCCCGGACCGGAGTTGAAGAACACCAGGTCGCCGGGCTGCTCCTTGCCCTTTTCCACCTTCAGCCCGAACGGCCACTGGTCGAACGTGGTCCGCGGGATCGGCAGCCCCGCCGCCCGGTAGGCGGCCTGGACGAGGCTGGAGCAGTCCCACGCGTCCGGACCGGTCGCGCCGAAGACGTACGGCTTGCCGCGCTGCGCCAGCGCGAACGCGATGATCTTCTGGACGAGCTCGCTGGCGTTCGCCGGCAGGTCGTTGTCCTCGCAGTTGACCCCGTTGGACTGGACGGCCTCGAAGTCGCCGTTGGCGTAGCGCTTCGCCCAGGTCAGGACCAGGTTCACGTAGTCCCACGAGTGGTTGTACTGGAAGATCGCGGTCTTCATCCGCTGCGGGGCGCCGTTGTGCTTGAGGTAGGCGGCGGCGGTCGGGATCGCATCGGCCGGGTCGTAGCGGTTCTTCTTGCCGTCCTTGTTCCCGTCCACCGCGAACGACGTGAACGTCGGGGCGAGGAACTGCATCGGCCCGCCCGCGCCCGCGTAGTTCTCGCCGCTGTGCACGCCCGCCGCGTTCGACGTCCCGTGCTCGGTCTCGACCTCGCCGATGCCCGCCAGGACGTTCCACGGGATGCCGTAGTCCTTGCCGGCCTTCTTGTAGAGGTCGAGGTAGTCCGCCGGGATCGCCTTCGCGTCGCCCGCCTCCGCCGGCTGCGCGCCGGCGCCCGCCGTGTCGACGCAGCCGCCGTTCACGGTGCCGCCGAACATGAACTGGCTCGCGCCGAACAGGATCGGCACGAAGATCAGCGCGACGAACAGCGCCGCGGCGGCGGCGAGCGCGCACGCCGCCAGCACGCGTTTCGGGGTCATCCGGTGTCACCCGCCTGCCCCGCGTCCGCCGGCTCGAACGCGTACACCTTCAGCGAGCCGCCGTCGCGCGCCACGGTCACCGCGTACTGCTTGCCGTCGCTGCTCGCCGTCCCGTTCCTGGTGATCTGCTGCCGCCCCGTCACCAGGAAGATGACCGAGTTGTTCTCAATGGTGCGGACCTGGTCCAGCGACGCGCTGCCCTGCGCGACGACCTGCTCCTTGCGGCGCTGGTCCTGGATGCCGGGCGCCGACGCGTCCGCCTGCAACTGGCCGCGCAGGTCGTCGGTGACCAGCCCCGCGAAGCGGCCGACGTAGGCGGTCGGGTCCTCGTCGTAGCGGTACGTCCCGTACGCGGCGACGAACCGCTGCGCCAGGTCGGCGGCGGTCGCGAAGTCCTGCTGGGAGAACGGCAGCAGCCGGTAGATGTCGAAGCGCTTCGGGTCGACGGTGCTGTGGATCCCCGGCGGCGGCGACGCCGGGCCGCTCGGGCCGGGCGTCACCGTCACCTTCGGGCGCGTGTCCGCCTCGTGGTGGCCGCGGTCGGGCGCCGCCAGCGTCAGGTAGACGCCGACGGCGGCCAGCACCACCACGAGCCCCGCGAACAGGAACTTGCGCTGGCGGTCGTTCAGGTTCATCACTCGCCCCGGTCGGACTCGCCCGGGCCGGGCTCGACGGGACGCAGCCAGAACGGGATCGGCGGCCCCTCCTCGGAGCCGCGCTGGCCCCACAGCGGAGGCGGCGCCTGCCGCCCGCCCGGGCCGCCGTTCGACGGCGCGGCCTCGCCGCCGCCCGCACCGGCACGCGGCCGGGGGACGTTCGACGCGGGACCGCCCGAGCCGCCGGACCCGCGCGCGGGCGCGCCGCCGCCGCCGGAACCACCCGACCCGCCGGAACCACCCGAACCGCCGCCGGAGCCGCCGCTGGAGCCGCCCGCACGGCCGCGAGCCCGCTCGACGGAGCCGGACGAGCGTCCGCCGCCGGAGAACCAGCCGCCGCGCCCGCCGCCGGACCCGTTCCCGGAACCACCGCCGGAGCTTCCGGAGCCGCCGCCGGAGCCGCCAGAGCCGCCGCCGGACGATCCGCCGGACCCGCCCGAACCGCCGCTGCCGCCTCCGCCGGTGACGCCGCCGCCTCCGCCGCCTCCGCCGCGTCCCGACCAGGACGTCGGACGCGGCGTCCCGGTCCCGGAGCCCGCACCGCCGGACGGCTTGCCGCCGCCGGACGCCGAGCCCCCGCCGGACGCCGAGCCGCCGCCCGCACGCGCCCCCGAGACCCCGCCGGGCCGCGCGACGACCGCGCCCACGCCCGCGCCGCCGCCGGCCCCGCCTCTGGCCGCCTGCGCGTCACCGGCCTTGGCGGTCCGCGACGGCAGGTTCAGCGGCGGCGCCCCGCGCCGGGACCGTCCGGGCCCGGTGGTGACGCCGCCGGTCCGCGGTTTCGCGGCGAGCACCGGAGCCTCCTCGGGCGACGGTCCGCCACCGGTCCCGGCCGCGGTGACGCCCGTCCGCCGGTCGGCCGCCGCACCGGCACCGGCCGCCGCGTCCGCCAGGCCGCCCGCACCGGCCGCCTCCGCCGCCACGTCCCGCTTGCCGGCCCAGCGGCCCAGCCGGTACCCGGCCGCGCCCGGCACCACGGCGCCCGCGACGGCCGCCGTGTTCTTGCGGGCCTCCGCGACCGACTTGTCCAGATGGGCCTCGCTCTTCTCCCGCGACCCGACCGCCGAGTAGCCGACCGCCGAGAACAGGTGCTGGAACGGCTTGCGGTAGATGAACGCCGCGAACGTCACCAGCGCGATCAGCAGGATCTGCAGGCCCCACGGCAGCGTCTCGCCGAGGATCAGCCCGTACGCCCACAGCAGCAGCGCCAGCACGCCGATCAGCGCCGCCTGTTTCAGCAGCATCGACAGCAGCAGCTCCAGCCAGCGGACCGCGATCACCCGGCCTATGCCCGGATGGATGCCGATGCCGAGGAAGATCGGCCCGGCCACCAGCAGCAGCAGGAACGCGATCTTCACCACGATCAGCGCGACCGCGATCACCATGATCAGCAGGCCGGCGACCAGTGCCGCGAACAGCCCGCCGAACGCCACCGCCAGCCGGTTCTGCCAGCTCTTGCCCTGGAACAGCGCATATGTCCCGGGATAGTCGTCCTTCACGGTCTTGGCGACGCTCTTGTAGTCGTCGGCCTTCTTCCCGAGATCGACCTTCTGGCCGCCGTACGTCTCCGACAGGTCCACCGCCTGCGACGACAGCAGTTTGTCCGCGTTCTGCTTGACGATCTTCGCGTTCGGGTCGGTGGTGCCGAACTCGCCCTGCAGCCACGGCTTGCAGACCAGCGCCACCCACAGCCCGTTCGCGTTGCGGGTGGTGGCGTCCAGGTTCGCCGACGCCATCGGGTCCGGCTTGCCGTCCGGCGGCGGGATGCATCTGCCGCCCTTGGTGTCGCTCTGCGGCAGCGCCGCGTTGAACGCCGCGCTCGTCGCCGACGACACCTTCGTGCCGAGCGTGGTGAAGTCCGCGGGCCGCGCGATCAGCCAGATCAGCGCCACCATCGCGGCGACCATCCAGATCACGCCCTCGGTCACCTTGCTCGCCCGCCGGCGGACCAGCCCCCACCAGGCCAGCCACATCGCGCCGAGGATGACCACCCACGACCAGTAGCGTGCGTTGAAGGTCTTGCCGATCCCGCTGATGACCCCGTCGACCGTGGTCTTCAGCCAGCCGAGCAGCGACTCCGACGCGGCGGCCTGGTAGATGCTGATCGTCGTCCGGTCGATCGCCCGGACCAGCGTGAACGTCGTGTTGGCGACGGCGTTGCCCATCATCGCCATCGCGTCCGAGCAGCCCATGTCGACCGCGTACCAGGTCTGCCCGGCCGTGCCGTACCGGTCGTAGTAGGTCAGCTGCTCGGTCGGCGTCTTCTGCAGCTTCCCGTCCGGGTAGCCGGGCGGCTTGATCATCCCGTCCGTCCCGGACCCGTACGCCTCCGGCGACGGATTGTCCGCCGGACGGCACGAGTCGTTCGGGCTCGGCAGCGGAATGGACGCGGACGCGGGAGACACGGGGCTGATCATGAACAGCGCCATCATGATCAGCAGTACGGCGGAGCGCCTGCTGCGCGGGCGGCGCCGCCGGGTGCGGGTGCGGCGCAGGTCGAGGCGTTCGCCGGGCGAGCGCTGCAGGCGCTCGGTCCGGACGCGGGGCCTTTTCATCGGCTGACCTCCTCGACCTCGGCCCCCGCTGCGGTGAGTTCGGATCGCCCGGGATGGGACCGGGTCGGGTTGGTGTCCAGCCAGTGCCGGAGCTCCTCGGAGATGAGGTCGACGCCGATCCGGCCGGCGCGGCCGTCCAGGTCGCGGAAGACGCACTCGCCGTTGCCGAGGTTGCGCAGCACGGCCTTGTGCTCGTCGGACGACTCGACCCCCAGCAGCGACATCACGTTGCCGACCTCGACCCGTTCGGTGGAGCGGAAGGAGAAGACCGACGACAGGCAGTTGGTGACCTGCTCGTTCAGCAGGTCCCCGGCGTTCTGCGAGACCAGGATCAGCGCGGTGTTGCGGGACCGCCCCATCCGGGACACCTCCGGCACGAGCTTGGCGCCCTCGGGCGTCGAGGTGATCGCCCACGCCTCGTCCAGGAAGATCGCCTTGGGCAGCCGCCGGTCGAGGCCGTGCATCAGCCGCCGCGCGAACTGCGACACCAGGTACATCAGCGCGACCGACAGCCGCTGCTCGTAGGAGTAGTCCTCGCGCGAGATCGTGACGTCGGGGAGGGTGAGGCCGCCGAGGGTGAACACGGTCGTCCAGCCGGCGGTGTCGATGCGCTCGCCGCCGGACGGGTCGAAGCACAGCCGCGCGAGGTGCATCTCCGACATCGACCGCAGCACCGCGCCGAGGTTCTTGGACGCGGGGTCGGCGGCGGCCTCCAGGTGGTCGACCACGCGGCCGAGGGAGGGCCGGTCGGCGTTGGCGACGGCGCCGACCGCCTGGATCATCGCGGACTCGCGCTCCTCCGACATCCGGGGCAGCAGCAGCCGCAGCGTCTCGGTCGCCATCGTCTTCTTGGTGGCGAGGTCGTCGCCGAACGAGAACGGGTCGAGCAGGCCGGGCGCCGCGGACCCGAGCGGCAGGATCCGCGCCTTGCGTCCGCGCGACTTCAGCAGTTCCACCAGCGACTCGGCGTCGCCCTTCGGGTCGATCGCCGCGATCGTGACCCCGCGCAGCGCCATCTGGTAGATCAGCAGCAGCGCGAGCGTGGTCTTGCCGCCGCCGGGCTCGCCGGTGATCGCGACGGCGGTCGGGCGGTTGCGGGCCGCGGCGACGAGCGGGTCGAAGTGGACGATCGACCGGGCCCGGCCGAGCGTCTCGCCGATGTAGGGGCCGATCCAGCCCTCGTCGTTCTCGTCCGTCCGGTCGCCGAGGTCGACGGTCGCGACGGGCATGCCGCCCGCGATGGTGCGCAGCGGCTGCCGCTGCGCGTAGGCGTTCAGCCGGATCTGGTCGCCGGGCAGCGACTCCAGGAACAGCGAGAACTGGTCGCCGGTGGAGTTGACGACGTCGATGCCGATGTCGCGGTAGTGCTCGACGACCGCGTCGACCCGCTGCGCGAGCAGGTCCTCCGTCGGCGCCGACACGATCAGCCGGTGCCACCCGTACACGAACGGGAGGCGCTCCTTGGTGATGCCGTGCTCCAGCATCCGCGCCGCGTCGATCTGCTCCGCGAGCGCGATCGGCGCCTCCGCGCCCGCCTCCCGGATGTGCTGGTCCATGTCCCGGGCATGTGCGAGCTTCCGCGAGACGTCCTTGGACGCCTTCGCCGGCGGGATCAGCTTCATCCGCGCGCTGATCTCGACCGGGAACGGCAGCGCGTCCGCGTAGTGGAACCACGGCTCGCCGTCCGGGAACGGCATCATGTCCGGGAACCGGGCGAACGACAGGTACGCGACGTACGACGCGGCCGTCGCGCCGCCGCCCGCACCGGTGAAGTTCGGCTGCTCGATCCGCAGGTACGAGCGGCCGTTGTGGATGGCGCCCTCGACCAGCGACTCGATCTCGCCCTTCCCCCACGCCCGGCGCGGCACCGCCGACGGCGGCGGATCGGCCAGCGACCCCGTCACCGCGTGCTGGAACAGCCACGCCACCTCCGTCGAGGTGGCGTGCCGGGCGTACAGGGCGGACCCGCCGAGCGCCCGGCCGATCCGCTCGGCCTGGTCGGTCCAGCGGCCGATCTCCCGCTTGTCGATCGCGTCGTCGTTGACGCCGAGGGCCTTCTCGCTGCGCTTGTAGAACCCGAGGAGCTGCGACACCACCCCGCCGGACAGGTGCGCGCCCATCCCGCGCGGGCCGAGCCGCACCCCGAGGTAGACCTCCTTGGTCCAGAAGTCCTTCGCCCACACGTGCGCGTAGGTCTCCTCGAGGTACTCCCGCCACCCGGCGCCGCCGTCGGACGTCCGGTCCAGCGCGAGCGCCCACTCCGCCGCCGGATACGTCCGGTGCGCGATCCGCAGGTGCACCTCGGCGTCCTGCATCCGGATGCCGGCGAGGGCGATGGTGACGTTGGTGGCGAGCGCCTCCCGCTCCTCCCCCGTGGTGAACTCGTAGGACACCGTGGGCAGCCGGAAGTACGCCCAGGCCGCGTTGTCGGTGAGCAGCACGCGGTCGTCGAAGTACCGCACGGCCAGCCGGCTGGCCTTGCTCATGCCGTCCTCCCGACCCTGGTCCTGACCAATGATTCTCCCGATCGGCATGCGGCTGCGAAGGACTGGCGGGGAGAGTGTTCACCGTCCGGGCGGACATCATCGACAGGCGCGCCCGCCACGCTCGCGCCCGTCCGGCCGGCTCGGTGCCCGCGAGGGGCGCTCATCGGGTGGCCTCCTGCTCCTGCTGAAGCTCCTGGTAACGCTCGGGCACGACGGTGAACCCGCCGGCGACCACACCGGCGAGGGCAAGATAGGCACGGCGCGTCGGCGCGCGCAACGATTTCAGCTCGTTGCGCGGCGCGCGGTCCATGCTGAGGTGATCGTCCCACGGGATCCGCACGAGGGCACGGCAACGCCCCCGGGCGACGGCCTCCGCCTGCTCGACGTCGTCCATGCTGCGGCGGCTCACCCCGTTGATGACCGTGACGGCGCGGGACCGCAGCTCCTCGTAGCCGTGCCCGTCCAGCCACTCGAACGTCATCGCCACCGCGCGCGGCGCGTCCGCGCTGGCCGGCGCGACGAGCACGATCTGGTCCGCGTACGGCAGGACCCGCGCGACGATCGCCGCCGCGGTGTCCAGCAGCGTCACCGAGTAGAACTTGTCGATGGTGCGGATCGCGAGCGCGTAGTCGCGGTCGTCCAGCGCCTGCAGCGGGTTCTTCCCGGCCGCGATGACGTCGAGGCCCGACTTGGCCTGCGAGGTGTAGCGGCGCATCGCGGTGAGGCTGCCGACCTGGTCGGCGCGCGTGATCAGCGAGGTCAGCGTCTCGTTGGTCTCGCTGCGCGTGCGCCGCGCCAGCGCGCCGGGGCCCGGGTTCACGTCGATCGCGACGACCGGCTCCCCGTTGTGCTGCGCGAACGTGTGCCCGAGCATCAGCGAGGTGACGGTCTGCCCCGCGCCGCCCGTGCACCCGAGCACCACCACGTGGCGCGTGCCGTGGAACGGCTGCTGCAACCGCTGCTCGTACTCGGCGTCGACCTCGCCGTGCCCGCCGCCGACGGCCTGGATCAGCCGCCGCAGTCCGCCGGTCGTGACCTCGTGCTCCGGCCCCGGCGGCGTGATCGCGGGCCCGGACGCGGGCGGCGCCGGGGGCGGCGGCAGCGGCCTCGGCCGGACGGGCGACTGCGGCTGCGACCGCACCTCCCGCGGCGGCGCCTGCTCCTCGACCGGCTGCTGCGGCACGGGCTGCTGCGGCTGCTCCGGGATCGGCACGCCCTGCGGCGGCACGTCCGCGTACGCCTCCGGCGCCTTCCCCGGCTCGGGGACGGGCGGCCACAGCATGTTGTCGGTGGACGCCGGACGCAGCGGCTTCGACAGCCCCTTCGACCACGGCCGCGGCGCTTCCAGACGCGGCGTCCCGGGGTCCCGCTCCTGCTTGGCGGGCCGCCACTCGTTCTCCTCGCCCGGCTGCCCGGCCTGCGGGCCGCCGAACGCCGCGGGCGCGGCCGGCGCCGGACGCCCCTGCACCGGAATGTCCGGCCGGGTCGGCGCCGGCGGCCGCACCGCGGGCGGCTGCGGAACCTGCCGCGCAGGCCCCTGCGCCGCGGGCCGCTGAGGCACCTGCTGCTGAGGCTGCGGCTGCTGAGGCACCTGCTGCTGGGGCGGCGGCCCGGCGGACGCCCTACGCGGCGCCGCCGTCCTCCACCCGGCGACCTTCTTGTCACCGGGCTCGCCGCCGAACTGCTCGCGCCTCTTCGCCCGCGACACCCCGGGAGCCGGAGCACCCTCCCCGGTCTGGGACCGCCGGGCTTCGTCATCCGCCGCGCTCGCGCCCGGCGTCCCGGACACCGCACGCACCTGAGCGCCCACGGCACCGTCCGACGCCACCTGCCGACCGGCGACCTGCTTCTCCGCGGCAGGCACGTCCTCGCCAGAACCATCCCGCGCCGCAGGCACGTCCTGCCGAGCGCCCTGCTCCTCTGCGGCAGCCGTGCTCTCACCAGCGTCGCGACCAGCAGTCTCACTAACACGCTCACCAGAACCGGCACGCGTCGGCGCACCTTCGGGGGCTGCCTGCTCGCCGTCCTGGCGCGCCGGAGCGGGCGTGTCCTCGCTGGGAACGGCGTCGCGTTCCACCGAAGGGGGCGCAACCGGCTCGCGCACCACTTCGGCGGACGGCCCAGGGGGAACGGGAGAACCGGCACGCACCGCTGGCACGCCGTCCGACCTCAGGCGCAGACCAGGCGCCTGCTCGGCGACCTGCTCCGGTGCGGTGGGCGCGTTTTCGTCGGGGGCGGTGTTGCGTTCGGTCGAGGCGGGCGCAACCGGCTCGCGCGTCACTTCGGCGGGGGCAACGGGGGGCTCACTGGAGCGCTCGGTCGAACCGGCAGGCGCCGCCGGCACGCCGTCCGACATCAGGCGCAGGCCAGGCGCCTGCTCCGGTGGCTGGTCGCCGCTCTGTTGTGCCGGGCCGGTGCTCGCCGGCGCGGGTCGCGGGGCGGGTGCCCGCTCGGGGGTCTGGTCCGGGGCGGTGGGCGCGGTCTCGGGCCTGGTGAAGGGGGCGGGCTTGCCGAAGGAGGCGGGGGCGGGAGTCTGCTGGGGGATGTCGGGGCGGGTGACCGGCGGGACGGCGGGCCAGATCTCGGCGGCCGCGCCGGGGCGGCGGACGCCGGAGGCGAGGCCGCGCTTGCCCGAGCCGGCCGGGGCCGGGGGGACCTCCAGCCGGGGGGTCGCCGGGGGGCGTTCGATCTCGCCGGGGTGCGGTTCGAGCTGGACGTCGTCCTCGTGGGAGATGTCGCGGACGGTGCGCCGCCACGGCTTCGGGGCGGGGACCTCGGCGGCCGGGGCGGGGACGTCGTACTGGGCGGCGTAGTCGGCCAGCGGGACGGGCGTCTCCGCGATGGCGGGGCCGGGGAGCATGGACGCGGCGGCGGGCTGCGCGGCGGGGGCGGGGGCCGCGGCGGGTGCGGCGGCGGCCTTGCGGGCCTTGCGGCGGGACTTGACCGCGGCGCGTTCGGGGGCGGCGACCGGGGCGGGGGCCTCGGCGCGGCGCCAGACGCGGGCGACGACGACGACCTCGCGGGGTTCGCGGATCGGGGTGAGGCGGCACCAGGTGCGCGGTTCGGCGAGGTAGCGGCTCTGCGAGAGCAGCAGTTCGGTGAGCCGCTTGCCCTCGATGACGGGCCGGGTCGCCAGCCAGGTCAGCACGCCCGGCGGGACGACGTACAGGACGTGCCAGGGGGACTTGAACGGGATCCCGGCGAACCGCAGCAGCAGGATCCAGGGCACGAACACGCCGAGGAAGACACCGATCTGGACCAGCGGCAGCGGCATCGGCAGCCGCAGGTCGTACAGCTTGTACAGCCGCTTCTCGATGCGCCATATGTTCGTGTACGTGGGTAGATCCACGCCCCTACTCCCCTAACTGCGCGAGCACAGTGCCGCCTGCCGACCTCCGCGTGGGTCAGGTGACGTCCACTCCGAGGGCCTTGGCGATCGCCTTGGCCGTCGTCTCGATGATGTTCGGCACGTAGAAGACCACTCCGATTCCTATCGCCAGCACGATGAACTGGACGAAGCGCGTGATCTCCCGGGTGAACAGAAAGAAGATCGCCACAATGGAGACGATGACGAGGAAGAGCGGGCCGAAGATGTTGCGCAGCCAGTCGGCGAGATTGCCGGTGTTGAGTTCGTCGTTCTTCTGCGGTTCCGCCCAGACCTCGTGCGGAATCGACGCCATGATGTGGTGCAGCATCGACTGATCACCTCTCTGGGACGGCGGTTGTCATGGGGATGGAGGTCATGATGCGTTCGGCTCCGTGGTGCCACGGATGTCTCTGACGTACCAGTTCGTCCCCTTCTTCACCACGGTGAGCCGGTAGGCCTGGTCGAGCTCGCCGCCCCCGCCGGCACCGGCGCCGCCGGGCAGCTGCCAGCCGACCGTCGCGGTGACGGTGCGCTCGTCGGCGGCGCCCCTGGCCGCGACGACCTCCTTGACCTGCACGAAGCTGACGGAGCCGGCCAGGCCCGCGATCGGCGTCCCGTCCGAGAAGCGCGAGAGCGTGGCCTGGTCGCCGGAGCCGTACGCCTGGAAGAACGTACCGAGGACGCCCTGGAGCGTGCTCTCCAGGGCGGTGTCGCGGTCCTGGACGCCGCCCTGCGGGAGCGCGGCCTTGGTGGGCGGCGGGAGCAGTGCGGGGCGGCCGGAGATGACGAGGGCGCCGCCGTCGGCGGCGTAGACCGGGACGGACAGCCGGAGCCATTTGTCGGCGCTGCGGGCGAGCACCGTGACGGTGCCGTCGTTCGCGTCGCGGGCGTCGACTCCGGCCACCTGGACGGACTGGACCTGCAATGTGCCGACGCCGTTCCAGCCGAATTGGGCGTCGGCGCCGTCGGGCAGGAAGGTGCGCAATTGGGCTTCGCGCGCGGCGGCGTTCTTCTGGTCGTAGTTGAGGTAGACGTTGGCGAACTGCAGCGCGAACGCGCCGGCGGCGCTGCTCGGGAAACCGGTGCCCTTTCCGGGTTTGGCGGTGCCGCTGTTGTCGGCGGAGCCGCCGTCCTTGGCGGTGAACCGCTCGAACGGCGCGCGGATCCCGTTGACGAGGATGACGAGGATGAGGGCCCAGAGCACGGCGCGCCCGACCCACACCCACCAGCGGCCGCCGGAGCCGCCCCAGCGGCCGCCGCCGCGCGCGCCGCCGCCGGAGCCGCCGGAGCGGCCGCGGCGCCGTTCGGGCGCGGGCGCGTCCCACGGGTCGGCGGACGCGGCGAGCGCCGCGGGCGCCGCCGTCTCCTCGACCACGGCCGTGTCACGGCCGTGTCACGGCCGCGTCCTACGGCCGACCTGCGAGCCATCCTGCCTCCGCTCGCGCCTCGCCCCCGGTCGGCGCGGTCTGTTGCCTGGGTCCTGTGCGGGTGGCCCTTTCTGAACCCCACCCCGGGCCCAGCGTAACCACGAGCGTCAATTGTTCCAGCGCATCGCGGCGAAGCACACCCCCGGCACGCGGTTGCGGATAATGCAATCCAGCTCAACAGGAACGGGGAAGATTGCCAAACGGTGACGATCCCCTATCCAAGGCTACGAACGGCGCGCCTGACCAGGTTTCCGGCAAGCGGCACGACTCGGCTGTTGCTTGGTTACCGGGTGACCGTTCCGACCGCAATCTGTTCCCGAGAGAATCCGGCAAAGTGTCGACTTTGGGACATATCGCCACAGAACACGCGAGAGGGGCGGGGCGTGGCACCACATGCAACACCTGTATCGCAAATCACACAAGGCTCACGAGACAAGGCAGGCCCCACCGGACCGGTGGGGCCTGCCTGCGCGAGCCGTCTCAGACGTTGAAGCGGAACTCGACGACGTCGCCGTCCTGCATGACGTAGTCCTTGCCCTCCATGCGGACCTTGCCGGCGGTGCGGGCCGCGGCCATCGAGCCGGCCTCGGTTAGGTCGTCGTAGGAGACGATCTCGGCCTTGATGAAGCCGCGCTGGAAGTCGGTGTGGATGACGCCGGCGGCCTCGGGCGCGGTGGCGCCCTTGCGGATCGTCCAGGCCCGCGACTCCTTGGGGCCCGCCGTCAGGTAGGTCTGCAGGCCGAGCGTCGCGAACCCGATCCGGACGAGCTGCGAAAGCCCGGACTCCTCCTGCCCCATCCCCTGCAGCAGTTCGAGCGCCTCGTCGTCGGGCAGCTCGATCAGCTCCGCCTCGATCTTGGCGTCCAGGAAGATCGCCTCGGCGGGCGCGACCAGGTCGCGCAGCCGGGCGCGCAGCGCCTCGTCGGTCAGCTCGCCCTCGTCGAGGTTGAACACGTAGAGGAACGGCTTGGCGGTGAGCAGGTGCAGCTCGCGCAGCAGCGCCAGGTCGATGCCGGCCTTCTCGGCGCCCGCGAACAGCGTGACGCCCTCGTCCAGCAGCTTCTGCGCGGCGTTGACGGCGTCGAGGACGGCGAGCTTGTCCTTGTCCTTCTTGGTCCGGGCCTCCTTGTCGAGCCGCGGCAGCGCCCGCTCGATCGTCTGCAGGTCGGCCAGGATCAGCTCGGTGTTGATCGTCTCGATGTCGCGGGACGGCGCGACGTCGCCGTCCACATGGGTGACGTCGGGGTCCTCGAAGGCGCGGATGACCTGGCAGATCGCGTTGGTCTCGCGGATGTTGGCGAGGAACTTGTTGCCGAGGCCCTGCCCCTCGGACGCGCCCTTGACGATGCCCGCGATGTCGAGGAACTCCATCGTCGCCGGGACGACCTTCTGCGATTCGAACATCCCGGCCAGCACGCCGAGCCGCGGGTCGGGCACCCCGACGACGCCGACGTTGGGCTCGATGGTCGCGAACGGGTAGTTGGCGGCCAGCGCGTCGTTCTTGGTCAGCGCGTTGAAGAGGGTGGACTTGCCGACGTTGGGCAGCCCGACGATTCCGATGGAGAGGCTCACGGCGGTCAAGTTTACGGACCCGGCGGACCCGCCGGGCTGCCCGGCGGGACGCGCGTCCCGGGGCCGTTGGCGAACAGTGGGACGATTGTCCGTTCCGGCGGGCATTCCGGCGCGTCGCGGTCGCGCTTCGCGAGTCCGCTGTCACGATGAAGTAATGGACCTCGCGCTGTTCGCCGGACTGCTCGTCGGCGCCGTCTTCGGCGCCGTCGCCGGGTACGCGCTGGCGACGGGCCGGCAAGGGTCGCTCATCGCGCGGGCGAAGGCCGCGGAGGAGAAGCTCGCCTACGCCGAGGAGCGGATGGCCGAGCACTTCGAGAACCTGTCGGCCAAGGCGCTGGACGCCAGCAACCAGCGGTTCCTGGAGCTGGCGGACGCCCGGCTGAAGGCGGCGGGCGTCGAGGCGGCGGGCGAGCTGCAGCGCCGCGAGCAGGCCGTCGAGCATCTGGTCGCGCCGCTGAAGGAGACCCTCGCGAAGGTGGAGGAGCAGCTCCGCGAGGTCGAGACGGGCCGCCGCGAGTCGCACGCGATGCTCGCCAAGCAGGTCGACTTCGTCCGGCAGAGCTCCGACCAGTTGCGCCGGGAGACGCAGGGCCTCGTCCGGGCCCTGCAACGGCCCGAAGCGCGCGGCCGGTGGGGCGAGCTGCAGCTGCGGCGCGTCGTGGAGCTGGCGGGCATGACGCACCACTGCGACTTCGACGAGCAGGCCAGCGCGGTGACCGTGAACGGAACGGTCCGTCCGGACATGGTGGTGCGGCTGGTCGGCGGCAAGAGCATCGTGGTCGACTCCAAAGTGTCGCTGGCCGCGTACCTGCAGGCGGCCGAGACCGGCGATCCCGTGCGTCTGGACGCGCACGCCCGCCATCTGCGCGACCACGTCGACCGGCTCGCCGCCAAGGCGTACTGGCAGGCGTTCAGCCCGGCGCCGGAGTTCGTCGTGCTGTTCATCCCCGGCGAGGCGTTCCTCGCGCCCGCCCTCGACCGCGACCCCGCCCTGCTGGAGTACGCGATGCGGCGCCGGGTGCACATCGCCACTCCCACCACCCTCATCACCATGCTGCGGACGGCGTCGTACGCCTGGCAGCAGGCCGCGCTGTCGCGCAACGCCCGCGCCGTGTTCGAGCTGGGCAAGGAGCTGTACGAGCGGCTCGGCACCATGGGCCGGCACGTGGACGAGCTGGGCCGCGCCCTCACCGGCGCCATCAAGTCCTACAACCGGACGGTCGGGTCGCTGGAGACGCGCGTGCTGGTCAGCGCGCGGAAGCTGAACGAACTGGGCGTCGTGGACGAGCAACTCGACGGCCCCCATCCGGTGGAGGAGAGCCCGCGCGCGCCCTCCGCCGCCGAACTCACCGCCCACGAGGACCGTCCCAACGGACAGGGCGCCCCGGGCCGCGGTGCCCCGGACGACGATGAGCGGCCGCCGCATGGCCCAGCCTCGGAAGCGGTAGGTTTCGGCGGACGGGCCATCCCCGACCAGAGTGATCGTCGAGAGAGGTGGCCATGAGCTCATCGACGGCACGCGACGCGCCGGGCGGCGCCTCGCCGGCCTCAGGGGGTCCCGTGGGACGTCAGCGCGCCGGCTCCTCGCCGCGGTCGCACTCGGCCGCCGGGACGGGGCCCGTCACCCTCACCGGCCGCGGCGGCGTCGTGGTGATGTTCGGCGCGGGCCTGGTGTGCGCGCTGCTGTCGCGGTGGCTCGGCGTGCCGCTGCTGGCCGGCGCGGGCTTCGCGATCGGCTGCGCGCTCGCCGCGTTCGCCACCCGCCCGGCCGACCTGCTGACGGTCGCGGTGAGCCCGCCGCTGGTGTTCTTCTTCGCGACCGTCATCGCCGAGATCGCGGCCGCGCTCGGCCACGGCTCGCTGCTGCGCGCCCTCACGGTCGGGCTGCTGACGTCGCTGGCGTCGACGGCGCCGTGGCTGTTCTTCGGCACGCTGCTGGTGCTGGTGATCACGATGGTCCGCGGGCTGCCGGCGAACGTCCGGGAGCTGCGCGGCAAGCTGGTCGGGGTCCGGTTGTTCGAGAAGGAGGACAACGAGAACCCCGTCCGCTGGGACGAGTCGCCCACCACGACCGCCGAGCGCCGCCTGCACCACGGCGACGTCGACTAGACGGGCGTGATGCGCAGGTCCTTGCGGAGCTCCTTCGGCAGCGAGAAGCGCATCCGCTCCTGCACGGACTCGATCTCCTCCGCCTCGCCGAAGCCGCGCTCGGCCAGCCACGCCAGGACGCCCTGGACCAGTTCGTCCGGGACGGACGCGCCGCTGGTGACGCCGACGACGTCGACGCCCTCCAGCCAGGCCGGGTCGATCTGCTCGGCGTAGTCGACGAGGTGGGCGTCGTCGGCGCCGTGCTCCTTGGCGACCTCGACCAGCCGGACGGAGTTGGAGGAGTTCGTGGAGCCGACCACGATGACGAGCTGGGACTGCGCGGCCATCTCCTTGACGGCGGTCTGCCGGTTCTGGGTGGCGTAGCAGATGTCGTCGGACGGCGGGTCCATCAGCTTGGGGAACCGCTCGCGGAGCTTGTCGACGGTGGCGATCGTCTCGTCCACCGACAGGGTGGTCTGCGACAGCCAGGCGACCTTCTCGGGGTCGCGGACGGTGATGTTCGCGACGTCGCCGGGGCCGTCGACGAGGTGGATGTGGTCGGGCGCCTCGCCGGTGGTGCCGATGACCTCCTCGTGCCCCTCGTGCCCGATGAGCAGGATGTCGTAGTCCTGGGCGGCGAACCGGACGGCCTCCTTGTGGACCTTGGTCACCAGCGGGCACGTGGCGTCGATGGTCCGCAGGTCCAGGCTCTTGGCCTCCTCGTGGACGGCGGGGGCGACGCCGTGCGCGGAGAACACCACGATGGCGCCCTCGGGGACCTCCTCGGTCTCGTCCACGAAGATCGCGCCGCGCTCCTCCAGCGTCCTGACGACGTGGACGTTGTGCACGATCTGCTTGCGGACGTAGATCGGCGCCCCGTACTTCTCCAGGGCGATCTCGACCGTCTGGACGGCCCGGTCGACGCCCGCGCAGTAACCGCGCGGCTTGGCGAGCAGGACACGACGCTGGCTGTTGGCGGTCATGCCTCCATCGTACGAGTCGCCCCGCGCGTCCCGCGCCGCCCGTCCCACGGCGCGCCGCACGGCGTGAAGCCGTTGCGGAAAGGGGGAAAGCTCTGGTGGAGCCCGCTGTGTGACCCACTCCACGCGGCTTTTGGACAGAAATCCATTAACCCGGGGTGACCGTGCTCGCACCCATGGGGCAGAGTGAGACACGAGCAGACGATTGCCGCATGACCCTGATCAGGACGGCAGGAAGAGGAATGACCATGACGAGATCGCCGCGCCGCCTCAAGCAGCAGGTCCAGGACGCGGTGGGCGAGCAGGTCCGCGATCTCCCGCTGCACGCCGTCCGGCTGGCGATGTTCGGCGTGGGCCGGGCGCTGCTGCTCGGCGACCGGGTCAGCCGCGACTACAAGGAGATCACCGAGGGCGACGGCGTGGGCCCGGTGATCGGGCGGCTGCGCCACGACGTCCGGCACACGGCGGAGAAGGTCGTCGGGAAGGTCGTGGAGACGGTCCGCGGCGGCGAGGAGCCCGAGCCGGAGCCGAAGCCCCGGCCGCGCACCCGGCCGGCCAGGCCGGCGGCGGAGCGCGGGACGGTCCGGACGGCGCAGCGCCGGGCGGCCGACGGGGAGATCTCCATCGGCAAGCCGGCCGCGAAGCCCGCTCCGGATCCGGTCCGGGACGACGCCCCGGTGGCGAAGCCCGCGCCGGAGCCGAAGCCCGCCGAGCCGCGTCCGGAGCCGGAGGCGCAGGCGAAGCCGGCTCCGAACCCCGTCCCGGAGGCCGACCCGGCGCCCGCGCCGAAGGCCGGGCGCGAGCCGGGGAAGGCCGCGGCGGAGGAGGGCCCGTTCGAGCCGAAGCCCGAGCTCAGGCCCGCCGCTCCGGCGGAGGCCGCGCGGGCCGCGGAGGGCCTGCCGGTGCCGAACTACGACGAGGCCACGCTGCCGCAGCTGCGGGCCCGGCTGCGCGGCCTGTCCGCGGACCAGGTGAAGCTGCTGCGCGAGTACGAGCGCAAGCACGCCGCCCGCCCCGATGTGATCAAGATGTACGAGAACCGGATCGCCAAGCTCAACGGGCTGAACTGAGCGGACGCGGGACCGGCGGGCGGCCCCCCGAAAC